>JANYJQ010000107.1 GCA_025358435.1 Holophagaceae bacterium
TGGCGGCCGCCTTGCCATGCGCAGCCAGGAGGGCTCGGGCAACACCATCATGGCGGAAATTCCGCTTGGTGAAGGTGCTGGTAAACCGGCTCCAGCCGACCCAGCGGACTGATGTACAGCAGCCAATTGCAAGAGGAGAGACTATGAAGACGAAGCTCCTGTTCGCGCTCGTCGCTGGAAGCATGTTGCTGGCGCAGTCTCCGGCGCAAGCACCTAATCCCCCTGCGGCACGCCCTGATCGCATTGGCGAATTGGAGCGCCTGGGGGAAGGCGGCCGGGATCTCATGGTGGTGGGGGTCGAGGCGCCGGGCTTCGACAAGCTGAAAGCCTCACAGCGGAAGTACGCCTATTTCCTGTACCGGGCTGCCATCGCAGGCAATGACATCGCCTACTTCCAGAATCATCGCTCCGCCTTCGAGATCAAGGAACTGCTGGAGCAGATCTATCTCCATGGCGAAGGCATCGATGCCGCCACCATGGAGGGGCTCGAGGAATACCTGAAACTCGTTTGGGCCCACCATGGCCAATACGGGCACGACAGCCATCTGAAATTCGTGCCCCGCCTCCTTACCTTCAAGCAACTGGAAAAGGCGGCGAAGCAGGCAGTGAAAAATGGAGCTGAGTTCAACCTCCGCCGCGAGAGCCTGGCCAGGCACCTGGCGCGCCTCCGCCCCGAGATCTTCGATGCCAAGGTGGAGCCCATCCAGGTGAACCAGGTCGCGGGCGTGGACACCGTGGCCACCAGCAGCAACGGTTTATACGACCCAGGCCTCACCTCAAAGGAGATCCTGGCCTTGTCTCCCGAGCTGCAGGGCAAGCTGAATGTGCGGTTCGAGTTGAAGAAGGACAAGAAAGGCAGGAAGGTCGCAGAAGCCGCAGAGTTCAAGATCGGCGGCGTCTACGGCGATCAGCTGGAGCTTGTGAACTATTGGCTGGAGAAGGCCCTCGGCTATGTGGACAACGAGCAGATCGAGGTCGTCAAGGATGGTGTGAAAAAGATCCGTTTCGAGCCGATCGCGAACCAGCGGAAAGCGCTGGTGGACCTCATCACCTATTTCCAGACCGGCGACGAAAAATCCTTCAAGGACCACAGCGTGGCCTGGCTCAAGACGAAATCCACCGTGGATTACCTCAACGGCTTCTACGAAGTCTACAAAGATCCCCGGGCCGTGATCGGCAGCTATGAAGCCAACGTGAGCTTCCGCGCGGATTCTGACAAGATCGAAAAGCTCAGCCAGAACGCCCTCTACTTCGAAGCCAAAATGCCCTGGCCGGACCTGTGGAAGCGCGCCAAGGTGGAGCCGCCCGTGGCGTCCGTTGTGAACGTGATCCTGGAGACCGGAGACAGCGGCCCCATGAGCGCAGCGGCCTACAACCTTCCAAACTATTCCGATATCCGTAAAGAGTTCGGGTCGAAGAACGTGGTGCTACTGAACATCGAAGGCGCCCAAAGCGCCAAGGTGAAAGAGCAGATCATCCAGGCCTTCTACTTGCCGGAAGACCAGGAAACCATGACGAAGTTCGGCGATCTGGCGCGCCAGTGGACCGTCTACATGCACGAAGTCATCGGCCATGGATCGGGCCAGCCCGATGCGAAACTGAACGGCCAGGACCCCGCGAAAGCGATCGGAGGCGTCTATTCCGCCCTGGAAGAATGCCGCGCCGACTGCGTGGCGCTCTACCAGTTCTTCGATCCGAAAGTGGTGGAGATCGGCGCCGTGGGCGCCGAAGACCAGATGACCGCCGCCAAGGCGATGTACCTGGGCTACCTGGGCGGCCAGATCCGCGCCAACGGCCTGGTGGAGGGCGACACCATCCGCGAAGCCCACTATCGGGGACGCCAGCTTGTGCTCAATTACCTGACGCAGCCAGGCACGGATTTTGGGGTGGCCCTGGCCCAGAAAGACGGCCATTCCTTCGTGCAGATCAATGATGTGCAGAAGGCCCGCAACGGCGTCGGAGAGATCCTCGTCAAGCTCCAGACCTTCAAGTCCAACGGCGATAAGGACGGTGTGGAGAAGCTCTTCGCGGACTTCGGCACCAAGGTGAACAAGGACTGGCAGGCCGATGCCAAGGGCCGCATGGACGCCCTGAATCTTCCCCGCGCCCGCGCCTTCGTCTTCCCGCAGCTGGTGCCAGTGGTGGATCAGAAGAACGACCGCGACATGCTCAAGGACGTGACGCTGGAAACCAAAGAAACCTTCGCCGAGCAGATGCTCCGTTTCAGCCGCTGGGCCAAGAGCCGGGAGATCGCGCCGAAATAAGGACGGAACTGCGGATGTCGCGAATGGAACGCGAAAAAAATAGAGGAGTGGGTGATGAACCCACTCCTCTATTCATTTAGGTCGTCGAGCTACCCGGCCCTTCATTCCATTCGTATTCCTTTTTCAATCCGCAGCCTTCCGTATCTTTGACCTCGCTCGGAAGCTGCTTTTTTGTATAGGTGCTCGGCAGGAATCTGAACGGATAGATTCCTGTTTAAGCGTCTATTGCTTGGCTGTAGGCGCGGTAGCCCCAGATCCGCCTTCAAGTTCAACCGGCTTGGGGGGAGTTGCGCCCTTGAGCACCGGAGCGGCTTTGGGCGCCTCCTTGGTGGGAGTTGCAGGAGTCTTGACCTGTGGCTGTTCGGGCTTCTTGGATTCCGGTAGGGGTTTTTTCTCTTTCATGGTCCCGATGGCATGGTCGTCGAGGACCGACTCCCAGGGGCTGCCTTGCATATTGGAAACGACATTTCCTTTGGGATCGAAGATGAAATGAAAGCGTTGCAGCATATTGTTGTCCCACGCGTGTTGGGGAAGGCCCAGGGGGGGATCCACCTTGGTGATATTCCAGGAATCACCAGGATCGATGCTCAACCATACTGGTGTCCTGAAATCGGCGGCGGTCGTTAGAAAATCCTTCCTGGCTTTCTTACGGGCTTCCAGGCTGCTTTCAGGGGGAAGATAAAGGCCTTCCGCAAAACGAAGCAGGACCGGATCGCAAGTGGCAACTAATAGACGCTGATCCGAGGTCGGCTGCATAGCCAAGAGGAAGTGTTCGAGCAATTCGGCTTTTTGGAGTTTCTCGCCCATGTCACCTAGATCAATCACGCGCTTGCACCGGCCATCCTCAAGGCTGATGATCCAAAGGACACCCGTTTGCGTGGCCGCCATCACCAAGTAATCCTTCAGCTGGGCGGGTGTCCACAAGGTTGGAACCAGGGCCGGAATTCGCCCTTCGCAGGCATACCTTTCCTGAGGTTTCTCCGGTTGGGGTTGGCCAGCAACGGGGGGGAGGGGAGGGCGGGGACTGCTGCGGCAGATATTCTCATCGCTCCCATAGGGCATGGCCACGAAGTCCTCGAAACTTAAGCGCCCATCCTTCTCTTTGAAGATTGCAGCAAAGGATGCATTCTCCTTATCCGCGAAGCCGAGCAGCGGGAAACCAACGCCGAGATAGCGATCCGGGCGATCCAGGGGGATCAAGATTGAAGGTAGCCCCCGGCTGCCATCGATATCGCCCACTACTTCCCATTTGCTCGGTTTCGCTTGGAGATCCCACCGCAATAGAATATCTTTGGCCCCTGGTCCCTCTCCTTCGTGGTTTGTCATCCAGAATGCTTGATTCCGAAAACCAAGAGCATTGGTACTGCGGCCCGATGGGGGTGGAATGGTTTTGCGGGTTCCATCCGGCAATACCACCGTAATGTTCCGGTCGCCAGAGGATGGGGCGTGGGCCCATTCTCCACCCTCGCCCCAGACCACGGAATCCGAGAATTTGAGATGAGGGAAATAGGATTGGCTTCTGGCTCTAGATGCCATGCTCACCAACAGACAAAGGCCGAAAAAGGATTGAGTAAATCGCGTCATCGGGGACATGGCCAGCCTTTCGATTAGATAAGCGCGCAAGATTTTTTGGGCCAGATGAGAATTGCAAAACGAATGCATCCCAATTACGATAAACAAAGCATTACCAACATTTAAAATGCTAGTAATATAGGAACAATGCTTATAATGATATTATTATAATAATGATTAGATTCTATTCGGGAAGAAGCAAATCGCACGACTTGACACAGCTCTGGAGCGTTCGCAAGCAAGCGTCAACGTTGGCGCCAGGCTTAGAGCTATTTTCATTGAAGGTTACCTGACAACTTTCTTTGCAAGTATAAGCTTCCGCCATCGCCATTATTGCCTTGTAATGCACGGTCAAACCGGCTGTGTTTTGGGTCGGTCTAGCGGTCGGTATTGCGTGAGGGTTGGACAGCGCGGCGAAGAGAAGAAGCGGTGATAGCATTGAGTGATCTCCTTTGGGGATTGGTTCCGATGAATTTATCACCCCCCCCTTTAGCGTCAAGGGTTCAAACCAAATTAGCTTATTAGGGTAGTTATTCTGTGAATTCAATCACTAGATTCAATTCATCCGGCACTCCGAGGCGGCAGACATGAGACCGTCTCCTGGCCCGCTGCTGAACCTCATCCTCGTGCTCGCGATATCTCTTCTGGGTTCTGCTGCCAGAGCCCAAGCTGGTTTGGGAAATGAGGTTCAACAAGGCTGGATGGGGGACACGCTGATCTGGACCCGTTTCGACGGGACGACCGGGGTCAACATTGAGACGGGTCGCCCCGGTGAACACCCTTCGAGGTGGACATCTCCCTTCAAGCATATGGTGATGCAGATGCAGGGTGAGTCTTGCTTGATCCTCAGCTCGGATCCTGACCCCAAGGGCCGTCCTGTCTACAGCTTCAGCCAGAGGGCTGGGTTGGAGTTCCTGGGTCGCATTCCCAAGGAACTCCCCGCCTTCCACCTCTTTCCCGTGGGGGAAGGCTACCTGGCCTTCGCAGGGCTTATGAATTATTTCACCATGGACAAAAAAGCCAGCTCTTATGCCTTTGCCCGTTTCGGCGAGGATGGTGTGCTCCACTTGGACAATCTAGTGGACTACGACTGCTTCGGTACAGCCTTGGTAGAGCGTCGCAACCCCGCGCAAGCCAGCTCAGGAAGGGAATTCCGCTCTGTTCCGCATCAATCCGAACATTCGGATGTTCTTGAACAATAATTCGCTGTGTTTCAGTCCATTCGTTTCGGTCGGAGAGACAGGTGTCCTGATCTTCCATCTGCCAGGCTACTTGCTGCTTCTCGATAAGCATGGAGAGGCCAGGAAGATCGTGAAGGTCTACCCGGAATTCGACACCTCGAAACTGGCCACTCCCTTCTCCTATGAGCCCGTCATCCTTGGAACTGCTCTTACACGGGGGGGAAATCTGCTCCTTGCGGTCCGAGAAAAGAAGGGGGTCTTCGAAGCCGCGAACTTTCCGGTGATCGCACCTCCCGGAACACCGGAGGAGGAACAGAAGAAATTTTGGGCGAACTCAGATAAGCGATATACCCAATTTAACGGAATCCGATGGGGGGAGCTGGACCCCGAAAGTGGGGTCATCAGCTGGATGGAGCAGGCCTCACCCGGGGCTCCCAGCACCCTCGAAGAGTTAAATAAAAGGGGCAGCAGCTATAACTTCGTCGTCAGAAAAAATGGCTCAGTGATGGTAATTGATTAGCGCGTGAATAGAATAGGGAAGAGGTGTGCCATAGGCTGGATGCCTCCTGAGCTTCCCCCATTATTCCTCTCCTTTCCTCAGCTTCCCTTCGGGATCGAACTGATACCCGACGCTGCGTAGTGTGTGCACCCACCTTGGATGATGGGCGTCCACTTCCATGACGCGGCGGAGGCGGACGATGAAGTTGTCCACGGTTCTGGGCGTGGGTTCGGCGTCTTCGCCCCACACGCGGTCGATGATCTCCTGGCGGCTCACCACCTGCCCGGCGCGCTCCATGAGCAGCTTCAGGATCATGCATTCCTTCACGCCCATGGTGAAGGGACCTTGGGGCCCTTCGCCGCAGAAGTTCTCGAAGTCCACCCAGAAGTCGCCGAATTTCTGGCGGCCGCCGAAGGTGCGGTTGCGGTACCAGGCTTCGCGTCGCAGGATGGCCCGCACTCGGGTAAGCAGTTCCCGCACCTGGAAGGGCTTGCCCAGGTAGTCGTCGCCCCCAGTTTCGAATCCATGCACGCGGTCGTCTTCGGTGTTTTTGGCGGTGAGGAACAAGATAGGCGTGTAATTCTTGGCTTCCCGGATGCGCTCGCAAACACTGAACCCGTCCATGCCGGGCAGCATCACGTCGAGGATCACCAGGTCATATTTATCGGCCAGGATGCGCTTCAGGGCTTCATCCCCGCGGGTGATCCAGGTGCAGGGCAGCCCCTCCATCTCGAGGTTCAACTTGATGCCCTCGGCCAGGCTCAGCTCATCTTCCACCAGCAGAATGTTGGGATCGCCGTTCATGTGGTTCTCCGAGACTGACAGTAGAATAGCCTCATGAGCCCCTATCTCTCTGTCGTCATCCCGATCTATAACGAAGAAGCCAACATCCCGCAATTGTGGGAGCGGCTTGCCAAGGTTCTGAACGAGAATTTCAGCGGGGATAGGAATTGGGAGCTGATCTTCACCGACGACGGGAGCAAGGATCGCTCGCTGATGATGCTTCTGGACCTCGCCAAGGCCGAGCCGCGCATCAAGGTCGTGGAATTCAACCGGAACTACGGCCAGCATTCCGCCATTTTCGCCGGGCTTTCCGAAGTCGAAGGCCGGGTTGTCGTGACATTGGACGCGGATTTACAGAATCCCCCGGAGGAAATCCCGAAACTCGTGGCGAAGGTCGAGGAGGGTTTCGACGTGGTGGGCGGCTGGCGCCAGGGCCGCGAGGAAAACGATTCCATCTTCCGGCGCCTGCCCAGCAAGGTCGTCAATGCCATCACGCGCAGGACCACCGGCGTGAAACTGCACGACTACGGCTGCATGCTGCGGGCCTACAGCCGGGAAGTAGTGGATGCCATGCTGCTCTGCAAGGAGCGCAGCAGTTTCATCCCCGCCCTGGCCAACTCCTTCGCCAAGCGCATCACCGAAGTGCCCGTGGCCCACGCCGAGCGGGCCGCCGGCGATTCGAAATATGGCTTATGGAAGCTCATCAACCTGCAATTCGACCTGCTCACCTCCTTCAGCCTGCTGCCATTGCAGATGCTCTCCGTGCTCGGCGTCCTGGTGAGCGCCCTGGGCATGGGCTTCGGCGTCTACCTGCTGATCTACCGGGTCCTGCATCCAGACCGCACTGTGGAAGGGGTTTTCACGCTGTTCGCCATTCTCTTCATTTTCATCGGCGCCCAGTTCCTCGCTTTCGGATTATTGGGCGAATACATCGGCCGCATCTACGTGGAGGTGCGGGACAGGCCGCGGTACATGGTGAAAAAAGTCCACCAGAAGACCAAGGCTTGATGCGATGAGTGGAAAGGGCACGCAGGGCAGGGCCATGATCAGGGCCAAGCGGATCCTGACCATGGGGATCTTTCCCGCGCTCCTGGCCGGGCAGTATTGTTTCGCCCAAGACCAGGCAGAGACATCAGCTCGACAATCCCCGCATCCTCAGCAACCCTACCTCTTTTACAAGAGCCTGGACTATGGTTCCGAATCCCAGTTCAATCCACTGACCTCCTTCATCACTTGGTCCTACGACACACTCCAGGTGCCGGAGAGCTTCAACGATTTCAACATGACCAGGCACTGGGAATCAGTGCGGTTCGATCTGGAACATCCCAACAATGCCATTCTGCGCCAGGGCGGCTGGAATGCCTTCGTCAACCGCCAGATCCTGCCCTACCGGGGCGGACGCGCGGATTGGATCCCGAACTATTCGTTGCATCTGCTGGGCGGCGGCATGGTGTTCCGGAAGAATGCAGAATGGTTCGAATCGCATAATGTCCCCCTTCCCTACCTTACGTCCGCGGTGCTCTGCACAGCCGCCGAGTTGCTCCAGGAGGCGGTGGAGAAGACCTCCACCAAACCCGATGATGAGATCGCTGATGTGTACCTTTTCAGGCCTCTCGGAATGATGCTGTTCAGCTGGGACCGCTTCGCGCGCTTCGCCGCGGACGATCTGCATCTGGTGGAGTGGAACGGGCAACCCATCTATGAGCCGGACTATTCCAGGCCCTCCGGCACCAAGGGCCGGATCACCAATGTGAGCCAGAATTTCGTGGTGCGTCCCGTGATCGCTGGGCCGGACGCTGCACGCCCCTTCATCTATTTCGGGCTCACGACACTGGTCGGACTGTCCCATTCGGTAACGAGGTCCGATAGTTTTTCCTGGGGCTTCGGCGCCTCCATCCAGAAAGCCCAGGACCCCACCATCACCCATTTCAGCGGCGGCCTTTTTTACGACCGCAACGACTCGTTGTTGGCCTCGCTGATCATCAATGGCACGGATGACCTCAAGGTGCGGCTGAACGTCTATCCGGGCATCGTGGGCACGGGAAAATGGTGGTCACCGGGTGTCTACCTGGGCCTGGGCAGCCAGGGCCGCCTAAGCGCCGGCATCACCGTGCGTGTGTTCCCCGTGGGATTCGGCCGAACCCAGCATCCGACCCCTGCGATCCCGCCACCCAGATAGTTTCAAGCCAATAGTTAGTAACTCCCTTCATCCTTCATTGGCGGATAGTCCTTTCCGAATTTGTTCTTGTGGGGCTCGAAGGGTGGCAGGTTCGCGCTAAGGGTCCACTCGCCATGGAGGTTGTCCTGGCCGATGGTGACGGGAAAAGATTTTTCTCCAGTCTCGGGATGCCAGAGCTTTAACCGGTATGTTCCGCTGGGGATTTCATCAAAGGCCAATCCCCTCTTGCCATCCAGCACCTGCGCATAGGGGGTATCCAGGACCCAGAGAAACGCGTTCATCTTGTGGTGGACATTGCAGTAGAGCTTCACCAGTCCTGGCTTTGCAAACCTGACGGGTGCCGGCGTATCCCCGGGCTCGTACTGGCCCGTATCGAACGGCACGGCGCAGCATACGCTGAACACGTTGTGCACGATGGAGTCCTGATTGGGAAAGGTGACCAGGCTGCCGGGCGTGGTCCAGGCCACGCGGGGCGTGAATCGTTTGCCCGCCGTACGGATGCGCAGCAAGGGGCGTTTTTCCAGGGTGGGTCTGGGTGCTCCCAAGGGCTCAAGGATGGCGATGACATCCTTAAGCGTCTCGCGCGGCTTGCCCGTTTTATCCAGGAGCGTCACAGGGCCGGAAAGCCCACCGGCCAGGAGCGGGGTGGTGAGCGCAATCGTAAAATATTTGAGTGGCATGAGGACTCCGGCGGGCGTCCCTGGAAGCCTACTCCATTTCATCGATCTGGCTGTAGAACCCTGCCGGCGCCTTGCCAAGGGCCGCGCGCAGGATCGTGGCATGGCTCACTTCATCGCCCATGATGCGGGCCGCGGCCTCCAACAGGGACTTGGTCTTGAATTGCGAGATCGCTGACTGGTAGGCCCTGGCGGCCCTCATTTCAAGGAACAGGGCCAGGCGCAGCACATCCGCTTCGGTCTTCAGTTCAAAGGCACTGAGGTCGTAGTCTTTTTTGGGATCCGCGGGTGAACCGCCCAGGCTTCTGATCGTGGCGCTGAGGGCTTCGCGATGGCTTTCATGGCTGCCCTTGAAGGTTCCTCCCACGGCCAGCACGCCTTTGCTGAGCAGGCCCGACCCGCCTGCGAGCCCGTAGGCGTAAATGGCCGTGTGTTCCAACACCAGAGCTCCGTTGAGAATGCTAAGGTCGCCGGTGGGCCGGGCGTCTCTGCTTGGTATGATCCCGGGTTTCGCGCAACCCACCAAGCTTCCCGAGGCCGCCACAGCGGCTCCTCCCAGAAGGGCGCTGAGAAACAAGCGGCGGTCGGACATGGTCACTCCTGGTTGATGAATGGGGGGCGAACGGAAAACAGAAAGCGGTTTGAATGAAGGCGAAGCTTTGGATGCCTGAAACCCTTGGCACGTGCCAGGGCTTACACGCATCCAAGGGAAAGATCCGAAAACCGCTACTATCGTTTTCAGCCAAATTCCATATTCCCGAGGTTCCACATGAGCCAAGAAGTGCGCTGGTACCGGTCGCTAGCCTGGAAATTCTTCCTGCGCACGAGCATTACCATCCTGGTGATCATCGGGGTGCTGGTCGTCATCACTTCCACCGTGGCCGACCGGAAGGCACGCGACTCCGCCGGGGCGCAGATGGTTTCCGCCAGCCAGGTCGTGGACCGCACGTTCGAACAGCAGGGCAAGATCATGGACGCGGGGCTGGAGGTCTTCACCCAGTATTCCGGCAACCTGGCCCATATCGAGACAGGCGATTACAGATCGATCCGCGACATCCTTCTCGATAACCTTTCCCGGTTCAGTTCGGAGATCGCCGTGGTGGTCCGCCCCTCAGGCGCGCTTCTCTCCTGCACCACCGACGGCGAGAAACAGGATTACAACGATGTGGGCATCGTGCAGATGGCCAGATACCCCGAGGAAGCCAAGAAGGCGGGCTATCCCGGTCCGTCCTATCGGGGATTCTTCAAAATCGACCAAGGCAAATACCAAGGCGTCTATCACGCCATGGCGCGCCCTATGTTCTCTCCCGGCGGAGCCTCCCTTGGCGTGATGCTCGTCGGCAACAGGCTGAGCGACGGGGCCGCCAAGGAACTTCGATTCATATCCCTGCCCCCGCCGAGCCGAAAGGGCGATCCCCCAGCCCACTTCGGGCTCTTGAGCAAATTCCAGATCCAGGGGCTGACGGTGACGGATGCAGGCCAGCATGCCCTGTTGCAACAGGCGATTTCAAATGGGGCCGATTTCAAAACCGCGCAGGGAAGGGTGGTGGCCGGGCAGCGCTCCGGGACCATCCCTGTGACGCTTGAAGGGAGGCCCTACCTTGCCGTTCTGGCACCAGTGACGGGCGTCAACGCCTTGGACCTTCAGATCGCGGATGTGGTGATGATGCCCTTGGAGCCTTTCCTGGCGCCCTTCGCGACGATCCGCAACGTGATCCTTGCAACCGGCGCGGGTGGCCTACTGCTGGCGATCCTTTTTTCACTGACATCGAGCCGCGCGGTGACATCGCCCCTGGCCGCCCTGGCCCGCGCCTCGGCTCAATTGGCGGAGGGCGAACGGCCCGAGATCCCGGCGCTCAACAGCCAGGATGAAGTGGGTCAGCTCACGCAGGCATTCAGGGCCATGCTTTCGGAACTGAAAGCAAAAGATGAGCTGCTGGCGGCGCTCGAAAACCTGGATTCTGGGAATGGACGCCGGGGCATGGGCGCGGAGATGGAATCCATCGTGCAGAGCCGGGTCAACATGAGCGCTGTGGATGTGGACGCCACCATCATGCTGGCCACCTCCTCCCAAGTGCTGCGGGGTGTGGAACCCGCCCTGCGGCGCAAACGCGTGACCCTGAAAGAAGGCGAAATTTTCGCAGACCGCTACCGAATCGAAAACATCCTGGGCAAAGGCGGCATGGGCATCGTGCTGAAAGCCCATGACCAGCAATTGGACGAAGACGTGGCCCTGAAGATCATCCGTCCCGAACATGATCTTTCCGCGGGCTTTCTGGAGCAGCTCAAGCAGGAGATCAAGCTGGCCAGGAAAATCACGAACAAGTACGTTCTGCGCACCCATGATTTCGGGGACTACGAGGGCCTGCCCTTCGTCTCCATGGAGTACCTGAAGGGCGTCACGCTCAAGCAACTGCTGGACGACCGGGGCAGCCTGCCCATCGGCCTCGTGCTCCGCATCGGGCGCCAGGTTGCAGAAGGTTTGGATGCTGCGCACGGCGTGGGTGTGGTGCACCGCGACATCAAGCCGTTGAACATCCTGTTCGATGCCCGGGGCGACGCCAAGATCATGGATTTCGGTCTGGCTGCGCCGGTGGCCGCCAAAGGCACGACGGAGGAAGGCCAGGTTTTCGGCACGCCGCGTTACATGGCTCCTGAGCAGGTGAAGGGGGAACGTGTGGATCCACGCACGGACCTCTATGCGCTGGGCGTCATGCTCTTTGAACTGTCCACGGGTTTCCCGCCTTTCGAGCACGCCATCATCACGGAACTGCTGCGCATGCATCTGAGTTCTCCCGTACCAAAGGCCAAGGACATGGCCCCGGACCTGCCTGACGGTTTCAGCTTCCTGCTTGAAAGGCTCATGGCCAAACGCATCGAAGACCGCCCTGCGTCTGCGCTGGAGGTGGCGGAAATTCTCAAGCTGCTGGCCTCGGGCAACGCGGGTGAGACCAAGCGGGTGTCGTGATGAAACGCCGGGATTTGCTGATTTCCCTCTCCGCCATGGGTGTCGGCGGCCTTCCGGCCCTTGCCCGCAACAAGATCAACAAAGGCGACTGCACCTACAAAGGCTTGAAGCTTTACGGCAAAGTTCAGATCGTCGAGCACTTTCCGGATCTCAAGATCCAGATAGTCGAACACTTGCCCGACCTGTTGGTGCAAAAGGTCGAGCACTTCCCCAATGCCTGCGGCCAGTGGCAGATCGTGGATCATTTTCCGGACCTGAAAGTCCAGATCGTCGAGCATTTGCCTGATCTCAAGATCCAGTGGGTGGACCATTTCCCGGGCGTGCCCTAACGTTCAATTATTTTCAAAACCCCGATCCGCGAAGCGGTTCAGTTTTTCATCCACCTCCCGCATCTCCAGCGCCCGCGCCACGTAACGGCCGATGGGATCGGCTTCCAGATTCACGGCATCGCCGGTCTTCATGGCGGCCAGCGCGGTCCGTTTCACGGTCTCGGGAATCAGCGCGACGCTGAACCAATCGCGGCCGCACTCCACCACCGTGAGCGAGATGCCGTCCACGGCGATGCTGCCTTTAGGGGCGGTCATCGGGGCGAAAAAGGAAGGCATGGAGAAGCGCCACAGCCCCTCGTCGGCGGGCCGCTCCAAGAGCGCGCCAAGGCCGTCCACATGGCCGCTGACCTGATGCCCGTCCAGCGGATCGCCCACGCAGAGGCTCGGCTCCAGATGCAGGGTGGCGCCAATGGCCAGGCGGCCCAAGGTGGTCTTGGCCAAAGTCTCTTCGCTCAATTCCGTTTCCCAGGCCCGGTCATCACGCAGTACTGAGGTCAGGCAGGCCCCGTTTACCGCTATGCTCGCGCCAAGGTCGGCGCGGTCCAGCACGGCTTTTGGCGCCGCGATGCGCAACCGCGCGCCACCGCCGCGGGGGCTGCGGGATTCCAGGGTGCCGAGATGGCGGATCAAGCCGGTGAACATTTGTTATGCCTTCAAATCGCCGTTTTGCAATGCGCTTTTCCGCGCGCCGTAGATGAAGTAGATGACCAGGCCGATGGCGAGCCAGACCACGAAACGGATCCAGGTCAGCCAGGGCAGGCCCTTGGCGAACCAGATGCAGCCGATGATGCCCGCGGGCGCGAGTACCCAGATGGCGGGCATCAAGAATTTCCGGGGCGCTTCGGGGCGGCGGTAGCGCAACAACATGACGGCGATGCAAACGACGACGAAGGCGAAAAGCGTTCCGATGTTCGTGAGCTCGACCACTTCATCGATGTTCAGCAAAGCCGCGGGGATGGCCACGATGAAGCCTGTGAGGATCGTCGCGTTCGAGGGCGTCTTGAATTTCTGATGGATCTTCCCGAACCAGGGACCCAGCAGCCCGTCCCGGCTCATGGACATGAAGATGCGCGGCTGGCCGACTTGATACACCAGCAGCGCGGCGGTGGTCGCGATGACGGCGCCGAAGCTGATCACCGCCGCGATGGCGGTCATCTTGTGCTCGGTGAAAATGAAGGACAAGGGATCGGCGATGCCGCCCAGCTTGGTGTAATGCACCATGCCCGTTGTGACCAGCGCCACGGCCGCGTAGATCACGGTGCAGATGCCCAGGGACCACAGAATGCCCAGCGGCAGATCCCGGCCTGGATTCCGGCATTCTTCCGCCGTGGTGCTCACCGCGTCGAACCCGATGAAGGCGAAGAAAATGATGGCGGCGCCCGCCTGGATGCCCTTCATCCCGTGGGGCACGAAAGGATGCCAGTTGGCCGGGGCGATGAACTGGATGCCCAGGCCCACCACCGTCAGCAGGATGATCACCTTGATGACCACCATGATGCTGTTGGCGCGCGCGCTTTCCTTGATGCCGATGTAGCAGAGCCACGTGATGAGCACAGTGATGATGACGGCCAGCAGATTGATGGTGACGGGAAAGCCGCCGATGGAGGGCGCGCTCTTGAGCACGTCCCAATTGGCAAAGGTGGCCGCGCCGTTGGCGAGTCCGGCCTTGGTGTCAGCGATCAAATGCAGCTTCTGGGAGATACCCATTTGCCCGGTGCTATCGGCGAGTTTAAGCGCCGTGCGCGGATCCATGGCCAGCCAGCCTGGGATGTTCACGTGGAAGACATTCGAAAGAAAACTGCGGGCGTAATCGCCCCATGAAATGGCCACGGCCACATTGGAGACCGCGTATTCCAGCAGCAGATCCCAGCCGATGATCCAGGCCATGAGTTCGCCCAAGGTCGCATAGGCATAGGTGTACGCCGATCCGGAAACCGGGATCATGGAGGCCAGCTCCGCATAGGCCAGGGCCGTGAAGCCGCAGATCAGGGCCACCAGAAGAATACTCAAGACCAGGCTGGGGCCCGCGGGGTATCGGCCGTCGGCCATGTTGCCCGCCGCGGCGGTGCCGATGCTCGAAAAAATTCCTGCGCCAATGATGGCACCGATCCCGAACATCGCCAGGTCAAAGGCGCCAAGGTTTTTCTTGAGTTGGTGTTCAGGCTCCTCGGCCGTGGCTTTGAGTTGTTCAAGGGATTTCGTGCGGAAAAAATTCATGCGGGTCTTCCCTGGTTTTGAAACGTTTCAAGGGGAAACCATCAGGGTATCAGGTGGGCTTTTTGCCGTAGGCGGTAGTCTGTAAGCGGTAGACCCCCTCACACCTCATAACCTCGTCCCACACACCTCGCCCCCGCCCATGTTCCTTTGGAAAGACCGACGACTCCGCTTGAACCTGACCCGCCTGGGTATCCAGTACCTGGTGGCGTTATTCCTTGTGGGGGCTTTCTCGGTCAATACCGGAAACAACCTGCTTTACGTCATCTTTTCGCTGATGCTCGCGCTTTTCCTGGTTTCTGGATGGACGAGCCGCGCCGCGCTGGGGGGCGTAAATCTGACTTCCCTGGAAGAGGGCAACCTCTTCGCGAGAGTGCGGGGAGGCCTGCGGGTAAGGCTCAAGGACAAAGCACCGGCGCGCATGAGGGCCCTGGAAGTCTACTTGGAGATGGAAGGCGGCCGGGTCGAGCCGGGCTTTCTGGCCGGCGGGGACAAAGCCGGCAGCGAGGCCTTGCTGGTGCTGCACGCGCGCTGCGAAAAGCGTGGCTGGACAAAAATCCGCAACCTGGAGATACGCACGAGCTATCCCTTCGGTTTTATCGAAAAGGCCTATCGGTTCACCCTCGATCAAAACGTTCTGGTCCTGCCTCATCCCCGCACCAACATCCTGCCGCCCCGCGCCCCGAAGGGCGAGATCACCCACGCCATTCCCGTGGCTGGCGAGAGCAGTCCCGAGGGGTCACGGCCACTTCGCCCGGGAGACGCGCCCAGCCGAGTGCATTGGAAGCGCACGGCCCAACGAGGGCACCCCTGGGTTCGCACTTTTGAGGGAGAACAGCCCGAAGGGTTGCATCTCCGGTTGGAATTGAAGGCTTGGGCGCCCGGTCGGCCTTTTGAACGAGAACTGGAAAGGCTTTCCGGCGCCATCCTGCAGGCAAGACTCCAGAAACGGGATGTGAGCCTTGAAATTTTCGGCGAGAAGTTCCGCCGCGAAGCCTTCGGCCACACTGCTTGCTGGAGGGCTCTGGCCATTGCCGAGCCCGAGGGTGCCGCAGATACTGCACGGGTCCTCGACACTTCTGGTTCACTTGTCATCCCGATTCATGGAGGCGCCCATGCCTTTTGAGAATGCCGATTCCCCGGAATGGACACCCTTGTTGGAAGCCGCTTGGGCAGCCAGGGAGCGGGCCCACGCGCCCTACTCGGACTTTCGGGTGGGGGCTGCGCTCCTCCGCAAGGGCGGGGAAGTGGTGGGCGGGTGCAATGTGGAGAATGCAAGCTACCCGATGTGCACCTGCGCCGAGCGCACCGCCATTTGCGCTGCCGTGGCGGCCGGCATGAAGCCAGGTGAACTGGAAGCGCTCGTGGTGGTGACCGGAGCCGATGCCCTGACGCCCCCATGCGGAGCTTGCCGCCAGGTTCTTGTTGAATTCGCAGACGATCTGGCCATCCTGCTCGACAATGGCCGCCAAAAGGCCCTGCACCGCCTGAAAAATCTGTTGCCCGACGCTTTTACCGGCAGAAACCTAGGGAGCCCTGGACTCGACTCATTGCATCGCTAGTTGTAGTAATCCGTGAGCCTTCCTACACTGACTTAACTTCTGCCAGGCCACCCATGTCCATCGATCGCGCCAAAGTAACCAAGGAAGCCGATAAGTTTTTGGCGGCGGGACGCATTGACAAGGCCATCGAGGAGTACCGCAAGCTCCTGGATGACAAACCCTCGGACCTGCCCCTGATGAATCGAATCGGGGACCTCTGCGTCCAGGCCAAACGGATCGGCGAAGCCATCGATCTGTTCAAGCGTTTAGGCATGACCTATGAACGAGATGGGTTCACCCAAAAAGGCATCGCGGTATTAAAGAAGGCCACCCGCCTGGCACCGGACGATTTGGATATGAGCGGACGTCTGGCGGACATGTATCGCCAGGTGGGCATGATCAAGGACGCCTTGCAGGTGCATCTCTCTGTGGCGGAATTCTTCACCAAGAAGGGCCTCATCAAACGGGCTCTCGAGGAATTCGCCAAGGTGGTGGAGCTGGACCCCAAGAATCTCAAGAACAAGGTGAAGCTCGCGGACCTCTACAACAAAGAAGGCATGAAGGATCGCGCTGCTGCTATCTATCTGGAAGTCGCCGAAGCTTTGGCCATCGAGCAGATGCACACCGAGGCGAACCAGATTCTCGAGCGGGCCAAGTCCATGGTCAGCACGCCCCAGGTGTTTTTGACGCAAAGCCGGCTGGCGGTGATCCAGAAAGATCTCAGCGCCGCAGCGAGCCATTTGCGGGAAGGCCTCCAGGCGAATCCCCGAAGCAATGAACTGCTGGAAGCTTTGGCCGAAATCGAGATCCAGAGCAAAAATCCTGATCGGGCGCTTGAAGCCCTGGGGCAGATCCCCCAACTGCCGGAGAAAGCCCTCCAGCTTTGCGAACGCGCCTTGCGTGATCTGTTGAAGGCCAATCGCAGCGAGGAAGGCCTGCGGCTCTTCAAGCCCATCGGCCGGGAATTCGCGCGGCGCGGCATGGGAGACAGCGCGGCCAAGGCCCTGAAGAACGCCCTGCAGGGTCATTGGTCCAGCGAAGCCTACATCCAGCTGGCGGAAATCGCGCATCAAAGCGGCAACCGCCAGGAGCAAGGTGCCGCGCTCCAAAACGCATTCGCGCTCGCCACGCAGCAGCGGGACCAGAATCTCGCCACCCATCTTTCCGAACAGCTCAAGACCTTGGGGCTCACCCCAGGCGAAGCGCCGGACGCTCCTCCATCCTCACCTGGAATACCTGTCTACACCGGTTCCATGGAGAGCACCATGGGTGGAGGTCGACCGACAGACACGACCGAGATGGATCCGGTCAAGCAGCTGCAGATCCAGCAGCTGGTCAGGGAGGCGGACGCCTATACCCGTTCCAAGTCCACAGATCGCGCGGTGGAAGCCTATAAAAAAATCCTGGAACTGGATCCCGCCTTTGACATCGCCATAGACAAGATCGCCGAGATCCACAAGGCTTCAGGCATTCTCAGCCGCGTGCAGATGCACTACGTCCAGACGGCCCAGGTTCTGGTGGGCAAGGGTTTCAGGAACAAGGCCATTGAATTGTTGGATCGCGCCGAACAAATGTTCCCGGGCTCCACACGATTGCACCGCCGGACTTTGGGGCTTATCGACACCGCCGCAGTCGCCGCACCACCACCCAGCGCCCCGCAGGCCCCCCCAATTGCTCCGCCCCCGGCTCAGGTCACCCCGCGCCCGGATCCGTTTTCCTCAACACCTCTTCACATGGCGGAGTCCATTGCCTTGGGGCCGCCGCCCAGCGAGTCGCTGGGTGGCGTTCCCCTCAGCTCCTTGCTACCCCCGGAAACCACCAGCGCTCCGAGTCCCCCCCCAGAGATGCTGATCTCCCTGGAATTGCCAGGTGGTCTGCCGCCTATCGTCACCGCTCCCATGCCTTTTTTGGAACCGGCAGCACCTCTTTCTCCCGTTAGTTTTGGTTCAGGGGGATCTTCTCAGTTCAATCTTCCGACACCCACCGATTCCATGGATTTCATGGCCGACCTGGATTTGGGGGAAGCCCCTTCATTCAGCCCCACGGGATCTTCTCCCTTTGATTTCATTCCTCCGGAGCCGGAACCTCCAATCGCCCCGCTTGCGCCTGTGGAAATGGATTTCGGTACGCCAAGCGCGGCCCTACCGACCATGCCCATGCCACTCCTCCCAATGCCTGGCGATGAGGTCTTGGGGGTGGGCGGCGAGCCACCCACGCTGCCCGGATTCCCCATTTTCGAGGCCTTGCCCGGTTCCATTCCCGCCACCGGCCCCGTGGTGGATGGCGAATTGGCCTCCATGCTGTCGGACATCGATTTCCAGATGGACTACGGCAGTCCCGAAGAAGCCAAAGAGGAAATCGAGGCCGCGCTTCAGCAATACCAGGATCACCCAGAGCTGCTGTCACGCCTGAACCGCGCCGAGGAGGCCCTGCGCAAGATCGGCTTGGAAGCCAAATCCAAGAATGACGACGATTTCAGCCATTCCTTTTTCGACCTCACGGACGTGCTGGGCGACGCCTTGCTGGAGACCGGCGAAGGCGAGGAAATGCACGATGCCACCAATGTGGTAGAGAAAGTCCAGAGCGTGGACGAGCTGTTTTCAGCCTTCCGCGATGGTGTCGAAAAACAGGTCCAGGGCGACGATTACGACACCCATTACAACTTGGGCATCGCCTACAAGGAAATGATGCTGCTCGAACCGGCGGTCGAAGAATTCAAGAAAGCCATGGTTGATCCTGAGCGAACCCAGGAATGCTGCTCCATGCTAAGCATTTGCGAGCTTGAGCTGGGCAACCAGGATGCCGCCGTCGAGTGGCTGAACCAGGGGATCCACGCTCCCGGCTTCCCCCCCGAAGACAGCATCGGCCTCCGCTATGACCTGGGGGAATTGTTCACGTCCATGGGCCGCCACGCAGAAGCCAAGGTCGAATTCCTGGCCGTCCACAACTTGGATCCGGATTACAGGGAAGTCTCAGCCCGGCTGGGGTGAGCCAGGTTGCGAGGCCTGAGGGTCGAGGTACGAGGTAAACGAAAGGCCGATGCTTCGCTCAGCCTTCCTCGGCCCTCAACCCACGCGCCTCATCCCTGAAACACCCCATGGCTGCAGGGCCTGGGCTGCGGGCTGCGAGGCCTTTCCGGGGCGTTGGAGGCGGGTGAGCTCGATCGCTTGTCCATCGCCTGCGGTGAGCCAGGCGCCCGTTTTGTCCCAATGCAATGTACCCGGCGAATCAGTGCTGGATTTCAAGGAACCCACGGCGAGCACCTTGATGGATAAATTATCGAACTGAATCTCGGCTCCGGGCCAGGGCTGCAGAGCACGCACACGGCGATGCAGTTCCTGCGCGGGTTTGGATGGGTCGAGGCGCGCCATCTCTTTGGTCAGTTTGGGGGCGAATGTGGCGGCTGTGTGATCCTGGATCTGGGGACGGGCTGTTCCATCCAGGAGCGCGGGCAGGTGGTTTTTCAACAACGCCCCCGCATCCCCCGCCAATTGCTCAAGCAGCGATTCGGAGGTGTCTTGCCTCGCGATGGGTCGCCTGCAGATGGCCAGTACCGGTCCTTCATCGAGGCCCTGGGTCAATCGCATGAGGCTCACACCGGTTTCTGAGTCCCCGGCCAGGATGGCGTGGTTCACCGGCGCCGCGCCGCGCCATCTGGGCAGTATCGAAAAGTGCAGATTCCAGACGCCCAGGCGGCAGGATTCCAACATCCAAACAGGCAGGATATGGCCGTAGGCCACCACGATGGCCAGATCAATTTCCTGGGTGGCCCAAAGAGCCTTCATCTCATCAGACTTCCAACGTTCCGGCTGATGGATGGGGAGGCCCAGCCCCTGTGCGGCCATTTTCACGGGTGGCGGCGTGAGCTGGCGGCCTCTTCCTGAGGGGCGATCCGGATTGGTGAAGACCGCGTGGATCTGGTGGGCGGCGGCCAAAACCTGGAGCGCTGGTACCGCGACCTGGGGGGTCCCCAGAAAGGCGATGCGTGTCACGAGGCTTTGCGCTGCTTTTGGTACCTTCGTTGGATGACTTGGCGCTTGACGGGGCCAAAGTACTCCACGAAGAGCCGTCCGCGCAGGTGGTCTACTTCGTGGCAGAAGGCGCGGGCCATCAGGTCTTCGCCCCAGACCTCGCTCCAGGTTCCATCGGGCCGGCGATTCCTAATCGTGACTTTTTTTGGACGCTCGAGCACTTCATGGATGCCGGGAATGGACAGGCAGCCCTCTGGACCTATTTGACTACCTTCTTGTTGGATGATCTCGGGATTGATGAGAATGAGTTTCTGGGAGGGATCTTCGCCACAGGAACAGTCGATCACGGCGAGATTGAGATTCACACCCACTTGGGGGGCGGCCAGACCGACGCCTTCTTCGTCCAGCGCCGTCTCGAACAGGTCCGCCACCAGCTGGTCCAGCTCCAGGGACCAAGCGCCCACATCGCTGCTATTCATTTTTAATCGGGGGTCACCCCAGGTGAGTACGGGTCGAACGGCCATGCATTCCTCGATCTTTCAGTTTAGAAGAGGAGTGAAGCTTTGATAAGCTTGAAGATTCGGGCCAATGACCGTTCAGTTCCGCAGTCCAGCGGGACTACCGGGTTCAGGGCCCACTCCTGGAGAGTCCCTTCATGCTCCGTAATTTCCGAAAAGCCTTTCAAGGCAATCAAACGCCCACTGCGATTTTGATGGGACTCACTTTGGTGGGCATGGTGGCCTACCTTGCCCCGAGCGGGAAACCCGAGGCCGCAGACAATGTGGTGGCGAGGGTCTACGGCCGTGAAATCCTGAAAGGTGATTGGGATCTCAACACGCTTTACATCCAACGCGGCATGGGGGAAAAGGCCCGTACGGAAGAAGGCCTCGCCTATGCCCAGAGCACAGCCCTGCGCATGCTCATCGACAAGGCAATCAAGGAGGAACAGGCAGACCGCCACCATGTGGTGGTAACGGACCAGGAAGTCCGCGAAGACCTGTTGTTCACCTTGAATCGATTCGAAATTTTCAAGAATCCTGATGGCACGCTGCGCCCTTTTGCTGAAATCGAGCACATCCTGCAAGCCAACCACACCTCCATCAAGGAGTCCGAGAAGCAATCCAAGGAACGGCTGACCCAGCAAAAACTCAATACCCAGGTTGCCTGTGGAATGCCGGTGGATGAAGCCTGGATCAGCATGGAGAATCGCGCTCGAAACGAAAAAATTAGCATCGAGGCCGTGAGCTTGGCGCCAGATCCTGCCACGGCAAAGGATCCTGGCGACGCGGTGCTGGGAAGCTATCTGAAGACATCCGGGCCGCGCTTTCAGCAGGGGCCTCGGCGGGTGATCCAGTTCGTGTCCGTGGATATGGCTTCCTTCGGGAACACCTTGAATCCAGATGAAACGGCGCTGAAAGCCGCCTATGAGTCCAAGAAGGCTGAATACTCGGAGCTGAAAGCCAGCCACATCCTATTGAAGGCGAAAACGGACGAGGAATTCACCGTGGCGACGGCAAAAGCCGAGAAACTGCGCGAGGAGCTGGTGAAGGGCGCCGATTTCTCTAAAAAGGCCGAAGCCCTGAGCGAGGACCCCTCTGCCAAGAGCAACAAGGGCGACCTAGGCTGGTTCAAATCCGGGCAGATGGTAAAGCCTTTCGAGGATGCGGCCAATGCGCTTAAGGAGGGGGAATTCAGCGCGCCGGTGCGCACCAATTTCGGTGTCCACATCATCCGGCTCGATGGCCGGCGCACGAAGTCCTTCGAGGACGTGAAGGAATCCCTGCGAAGCGGACTTGCCCAGGAACGCTTTTCAATCCGGGCCAAAGAAAAATTGGCCCAGCTGCGGAAACGCACCGGCGATCGCGGGGACCTGAATGCAGCGGCCAGAGCCCTGGATCTGCAGGTGAAGACCAGCAAACCCATGTTGAATGATTCCTCGGCCCAGATCGAGGGAATCGCCTTCGCCGGCATGATGGTGAGCGAGGTCTTCAAGCTTAAGGTCGGAGATATTTCCAAGGTGCAGAATGTGGGCAGCACTTTCGTGGTCTTCAAGGTGCTTTCTGAGCTTCCCAGTGCGGTTCCGGCTCTCAAGGAGATCCGCGTGAAAGTACTGGATTCCTGGAAGACCATGGAAGCCAAACGGTTGCTCCTGGAACGCGCCACGGCCCAGTTGAAGGGTGGCGATTTGAAAGCTCTGGGTGACGTGAAAGCGATTTCTGACACTACCGTGAAAACTTATCCGGAAGCCGCGTCCATCAGCATCCGCAAAGAACTTCTCGCCACTGCCGTGGGCCAAGTCAGCGCTCCGGTGTGGGGAAATGATGGCAAACTCTGGATCGGGAAGATTTCCGCTCGCACGCCCGCCCCAGAGTTGAATTTCACGCAGCGCCGGGCTCTGCAGGAAGAGCTGCAGAAGCAGCTGGTTTCCAAGCAGCTCGACTTCGAGGCTCTATTCCTCGAAACCGAAGGCAAACTACGACCAGGCTTCAGCTCACTTTGGGGCCGCATTGGCGGCATCTGGATCAATCCACGAATTGGCCCGTCTGAGCAGGGGGATCTCGGGGAATGAGGCCACTCAGGCATGAGGAAAGAGGTTCGAGATTTGAGGGGTGCGCCTTTGGCCGCCACCTCATTGAACCTCACAACTTCAGACCCCGTCCCTCACCACCTGAGCCGTCCAGGGATGATGGCAACGCTCATCCTGATCCAATCCGGGCGCTGATTTGCAATGATCAGATGCGCTTGGGCAACGGTCCATCAGCAGGCATCCCCCGGGTTCCAGATCGCGCGCCCGCTCCACCCCCCAACGCCGTGGCTGGGAGGAGATCTCCAGGTTGGGAACCGCCTCCCACAGGCCCCGCAGGTAGGGATGCCTGAGCTCTGAGAGCATGGATCTCGTTGGGCCCTTCGCCATCATTTCACCACCGAACAACACCAGCAATCGGTCGCATAGATGTCGCACGGCGAGCAGATCATGGCTGACGAAAAGCATTGCCATGCCATCGGCCTTCAGCTCAAGCAGCAGCTCCAGCATGTGGCCGGCGAGCGTTGGATCCAGCGCCGACAGCGGCTCATCCAGCACGAGGATTTTGGGTGAAAGCATCAGCGCCCGCGCCAGCGCCAGCCGTTGCGCCAGTCCGCCGGACCACTGGTGCGGTTTCTGATCCAGGGCGCTTTCCGGAAAACGCACCCTCTCGGCTATCTCGACCGCCGCTTGCCGCCGGGCCTTTCGATCACCGCGGGCATGGATGACCAGCGGTTCTTCCAGTATCTCGAAACCCGTCATGTGGGGCGGCAAGCTGGCCAGTGGATCCTGGAACAACGCCTGGATGCCCGGCCTGCGTGGCCTGCGGACCTTTTCCGGAATGCCAGACCAGGCTTCGCCTGAAAGCAGCACTTGGCCCGACGTCGGCTCCAATAACCCGAGAATCAAATTCATCAGCGTGGTCTTACCCGCGCCGCTTTCGCCCACGATGCCCCAGGCTTCGCCGGGCTGGATCTCGAAAGAAATCCCCCGCAGATGCCAGCGATCCGCGCGATGAAGGGCCAGGGAATCCAGCGTCAGGAGCGCCATTTCAGCAGCCCTCTCAGCGGATGGTGTCTGTTCCAAGATAGGGCACGAGCGCTTTCGGGATCTTCACGCTGCCGTCGGCTTGCTGGCCGTTCTCCAGCACAGCGACCCAGGTGCGGCCCACGGCCAAGCCGCTGCCGTTGAGCGTGTGCAGAAAAGTGGCCTTCGCTTTCGGGTCCGCAGGCTTGTACTTGATGTTGGCGCGCCGGGCCTGGAAGTCGCCGAACCAGCTGCAGGAGCTGATCTCGCGATACGTGTCCTGGCTCGGCAGCCAGACTTCCAGATCGTAAGTCTTGCGGCTGGAAAAGCCCATGTCCCCGGTGCAAAGCAGCACACGGCGATAGGGCAACTGCAGTTCTTCCAGAATGGCTTCGGCATTGCCCGTGAGCCGCTCCAATTCGGCTTCCGCCTGTTCAGGCGCCGCGAAGCTCACCAGCTCAACTTTGTGGAATTGGTGCTGGCGGATGAGCCCCTTGGTGTCGCGGCCATGGCTGCCGGCTTCGCTGCGGAAGCAAGGCGTCAGCGCGCAGTGGCGCAGGGGCAGCTGGTCGAAGGGAAGCACCTCGTCGCGGTAGAGATTCGTCACGGGCACTTCGGCGGTGGGAATCAGATAAAGGCTGGATTCACCGTGAGGCATTTTGAAGAGATCTGCTTCGAACTTTGGTAGCTGCCCTGTTCCATACAGGCTTTCGGCATTCACGAGATAGGGTGGGATCACTTCGAGATAGCCGCTCGCCGATTGGCGGTCGAGCATGAAGGCCGCCAGGGCACGCTCCAGTTTCGCGCCCCAACCCATCAACACGCTGAAGCGCGCGCCGCTCAGTTTCGCGGCGCGATCCAGGTCCAGGATGCCGAGTTTGGTGCCAAGATCGACATGATCCATGGGGTTTGCGATGGCCGGAAGCTGGCCCCAGCGCTTGATCTCCACGTTAGCTTGCTCATCAGAGCCCACGGGCACGGTGGCATCCGGCAGGTTGGGAATGGTGGCGATGAAGGCGCGGAATTCGGTTTCAGCCTCCCGTTCCGCCTGCTCGAGGGCCTTTAGTTGATCGCCCATTTCCCGTTGAGCCGTGATGATGGCCTCGGCGCTTTCCCCGGCCCGCTTCAGCTTGGCGACTTCTTCCGCGGCTTTGTTGCGCGCCGCCTTCACCGATTCCGCCTGTTGGATCACCCGGCGCCGTTCGCTTTCAAGGGTCTGGTAGGTGGCATCGTCAAAAGACGCGCCACGGTTGGCGAGGCCGCGCTTCACGGCCTCCAGATCATGGCGGAGGAGCTGGGGATCAAGCATGTGGGTTCCCGGAAAACTTCCAGTTTAGCGGGTTCAAATGGGTTCCCCAGCCCAGGATGTCGCGAAAGCCTCCCGCACCGTTTCAACATCTGCGTCCCCGCCCAGCAATAAGCCAAGCTTGGCCAAGGCCGCCCACCGCGTGTAATTGCCGGCACCGATGCCACCTTCCAACCCCAGCGCCCGGCCCAGGGCGTAGGCTTCGAGATCCACAGAACCCGATGCGCATTGGGTGGTGGCCACGACGGGAATGCCGCATTCGCGGCAGTGGCGCAACAACCGCAGCAGATCCCTGCGCTCCATGGGGAGATTTCCCGCGCCGTAGGCTTCGATGAGGATGCCGCGGGTGCCGTCGGCTGGAAGCTCCCAGTGCATTCCCGGAAAGGGCCGGTACACGGCGATGTCGCTGACGAAGGCCGCGCCAAAGGCTTTCGGCACGCGCCGCTCGAATTTTCCGGCCTGGGGATGGATCACCAGGTCCATGCCGAATTCGGCGATGGGCGCCAGGTTCGGGCTGTCGAAAGCCTCATAGCGATGCACGCTCAGTTTGTCCGTGGCGACGCCCCTCAGCCACCGCGTGCCGAAGACGACACCCACTTCATTGACGCCTCGGGTGGCCAGATCCACGGCGTTCACCAGGTTTCCGCGGGCATCGCTCCGGACATAGGACAAAGGCCGTTGGGAGCCGGTGATCACCACGGGTCGGCCCAGGTCGGCCAACAGGAAACCCAGGAGCGATGCCGTGAACGCCATCGTGTCGGTGCCGTGGATCAGCACCATTCCGTCAAAATCAGCCGCGCGGCCGCGGATGTGCGCCGCCAGGCCGAAGATGTATTCCGGCTCCATGGAGGCCGAGTCGCAATTGAAGGGCACTTCCACCTGCAATTCCCCCAAAGTCCGCAGCTCTGGAACCCGTTCCAGCACATGATGCAGGTAGGGCCCAGGCGAGAGCGAGGCTGGGTCCCCGCTGGGCGCCATGCCCAAGGTGCCGCCGGTATGGAGGAGAAGCAAACGCGCCATTTATACAGATCCTTTTCTCAACCGAAGGCCGATGCCTTGGATGATTCTAAGCGTTGATGCTGAAAGCAGTCATCCCATCAGGCTCCGCACCTTTTCTAGCAGTTCCGTGATGGTGTAGGGCTTTTGCAGGAAGGAGCGACCGCTTGCGGTGCCCAGGCTCTCGGAATCGCCTTCGTAGCCGGAACTCAGGATCACTGGCACTTCCGGTGCGATTTTCATCATCTCTTCCAGCGCGGCTTCGCCGCCCATCACGGGCATGACGAAATCCAGGACCACCGCGCGCAACTCCGAGGCGTGGCGACGGAAGAGTTCGATGCCCTCGCGGCCATCTCCGGCCACGACCACGTCAAAACCCACCCGTTTCAAGGCGATGGCCGCCATGGCGCGAATGGATTCTTCGTCATCCACGACCAGCACTAGGCCTGACCCGCGCCAGTCATCCGGCATGGCGGATGCCCCCGCGACCAAAGCTACGGGTGCCCCAAGAGCCGGCAACAGGACACGGAAAGTGGTTCCCTTCTCCAGTTGGCTGTCGATCCAGATGCCGCCCTGATGGCTGCGCACGATGCCCTGGATGGCTGCGAGGCCCAGCCCCCTGCCAACGGCCTTGGTGGTGAAGAAGGGCTCGAATATGCGCACCTTGGTGGCCTCGTCCATCCCCTGGCCGCTGTCTGTCACATCCAGGAACAGGTAAGGGCCCGGCCGAAGCTCCTGGCCTGCGTAGGCGTTCGCGATGTCGGCCTCCTCCAGCTGCTGGAACCCTGTGCGCAAGGTGATGGTGCCACTGCCGTCGGCTATGGATTCGCCTGCATTGGTGACCAGATTCAGAATCACCTGTTGCAGCTGGCTCCGGTCGGCATTGAGTCCTGGAAGATCTTGCCCCAATTCATAATGCAGCGTGATGAGTTTCGGCAGGGCTGATTCCACCAGCGAGGCAATGCCCATCACCGTGGTGTTGAGGTCTGTCGCTTCCACCACGAAACGGCCCTTGCCTGAGTAGGCGAGCATCTGCCGGGTGAGGTCCGAGGCCCGGTGGCAGGTGTCCACCACAGTCGTGGCGCAGGCCTTGAGAAGGCTCTTCGGCGGAACTTCCTCGGCGATGATGCTGGCGTTGCCAAGAATGACGGTCAGCAGGTTGTTGAAATCGTGGGCGATGCCTCCCGCCAGCAGGCCAAGACTCTCAAGCTTTTGAGCTTCCAGTATCTGACGTTCTATCCGCAGGCGATCCTCCGCGGCCAACACCCGGTCCGTGATGTCGAAGGCTGTGCCGAGTCCGTAGACTTTGCCTCCGAGCGTCACCGGGCGGGCGATGAAATCCGTATAGATCGGGTGCCCGTCTTTGTGGAGCAGCTTCAGCACATAGCGGTCGGGCACCGCCTCGCCGCGCCGCCGGGCCTCGCCCCGCTCTCGGACGAGATCCTGTTCATCTGGGTGAACCGGCTTCCAGATGGGCTGGCCCAGCAGCTCTTCAGCCAGATAGCCTGTTATGGCCTCCATGCCTGGATTGATGTAATGAAAAACGTCCGTGTAAAGAAACACACCGCAGTTGATGTTGTCGGAGAGCGTGCGGAATTTCTCTTCGCTGTCCTTCAATGACTGGGCGATGCGCTGGGCCCGGGTAGTGTCTCTCACGATGATCTGGATGGAATGCGGAAGAACGCCCGGAACCTTGATGGGCGTGCCGTTGAGCTGGATCCAGATTTCGCTGTCGTCCGGCCGCAGCACCCGGGCTTCGAGGGTGGATGACCGCAGCCCTCCCCTCAGCAGTTCGGCGCAATCGGATTCACAGCGCTCCCGGTACTCTGGATACAGGCATTCGAACAGGGGCATTCCGAGCAGTTCGGATTCCTGCCGGCCCAGCAATTCGCAAAGCCCCGTTGAAACCTTTTCCCACCGGCCTTCCTCATCGACTTGGGCTATCAAGAGCCCCGCCACTTCCGCCACCCGTTCCAGGGCGCCTACGGCCTGGTTTCGCTCAAGGCCGCGCCGCCTTTGGATCAGAGCCAGCAGGAGGAGGGCCACCAAGGCAAGGCCCACCACGATCCAAGGCAGTACTGCGGCAGGAGAAGGGAGGGGGGTCATAGGCAAGATCTTGGGGACTCAGTGTAGACCTTTAAAACGGGCAATGCCTCAATGGCTGTGATGCCTGCCGGAAATGTTGGCGAAGCGGGCATCATGGAAAGCGATGTCCACCCTGCCGCCTTTGCGACTTCCCCACGCCGAGATTCTCGAAGACCCCGAGATCCTGGAGCCCTACCGATTTGACGAATCCCACGTGGCCGGGGACCTTCCGCTGGCGGTGGTGAAACCGAAGAGCCGGGAGGATTTCCGTGAACTGGTCCGCGTCGCGAAAGCAGAAGGCTTCGGATTGGTGCCCCGGGGCGCTGGCACCGGCAAGGCCGGGGGCTGCGTGCCCAGGGGCCGGGTGGTTGTGGTGGATATGGGTGCCTGGCCCGGCGGGATCCAGGTCTCGAATCAGAACCTCACGCTCACCGCGCCAGCCAGCGCGTGGCTGCGGGACGTGAAGAGCGCCGCGGAAGCTGCCAATCTTTTCTATCCGCCGGATCCCAATTCTTGGCCCCTTTGCGCCTTTGGCGGGAGCCTGGCGACGAACGCCGGTGGTCCCAATGCCTGCAAGTACGGCATGACCCGGCATTGGGTGCTCGCGCTTGATGCCCTCATGGCTGATGGCGAGATCCACAGCTTCGGCATCGGCAGCGTGAAAGCCAACGTGGGGCCGAGTTTGGCGCAATTGCTCATCGGCAGCGAAGGGATCCTTGGAATGATCACGAGCGCCACGGTGCGGCTCATTCCTAAGCCCGCGGAGTTCCTGACACTGCTGTTGCCGGTCGAGAATTTTCATGAATTATTGGAGCTGCCAGGACGGCTTTGCGCGAACGGATTTCTTCCCTCGGCCTTCGAATTTTTCGACACCGCGGTGTTATCGGAACTGCGCGAGAGCGGGCCGGAGGAGGCCCGCCGCCTGCCGGGCAAGGCGCTCGCGATCCTGGAATTCGATGACCGGGGCTGCACCTCGGAAGCCTTCATCGCATCGCTGACCGGTGCGCTGGGGCCGGTCTCGGAGCATCTGCAGCTCGCCTCGGAATCACGGCAACGGGACCAGATCTGGAACATCCGGCGATTGACATCGGCCTTTCTGAAAGAGCGCCATCCTAAAAAAATCAGCGAAGACATCGTCGTCCCCCGCGACCGCATTCCTGCCTTTTTCGATGGTCTTGAAAAGCTGGGAATCCCCGCCGTGACCTACGGCCATCTGGGTGACGGGAATCTTCACGTAAACCTGCTGGCCGCGGGCGAAATGGAGCCGCTGGAATTGGAACGCCAGGTGATGGACTTGTTTAAACTGGCCGTGGGATTGGGTGGCACATTGAGCGGCGAACATGGCATCGGCCTGGCCAAGCGGGAAGCTTTTCTCGCATTGAGCGATCCAGGCCAGATCGAGCTGCTGCGCGGCCTGAAGCGCGCCTGGGATCCGGCTGGGATTTTCAATCCGGGAAAAGTGATCTAGTTGGAGTTGAGGAGTTAAAAAGTTGAGGAGTCAAAAAGTCAAAAAGTTGAGAAGCTGAGGGTTGGACATCAGGCCCGTCTACACTAGAAGCTGTGATGACCACACCTTCCGAAGCCCCAGCACAAACCCTCACGCTGCTCCGCAACGCAGATACATACGCGCCGGAGGCCCTGGGCCTGCACGACGTCCTGGTGGGCGGCGGGAAGGTGCTTTGGATCGGGAAGGGCGCAGCTGATCTTGGCACGTTCCAGGCCGAGGTCGTAGATCTCGAAGGGCGTCGCCTCATTCCAGGGCTGATCGATTGCCACGCCCACGTGACCGGTGGTGGCGGGGAGGCTGGGGCCCACACGAGGGTGCCCTCCGTGCCGCTCTCCCGGTTCACCTTGGGCGGCGTGACTACTGTAGTGGGCGTGCTGGGAACGGATTGCACCACGCGCACCATGCGGGATCTGGTGGCCACGGTTAACGGCCTGCGGAACGAAGGCATGGGCGCCTTTGCGTGGACGGGCGGCTATCCTGTGCCCCCGCTGACCCTCACCGGCAACGTGCGTGACGACATGGCCTTCGTGGACTGCATCCTGGGCGTGGGGGAATTGGCCATCTCCGACCATCGCTCCAGCCAGCCCACCCTCGACGAATTCCTGCGCATCGCTTCGGATGCCCATCTGGGCGGCCTTTTCACGGGCAAGACCGGTGTCCTCCATCTCCATCTTGGAGACGGTCCACGAGGCTTGTCGCTGATCCGTGAAGTCCTTGCGCTCAGCGAACTTCCACCCCGCGTCTTCCATCCGACACACGTGAACCGCCGCAAAGCGCTATTTGAAGAGGCGATGGATCTGGCCAGATCCGGTTGCACCATCGACCTCACCGCATTTCCCGTGGAGGCGGGCGAAGACGCCTGGACCGCCGCGGAGGGATTGCGGCGCTTCTTCGCGAGCGGTGCGCCTCCTGAGCGCGTCACCATAAGTTCCGATGGCGGCGGCTGCCTGCCCCACTTTGACGACCAGGGGCGCATCACCCGCATGGGCGTCGGATCTCCGGGTTCACTGATGGAAACATTGCTGGAATTGACCGCCTCTGGCGAGGCACTGGAACGTGTGCTGCCCGCCTTCACATCCAACCCCGCAGACTTGCTGCGCCTGCCAGGCAAGGGGCGCATCCGCGTTGGTGGTGACGCGGACCTGGTCGTTCTTGGACCGGCCGGCGTTGTGGATGTGATAATGAAGGGCGCCTGGTTCGTGCGTTCAGGCGCGGCGCTGCGGCGCGGCATGTTCGAGGAGCCGGAACCATGAGTCCAAGCAAGGTGCCGGAGGGCGAACAGCGCGGCTTCATCATCCCCATCGGCGGCGCCGAGGAGAAGGAGCACGATCCCCGCATCCTGAAGCGTTTTGTGGAGCTTTGCGGCGGGCCGGACGCGGACATCGTGGTCATCCCCACCGCCAGCCGCCTGAAGGACACGGGCAGCCGCTATGAACGCATCTTCACGGAACTGGGCGCCGCCCGCGTGACGGCCCTGGACTTCGACACCCGCCGCGACTGTTTCGAGAAGGGCCGGCTGGAACGCATGGCGCAGGCACGCGGGATCTTTTTCACCGGGGGCAACCAGCTGCGCCTCACGACCATCCTCGGCGGAACCCCCGTGGCTAAGCTCGTGCGCAGCCTCAACGCGCGGGGCGTGCATACCGCCGGGACTTCCGCCGGGGCCAGTTTCCTCAGCGAACACATGATCGCTTTCGGCGCGGAGGGCGCCGTGCCAACGCTGGGATGCGTAAGCCTGGCGCCGGGCCTGGGGCTCACCAACCGCTTCATCATCGACCAGCATTTCCGCCAGCGGGACCGGCTGGGACGCCTCCTTTCGGCTCTCGCCTTCAATCCGTTTTCCGTGGGTCTGGGCCTGGACGAAGACACCGCGGCCTTCATCGGGCCCGACAATCTGCTGGAGGTCGAAGGCAAGGGCGGCATCACCGTGGTGGACGCCGCCAACATCGAATATTCCGGCCTCGACGATACGGATCCCGGCCAGCCCATCTGCATGCTCGGCCTCACGGTCCACATCCTGGTGGCCGGCGCCTCGTTCAACCTTCATACCCGCGAGGCGTTTCCGGGCCCCGATGCACGCTCCTGGGCCAAGGCCAGCACTTGACTTTCGGCATTCACGTGGACGCCCAGGTCTAAAGTCCTGAGTCCTGAGTCCTGAGTCCTGATACCAAGTAGCGTTCATTAATAAAGAAACTGAAATCACCGCCAAGGCGCCAAGAACGCCAAG
>JANYJQ010000191.1 GCA_025358435.1 Holophagaceae bacterium
TGGATGGCCTCGGCCCCGGTGACTTCGGCGGCCGCGATGACTTGAGGGATATTCAGGTAGGACTTGGCGCTCGGAGCCGGGCCGATGCAGACTTCCTCATCGGCGAAGCGCACGTGCAAGGAATTGCGGTCCGCTTCGGAGTAGACCGCCACGGTCTGGACGCCCAACTCCTTGCAGGCCAGGATCACACGCAGGGCGATTTCGCCACGATTGGCGATGAGCACTTTCTTGAAGGGCGGCTCTTCCGAGAGAGGAGCCGAATCCTTCCGGGTCTTGCGCTTGATGGCGGCGGTCATGGATCAGCCCACGCGCGCAGCGAACAGCCGCTCGCCATATTCCACGGGCTGGCCATTTTCCACGAGCACCTTCACGATCTCGCCAGTGATGTCGCACTCGATCTCATTCATCAGCTTCATGGCCTCGACGATGCACAGGGTCTGCCCAGGCTTCACCTGGTCGCCGACACTCACTAAGGAAGCGGCTTTGGGATTGGAGGCCCGGTAGAAGGTGCCCACGATGGGGCTGGTGATGTAGTGCAGGCCGGGTTCGTCCATCGGGATCCCGGGGAGGTCGGACTCGAGGGCGGAGGTTGCCCCGGCATTCGCAGGGGGACCGATGACCGGGGCCTGGGCGACTAGGTGGCTCACCGGCGAACCGAACGAAGAGGCCGTCGGGGCGGCCGCGTAGGTCACCTGCGGGGCGGGCGCGTGGATGCTGTCCTTCCTGATGCGGAATTTCATGTCGCCCGATTCGAATTCGAATTCCTGGAAGGGCTCCTCGCCCACCAGGGCGATCAGGGACTTGATCTCATCCAGGCTCAAGCGGGTGGATCCACTGGATCTTGGTGGGGCCGGCGGGTGGGGGACAGACGATTTCCCAGCCTTGGCGGATTGAGTCCCTGCTGGCACAGCTTTGGATTTGGGAGCGGGGGTTTTTTTCCGGGTACTCATGCGTGGGGTCTCCGGGGAAAGGCAATTCTGGACGGGGCGTTTGGTTTGACGGGAAAGGCATCGAGCATAGCGCAGGGCATCACGCTATGCAGTCCCGGGCAGCTCGGGCTTGGGTGGAGGGTGTGCTGCTGGTGATTTTCCGTGCCGGCGCGGAACTTCATTTTCCGGTCCACGGAATTCCTTGCGCGCGGCGTCCAGGATGCCGTTGAGGAACTGGGTCCCCTCCTGGTCGCTGAACTCCTTGATGATTTCCAGGGCCTCGTTGATGACGATGGGGAACGGGACTTCCTTCAGGTACATCAACTCATAGAGGCTCAGCCGCAGCAGGTTCCGGTCCACCACCGCCATGCGGTGGATCTTCCAGTGCTCGGCATATTTCTGGAGCACCACGTCGATCTCGTCGAGCTGGCCATGCACGCCGTCCACCAGCCGACGCGCATAGTAGAACGCGTCCCGGTTGAGATCCTGGATGGCTGAGAAGCCCGCGAAGACCTGGTCCGGCAGGTAGCCATTCATGTCCATGGCGTAGAGCATCTGCAGGGCGTATTCACGGCCCCTGCGGCGAACGCCCATCAGCGCTTCTTCCCGAACGCGCGGTTGAGGTCTACCAGCTCGATGAGGGCTGAAGCGGCTTCCCAGCCCTTGTTGCCCATCTTGGTGCCGGCCCGCTCGATGGCCTGGTCGACGCTGTCCACCGTGAGGACTCCGAACACAGTGGGGATGCCGGTCTGCATGGCCACTTGGGCCGTGCCCTTGGTGACTTCGGCGGCGATCATCTCGAAATGGGGTGTACCCCCGCGGATAACACAGCCCAGCACCAGGATCCCTGAATACTTGCCGGATTTCGCCGCCTGGAGCGCCACCTGGGGCAGCTCAAAGCAGCCGGGCACCTTGATGAGATCGAATTGGGAGTCAGAGCCTCCGTGGCGGAGAAGGCAATCCGTGGCGCCGCCGATGAGGCGGTCCACGATGAAGTCGTTCCAGCGTGCAGCCACCAGGGCGAAGCGGTCGCCCTTGTCCACGCGTAATTGGCCCTCAAAGATCCCCATGGGAACCCCCCTCAAGGTGGTCGGAACCTGAAAGCCTATCACAAATGCTTGATCCGCCAGAGAGGCGATGTCGGGGAGGGCGGGCTTCTAGCCAGGTGCCTGGGCGTGGCGGAACTTTCAGGAATTGGATGCGGATGCGCGTCTTGCTCATTGTGTTTCCCGCATCAGCCGGCATTCCCGAACGGAATGGGGCGCTTTGCCGGACCCAGTCAATTCCAGCCATTGCGGGAATAAGCCTCGCCCCCCTAGACTGGGGGAACGCATGTTAGCCCTGTATTTTGTTCTCTTGGGTGCTGCGCTTTGGTTGGGTTCCGGTTTTGCTGCGCTGGGACGCCCGAGCGAGCGGACCGCCTTGCCTCTAAGCTTGCTGGGTTCGCTTCTGGGTGTTGTGGGCGCAGTTTTGTGTCTGGTTCAAGGGGGTGCGGGAAGCTTGGATTTTCATTTCGCGGGCTTTCCAGCGCGCCTCGCCATCGACGCGCTTTCCGCGGCCTTCCTGCTGCCGCTTCACCTTGTCGCAGGTCTTGGAGCGCTGTACGGCTCTTCCTATTGGCCACTGGACTCGCCAAAGGGCACTGGGCGGTCACTGCGTTTTTTCTTCGCGCTGTTGGTGGCGGCCATGAGTCTGGTCTTCCTCACGCGGCAAGGGATCTTCTTCCTTTTGGCCTGGGAAGTCATGGCTGTTTCGGCCTTCTTCTTGATCAGCACCAATCATGAAGACGCGAGTGTTCGGCGGGCGGCCTGGGTCTATCTGGTGGCGACCCATATGGGCACCCTCATTCTGACGGCCATGCTGATCCTGCTAGCCCGGCGGTGCGGAGGCTGGCTTTGGGGGCCAATCCTGGGTGCTGCAGCTCCAAAACTCGACGTGGCGATCCTGGTCCTTGCCATTCTGGGATTCGGCTTCAAGGCGGGGTGGATTCCCTTCCATTTCTGGTTGCCGGCGGCGCATGCAGGCGCGCCCAGCCATGTATCGGCGATCCTTTCGGCGGTCATGTTGAAGACTGGCATTTATGGGGTCTTGCGGATTTCGGGGTTCCTTCCAAGGATTCCGATCGGCGTTGGGGGAGTGTTGCTGCTCCTGGGGGCCGCTACGGCCCTTTATGGTGTGTTTTACGCTCTGGCTGAGCGGGATTTCAAGCGGCTGCTCGCCTATTCCAGCATCGAAAACCTCGGTGTGATCGGCATGGGAATCGGCCTTGGGCTTACCGGTCGTGCCACCCATGATTCCTGGCTGGCTGCGCTGGGTTTTGGCGCGGCCCTGCTCCATGTATGGAACCACGCGGCCTTCAAGTCGCTTCTGTTTTTTGGCGCTGGCTCAGTGCTGCATGCCACCGGAACGCGGGATATGGAAGTGCTCGGCGGGTTGGCTTCGCGAATGCCGCGGACCGTTCGGATGCTTTTCCCTGGTGTGCTGGCGGTGGCCGCGCTGCCCCCATTCGGCGCATTCGTCAGCGAGTGGGTGCTCTACCGGGGGCTCTTTGCGGCTTTGATGCGCGGTTATCCGTGGACAGCGGGCCTTGCTCTGCCGGCGCTGGCGCTGGTGGGTGGCCTGGCCGCGGTGGCCTTCGCGAAGTTCTTTGGAATTATATTCTTGGGCTCGCCGCGCAGCGCGGCAGCGGAGAAAGCCCACGACCCCCATCTCCCAATGCTCATCCCCATGGGGATTCTTGCGGTGCTTTGCCTGGCCCTTGGGCTCGGCAGCGCATGGCTGCTTCCGGGACTCGACCGGGTGGTGGTTGTTTTGGCACCTGGGGTCTCAGGCCAGCTGGCAGCAAGCCTGGGATTCGAGCTTCGGATGATCGGAGGCTTTGGTGGTGCGCTTATCCTGGTCGGTGGCTTGGCTTGGCTTTGGGTGGGCCGTCCGGGGAAAAGAAAGAATCCTCAGCTTGCGCCGAATCAACCGACATGGGGTTGCGGCTATTCAGCGCCATCGGTTCGGATGCAATATTCCGCGGAATCCTTTTCCGAGGGCTGGGCGAACCTTCTGCCGGGAAGGCGGATTCGGATGCGAAGGCTGAAAGCCATCTTTCCAACCCCATCGACATTTCATCTGGAACTTTCAGATTCTGTCGGCCTGGGATTCCTTGAACCCAGAGTGGAGCGTCTGGCCAACAGGGCGCTATGGTTCCGCCGGCTCCAACCTGGCTTCCTGACGATCTATCTGCTTTATGTCCTGCTGGCGCTGCTGGGAGTATTCCTCTGGATGCTCGCGCGACCCTGGTTGCTTCCGCTGCTCGGGTGGTCCGCATGAGTCTTTATCTTTTGGCCATCCTGGTCGCCGCGCTTTCGGGCGTGCCGGGGCTCGTTACACAAAAATCTGGGGCGAAGGAAGCAGCGGCGCTCATGTCCACCTCAGCGCTGCTCGGGATCCTGGCTTCGGCTTGGGTGCTCTTTGGGGCATCGGAATCAGGCAACTCCATCCTTATGCTGCCCGCGACGGCCCTGATTTCCTGGGGCCTCGTGAGCTTCGACCCCATCGCAGCCTTTTTCCTGGTGCCCGTTCTTCTGCTTTCCGCTACCGCCTCGATTTATGGAATAGGCTACTGGGGAGATCACCAGAGCGGTGCTCGACAGGTCCGATTCTTTCTTGGATTGCTAGCGGCATTCTTGGCTCTGCTCGTAGGCGCGACCCATGCATTCGTTTTTCTTTTGGCGTGGGAAGGCATGGCGCTCATGGCCTTTGTCTTGGTGATGACCGAGGACCGTGAGCCCGAGACCCGGCGTGCGGCTTGGATCTATCTGGTCTGCACGCACACGGGAACCCTGCTCCTGATAGGCGCCTTCGCGGTCATGGCAGGGGCCACGGGAAGTTTTGCGTTTTCGGAGCTTCCCCAAGGTTTTGCTTCCAGTGGAAGGGGCACGGCCATGTTCGTGCTGTTCCTGGTGGGATTCGGATTCAAGGCTGGCGTGCTGCCGCTTCATTTCTGGCTTCCCTCCGCCCACGCGGCGGCCCCCTCGCATGTCTCTTCCGTGATGTCAGGAGTCCTGATCAAGATGGGAATCCTGGGCTTTGTCCGCCTGGTTTCGTGGGTTCCCGATCCCCCGGGATGGTGGGGCGGAACCCTTGTGGCCCTTGGCGCCATCTCGGGGATCATGGGCGTGGCATTGGCCCTGGGGCAGCATGATCTGAAGCGGCTGCTCGCCTATCACTCCATCGAGAACATCGGGATCATCCTGCTGGGTATCGGCCTTGGGTTGATCGGCAAAAGCACTGGGCAGCCGGCGTTGCAAGTACTCGGATTCGCAGGGGCCCTGCTTCACGTGCTGAACCACAGCCTGTTCAAGGGCCTGCTCTTTCTGGCGGCAGGTTCGGTGGTGCATGCGACCGGCACGCGCGACCTGGAGCGGATGGGGGGACTCGGGCGTTTGATGCCGAAAACCGCCGCCGCTTTCCTGGTGGGCGCTTGGGCGATCTGCGGCCTTCCACCCCTCAATGGCTTTGTGAGCGAGTGGTTGATCTACCTCGCCGCCTTTCGGGGATTGGCGCTGTCCCGATGGGGTTTCCCTCTCATCACCCTGGGAGCGCTCGCGGTGATCGGAGCGTTGGCGCTCGCCTGCTTCGCCAAGGCGTATGGCGTTGTGTTCCAGGGCCAGCCCCGGAGCGACCAGGCTGCTCAGGCAGCTGAGTCCCCCTCGACCATGCTGGTGCCCATGGGCATCTTAGCCCTGGCTTGCGCGGCCATAGGCCTGGCACCGGTGCTGAGCGCTGCGCCCCTGGACCACGTGCTCTCCATGTTGGCAGGAAATGGCCAGCACCTTCCAACCCTCGGCAGCCTCGCGGGACTTCCCTGGCTATCATTCTTGGCCATCCCACTGCTGCTGCTGGGGTTCATCTTGTGGAAATGGGCCGCTCCGAAACCATACGCGAAGGAACAACCAACCTGGGGTTGCGGTTACACAGCACCAAACGCCCGGATGCAATACACGGCATCCTCTTTCGCTGATGGTCTCGTGCAAGGGATGAGTTGGGTGCTGTGGCCCAAGGTCTTGGGCGGCAGAGTCCGTGGATTCTTCCCTTTTCCACGCCGCTTCGAGAGCCATCTGCTCGATCCCGTGCTGGATCGCATCGCAGATCCTGGTTTAAGGGGAACCGCTTTTCTCCTGTCCGGCCTACGGTTTCTGCAAGCCGGTCACCTGTCAATCTACCTGGCGTACGTCCTCCTGACGCTTCTCATGCTCCTGGTCTGGATGGTGGTCTGAACCATGTCCGAATTTCCCTTTGTCCACTCGCTTCAAGTGCTGCTGCACATCCTGACGGCACTGCTTCTTTCCCCGTTGATTCCTGGCCTGATCAATAAGGTGAAGGCTTTGATGGCCGGCCGGGTCGGCCCGCCGGTGTTCCAGCTTTACTACGATCTGGCCAAACTCTCCCAGAAACAGGCGGTGTTCAGCCGCACCACGACGTGGATCTTCCTGGCGGGACCCGTGGGGACCGTCGCGGCGGGCTTGGTCGCGGCGATGCTCGTCCCTTTTGGTCAGGACCACGCTCCTATGCATTTCCAGGGCGATGTCATCCTGTTCGCCTATCTCTTCGGCTTGGCCCGTTTCCTCACGGTGCTCTCCGCGCTTGATACCGGATCCAGCTTCGAAGGCATGGGAGCCGCGCGTGAAGTGACTTTCGCGGCACTCGCTGAACCGGCGCTCTTCCTGGGGTTCGCAGCCCTGGCGAAATCCACCGGCAGCCTATCCCTATCGACCATGTTGGCCCATACGGGCCCGCTTTTCCGGTTCTCGGGACCCCTGGTCCTGGTGCTGGCGGGATGGGCCATTGTCTATATGGCAGAGAATTCACGGATTCCGGTGGATGATCCCAACACGCATCTGGAACTCACGATGATCCACGAAGTGATGGTGCTGGATCACTCAGGCCGCCCGTTCGCGCTGGTGCTCTATGGCGCGAGCCTGAAACTCCTGGTGCTCGGTGCGCTGCTGGTGGGACCAATCCTTCCGCGAAATGCCGGGCCCTTGCTGAATTGGCTGGAGTTCTACCTTGCTCTTGTTTTTCTGGCTGTGGTCGTCGGGTTTGCGGAGAGCGTCATGGCGCGGTTCCGCATGACCAAAGTGCCGCAGTTCCTCGTTGCCGGTGTGCTTGCCACCGCTTTCGCTTTCCTTCTGATGCTGGTGTAGGAGCCTGTCATGATCCACGACATCCTGATCACCCTGACCGTGCTCACCAACTTCACGTTGGTGGCCACCAGCCGCGTCAACAAGTCCATCCAGGTGGCCGCGTTCCAGGGCGTCCTGCTGGGCCTGTTGCCCCTGACTTTGGGCCTGGGCTTCCATATCCACATCCTGCTCATGGCCGTGGCAGCGGTGGTTGTAAAGGGCTGGTTCATCCCCTTCCTTCTGCGCCGGGCTCTGGCCAAGGTGCACATCCACCGGGAGGTGCATCCCTACATCGGCTACACGGTTTCATTGATGCTGTGCGCCTTGGGCACCGGGATGAGCATCGTCCTTGCCCACAACCTTCCCCTGAAACCCGGAGGCCCGTTCGCGCTCTTTGTTCCAGCGGCGCTGGCCACACTCTTCACAGGTTTTCTCCTCCTGGTCTCGCGGCGCAAGGCGATCACGCAGGTGGTCGGCTACCTGGTGCTCGAAAATGGCATCTACCTGTTCGGCCTGATGTTGATTGGAGACATGCCGCTTCTGGTGGAAACAGGCATCCTGCTGGACCTCTTTGTGGGAATTTTTGTCATGGGAATCGTCATCAACCACATCAGCGTGGCTTTTGATTCCATGGACACCCGCCAGCTTGCCGAGTTGAAGGACTGACGGATGTCCTGGTACCTGATTGTTCTCCCACTGATCGCGGCCGGAGTCGCCTTTGCGATTTCTTCTCCCACGTGGCGCGTGCGCATCCTGGCCACCACCGCCATCCTGCATCTCGTCGGCGTGCTGGCCGCGCTGGGGGGCTGGGGGATGCTGCCGGCCGGCGCCTGGTTGGGATTGGATGCGCTGGGCGGATGGGTGCTGCTGGTGATCAGCGTGCTGTTCCTGGTCTGCGCGCTCTATGCCCCCGCCTACCTCGCTCTGAGGCCGGACCGGGACGGCCGGATCTTCACGGGCAGCCTGTTGAGTTTTCTTGGCCTCGCTTCTCTTCTTGCCCAATCCCAACATCCCGGAATCACCTGGGTGGCCATTGAAACCACCACCTTGGCAACCGCACCATTGATCTACTTCAACCACAACCGCCATTCCCTGGAAGCGACCTGGAAGTATTTGCTGATCGGCTCCGTCGGCATCGCGCTCGCGCTGCTCGGCACTCTGTTCATCGCCTATGCCGCCAACATGGGCGGAGTCGAGGAGCCGCTTCTGTACGGCCGCTTGATGCGCGATTCAGCCCTTCTCTCCAGGCCGTGGCTGCGGGCGGGGTTCGTGCTCACCCTGGTGGGTTATGGCACCAAGATGGGGCTCGCGCCCATGCATACCTGGAAACCCGATGCCTATGGCGAGACCCCAGGCATTGTGGGGGCCTTGCTCGCGGGCGGCGTCACCAGCTGCGCTTTCCTGGCCTTGCTCCGCATCTATGCGGTGGTGGCCGCGGCGGGGGAAGCCCCGTTCGCCAGGGAACTGCTGGTGGGTTTCGGTCTGCTTTCCATGACCTGGGCCATGGTCTTCATGGTCAGGCAGCTGGACTTCAAGCGCCTGCTCGCCTACTCCAGTGTGGAGCACATGGGAATCCTTGTCCTCGGCATCGGAATCGGCGGCAACGCCGCCAAGTTCGCGCTCTTCCATCTGGCCGCGAACGCTTTGGTGAAGAGCGTGCTTTTCCTCTCCGCGGGGAACATCCATAGAAGCTACGCCAGCAAACAACTGCCTTTCGTCACGGGCGCCATCCGCCGAACACCCGTTTCGGGATGGCTTTTCCTGCTGGGCTTCCTGGCCATCACGGGGACACCGCCGTTCGCGCCCTTCATCAGTGAATTCAACATCGCCTACACGGCGCTGACGACGGGCCACCTTTGGGTCGGCACGGCTTTCCTGGTGCTCCTCGGGGCCATCTTCCTGGGCATGAGCGACACCGTGATCAAGATGGTCTTCGGGACCCCCAGCGCCGAGCGGGTGCGCACTCCGTACAAGGACACTTTCGCCACCACCGCCCCCATGATTGCGGCGCTCGCCTTGGTTCTGGTGATGGGTCTTTGGATGCCACGCCCGCTTCAGGTCATGTTGCAAAGTGCGGCGGTGATGGTGGGAGGCTCCGACCCCGCGAGCCCCAGCGAGCGGGAGCACGCACGGCGTGCGATAGATGGAGGCCAGCGATGAAGGAATCAGGGTTCGTTCCTATTCTCAACGGCCAGGCCATTCCGCTTTCGGAAATTCCAGTGTCGAGCCTCGATGACTTTCAAAATGGGATCGTTCAAGGTGTCCATGATGGTCTCCGCTTGGCATGCCTGTGTGTGGATGCCGAGCAACGGATGTTGTCCGTGCTCGCGGACGATGCCGCAAAACAGCTTTGGGTCGGACGGTCCCGGTTAGCCCAGGCGAGCTACTCCTCGATAACACCCCATTGCGTGCAGGCCAGTCTTTTCGAACGGGAAATCGCCGAACAATTCGGGTTTGTTCCGGAGGGTCATCCCTGGTTCAAGCCTGTACGATTTCATGCCTCCTGGACCGAGGGCCGCGATGCCTGGGGGCGCACTTCAACTCCAGCGCCTGCGGTGATGGACTTCTTTACGGTCAGCGGCGAAGAAGTCCACGAAGTCGCCGTCGGACCGGTCCATGCGGGTGTCATCGAACCCGGCCATTTCCGGTTTCAATGCCACGGCGAGACCGTCCTCCATCTTGAGATCGCCCTGGGCTTCCAGCATCGCGGCATTGAACGGGCGATGGTTGGCGGTCCCCATCCGCTTAGCTTGAAGCATGCGGAAACCGTATCCGGCGACGCCACGATCGCTCATGCCTGGGCTTATTGCAGGAACATGGAAGGCCTGGCTGGAGTCACGGTTCCACCACGTTCCGAGTGGATCCGGGGCGTGGCACTGGAGCTTGAACGCATGGCGAACCACGTGGGTGATCTTGGCGCGCTGGCCGGGGATGTCGGATTTCTTCCGACCGCATCTTTCTGTGGGCGTATCCGCGGAGAGTGGCTGAACCTCAGTGCCGAGGTCTGCGGAAGCCGCCTGGGGCGCGATTGGCTGAAGCCCGGCGGCCTCCGGTATGAACTGGAACCGGACCTCGCGGAGCGGCTCCTGCCTCGAATGGCCAAGGCTTGGCAGGATACGCGGGACGCCATTGAACTTCTGTGGGGGGCGGCTTCGGTGATGAACCGTTTTGAAGCGGCGGGCCATGTGGATGAAGGACAGGCGCGTGAAATCGGCATGGTGGGCCTTGCGGCGCGGGCTTGCGGCATAGGCCTTGATGTTCGGAAAGACCATCCATTTGGACCCTATGCGGATCATCCCGTTCCAGTCTCGCTGGCCGAAAGCGGGAACGTGCACTCCCGCGCCTGGGTCCGTTGGCTCGAACTCGCAGAAAGCTACCGCTTCCTCACTGAAGCGCTTCAGGGCCTGGCCCTGGCACCGGCCGATCCGGCTCCCGCGGCCCTGCCTCCGCTAGCGCCGGACAGCCTTTGCGTTGCTCTTACCGAGGGTTGGAGGGGAGAAGTGCTGCATCTGGCCCTGACGGATTCCAAAGGGCGCTTCTCCCGCTACAAGATCGTGGATCCCTCGTTCCACAATTGGTTTGGTGTGGCTCTGGCAATGCGCGGAGAACAGATATCCGACTTCCCCATCTGCAATAAGAGCTTCAACCTTTCCTACTGCGGCCACGATTTGTGAGACACCCATGATCCACATCCTGTTGTCCCGCCTGCGTCAGGGCCATCGCACCCTTGCTTATCCCAAGGGGCTGCCGATCCTGCCCGAGCGCTTCCGGGGGCGTCCGGCCGTGGATGCATCCAAATGCGCCAACACATCCGGAAACGGAGCAGAGGACGGCTGCCAGCTTTGCGCCGATGTCTGCCCCACCGAAGCCATCAAGCTCCACGATGGTGTTCCTCAAATTGATTTGGGCCGGTGTCTTTTCTGCCCCGAGTGCGAGGATGCGTGCCCGGCGGGGGCCATTCGCTATTCGGGAGATCATCGATTGGCAGTGCGCGATCGAAAGGATCTCGTTGTGGGCAGCGGCGAAGAATACCGTTTGGCCAAGGCGCTGGACTCGGAGCTGATGCGCGTTTTTGGGCGGTCGCTGAAACTCCGCGTGGTCAGCGCCGGGGGCTGCAATGGCTGCGAAGTCGATGTGAATGTGCTTCAGACGATCACCTGGGATCTCTCACGATTCGGCATCAGCTATGTGGCTTCGCCAAGACATGCGGATGGACTGCTCATCTGCGGGCCGGTCACCGTGAACATGGAGGAAGCCCTTCGGATCACCTACGCTGCCATACCCGAGCCGAAGCTCGTGATCGCCGTAGGCGCCTGCGCCATCAGCGGCGGGCCTTTCTTTTCTCAATCCGAGCAGTTTGGCGGCGCCGCTTCGGTGGTGCCCGTGGATCTCTTTATTCCAGGCTGCCCACCGCATCCGCTCACCATCCTGGATGGCCTGCTCCGGCTTCTCGGCAAGCTTGGGACCAACGCCTAGATTCGAATCTCCGCCCGTTGCGCCCTTGTCGTCCGGATAGGGTTGTGTCCGTAGTCTCACCAATTTTGGGAAAGCCATGGCTCAGGCAGAGATAAACTGGTCTTTTGACTCATTGGGAGCCCGCCATGGCCATGATTGAATCCACTCCAGCATTCGTGAAATCCGTTTATGAAAAGATGGATTCAAATTTGAAGGTCATCCGGCAGCGCTTGAACCGCCCGCTTTCGCTGGCCGAAAAGATCGTCTACGGCCATCTCGACAACGCTGCGGAACAGGAGATCATCCGGGGCAAGTCCTATCTGGACCTCCGGCCTGACCGAGTGGCCATGCAGGACGCCACGGCGCAAATGGCGCTGCTTCAGTTCATGAGTTCCGGCTTGGCCCAGGCCGCGGTTCCGTCCACGGTCCACTGCGATCACCTAATCCAGGCGGAAGTGGGCAGTGACAAAGATCTGGCCAAAGCCAACACCGATAACAAGGAGGTCTATGATTTCCTGGCCTCGGTCTGCAACAAGTTCGGCCTGGGCTTCTGGAAGCCGGGCAGCGGCATCATCCACCAGGTGGTGCTCGAGAACTACGCCTTCCCGGGCGGCATGATGATCGGCACCGATTCCCACACGCCCAACGCCGGCGGTCTGGGCATGGTCGCCATCGGCGTCGGCGGCGCGGACGCCGTGGACGTGATGGCGGGTCTTTCCTGGGAACTGAAGGCCCCGAAATTGATCGGCGTGAAGCTGACAGGCAAACTCAACGGCTGGACCAGCCCCAAGGACGTGATCCTCAAACTCGCGGGCATCCTGACCGTCAAGGGCGGCACCGGCGCCATCGTCGAGTACTTCGGCCCCGGCGTGGATTCCATCTCTTGCACGGGCATGGGCACCATCTGCAACATGGGTGCCGAGATCGGCGCCACCACGAGCCTGTTCCCCTTCAACGCCAGCATGTCCAAGTACCTCCGGGCCACCAGCCGCGTGGCTATCGCTGAATTGGCCGAAGAATTCGCCGAGAACCTGAAGGCCGATGAAGGTTGCGAATATGACCAGATCGTAGAGATCGATCTGAATATTTTGGAGCCCCACATCAACGGCCCTTTCACGCCGGACCTGGCCTGGCCGCTGTCGAAATTCGCCGCTGCGGTGCGCGAAAAGGGCTACCCGGAAGAACTGAAAGTCGGACTCATCGGATCCTGCACCAATTCCAGTTATGAGGACATGGAGCGGGCCGCCAGCGTGGCTCGCCAGGCCCTGGACCACGGCTTGAAATCCAAAAGCGAATTCACCATTTCCCCGGGCTCCGAGCAGATCCGCGCCACCATCCAGCGCGACGGCCAGATGGCCACCTTCACGGCGGTCGGCGGCGTGGTGATGGCCAACGCCTGCGGTCCCTGCATCGGCCAGTGGAAGCGCCACGACATTCAGAAGGGCGATAAGAATTCCATCATCACGAGCTTCAACCGCAATTTCGTCGCCCGCAACGACAGCAATCCCGAAACCCACGCTTTCGTAGCCTCGCCAGAGATCGTCACGGCCCTCGCCATCGCGGGCCGCCTGACCTTCAACCCCATGACTGACGAGCTCAAAGGCGCGGATGGCACGGCCTTCAAGCTGCAGCCGCCCAGCGGCGACCAGCTCCCGCGCCGCGCCTTCGATCCTGGCGCGAATACCTACCAGGCCCCCGCGGCAGATGGCTCCAAGGTTTCAGTCGTGGTAGCCCCCGCAAGCGACCGCCTGCAATTGCTGGCGCCCTTCAAGGCCTGGGAAGGCACCGACCTGCTTGATTTGCAGCTCCTCATCAAGGCCAAGGGCAAGTGCACCACGGACCACATCTCCATGGCGGGCCCCTGGCTGAAATTCCGCGGCCATCTCGACAACATCTCCAACAACCTGCTCATCGGCGCCATCAATTTCGCCAATGGGCAAGCGAACACCGTGAAGAACCAGCTCACGAGCGAGTACGGCGCCGTGCCCGCCACAGGACGCGCCTACAAGGCCGCAGGTCAGGGCTGGGTGGTGATCGGCGATGAGAATTACGGCGAGGGATCGAGCCGTGAGCACGCAGCCATGGAACCCCGCTTCCTGGGCGGCCGCGCGATCATCGTGAAGAGCTTCGCCCGCATCCACGAAACCAACCTGAAGAAGCAGGGCATGTTGCCGCTGACCTTCGCGAACCCTAGCGACTACGACAGGATCCAGGAGGATGACCGGATCAGCATACTGGGCCTCACGGCCTTCAAACCCGGCGTGCCTCTCACAATGGTGGCCAAGCACAAAGAAGGCTCGGAGGATCGTATCACGCTGAACCACACCTTCAATGAAGGGCAGATTGCCTGGTTCAAGGCAGGCTCGGCGTTGAATTTGATGGGGCAGAAGAAGTAGTTGGTACCTTCATCGCCAGAAAGGGCCCCAACTGGGGCCCTTTGGTTGTCGGTGGATTCCTTGGCGGTCGGGGCTCACGGCTCTTTCCCTGCCTAGGCCAGGGACGGATCGACCGGTTGCTTGGGCCTGGCGCCCCGGATCACCAGCCAGAGCATGAAGGCAAGCTCTCCAAGGAGGAGCGGGAAGGTGATCTTGGAGACGAAATCCATGTGCTGGGGAGCCATCATCCCGACGAAGCTCGTGGCGACGTAGGCGATGCCGTTGATGATCAGCCAGACGCCCAGGAAGCGGGGCAGGAAGTCCGAACGGAAGGTCAGCAGCCCGAGGGGGAACAGCCAGAGTCCCCAGAAAATCTCTGAAACGAGCGCCATCTGGGTAGTCAGATTGAGGAGCAGCATGGCCAGGGCTTCCCGGTGCGGCTGGTCGAACATGGACAGGAACTCCGCGCCGCGCACGAGCAGCAGGACCACGAGCTGGATCGCCCCGTCCATGAAGCCGATGGGGACCTGCACCAGCACCAGGATCACCATGAGCGCAGCGAGCGGCTGGTC
>JANYJQ010000163.1 GCA_025358435.1 Holophagaceae bacterium
GCCGACATAAGGCGCCGTAACACCTTGGCCAGAAAAGCGCTGGCTTCTTCGTGGGTAATCTCCACGGTCTTGAACGTTGTTCGGAGCACCACCCATCGCGTCGGCCTGTGGCCGACATAAGGCGCCGTAACACCTTGGCCAGAAAAGCGCTGGCCAAGGCGTAACGGCGCCTAAAATTGCTCGACGCGCACTACTACATCGTCTTGCAGAATTCTGTAGCCTTGGCCGCGCTCGCGGGTTGGCACCACGGCTTCGAATATCGTGTGTGACGAGGTAAGGCCCGGAGGTCCGCCACCTGGCATTTCAGACTGCTCGCTGGTGGCCTTGCAGGGCACTCGGATGACCTTTCCACCCTTGAGGAAATACTCCAGGGAGAACTTGACTGTTTCCTCCTTTTGCCAGGTGTAACCGCCGGAATCCGTGTACCGGAGTTTCGTCCGGGCCTGCTCGCCGACCTCCTCACGGACGATCCAGATGCTGTTCCCCGTGCCCAGGATCGGGCCGATGGCCGGCTGTTTGCAGGCAACACCCGATAGCGTGGCGAACAAGAGGATGCAGATAGTGGATTTCATGGGAACCCGCAAAAAACAGACTGCCAATCTGAAGTATGCGCCGATCGATGACTGAAACCTTCTCCGAATCAAGACATGACCCGGGAGAACCCACGCCCTCCACCGCCTGCGGTATCCTGGCTATTAGGGGCCGTGCCAAAATAACATGTGCAGTTCAGGTTATTTTGCTACGGCTCCTAATGTCGCAGGTCGCAGCAACGGCTGGTTTATTTCATCGCAACGACCCAAGCTTCCAGGAGCCTTCATGCCCAGCAACTACTACCCTCCCATCGTCATCGAGCAGACCCCCAGGGGCGAGCGCAGCTACGACATCTATTCCCGCCTGCTCAAAGACAACATCATCTTTCTCGGCACCACCATTGATGACAACGTGGCCAACGCCATCGTCGCGCAGATGCTGTTCCTGGAGAGCGAGGACCCTGACAAAGATATCCAGATCTACATCAACAGCCCCGGCGGCAGCGTCACCTCGGGCCTGGCCATCTACGACACCATGCAGTTCGTGAAGAATGACATCGTCACCTACTGCATCGGCCAATGCGCCTCCATGGGCGCGCACCTGCTGGCGGCCGGCACCAAGGGGAAACGTTTTGCGCTTCCAAATGCCCGCATCATGATCCATCAACCTTCGGGCGGGGCTCAGGGCCAAGCGACTGAAATCGAGATCAGCTACAAAGAGATCCAGCGGCTGAAGGACACGCTGAGCGAGTCCTTCGCCAAGCACACAGGGCAGACCGTGAAGAAAGTCCAGAAGGACATGGACCGCGACTATTTCATGAGCGCCGAGGAAGCCTTGAACTACGGCATCATCGACAAGGTGCTGACCCAGCGGCCTGCATAGAGTGCTCTACTTTTTCAACGAAGCCAGGCCCGGATCCCGTTCCAGGCCTTGAGAGATACTGATGTCGGATCTGCATGATGAGCTGAGGGCGCTGCGCCAACTGCCTTTCCCGGAACGCGGTTCGCGGCTCGATGAATTGCGGGCTCTCTACCGGGCGGAACCGCATCGATTCACTTCCGAGATCCTGCGCGAATTGAAAGTTCTTGGAAGTCCTGGTGCCATCCGCGACGCCCACCTGGACATCAGCACCGAGCTCAAATCCATTTTCGGCTTCGATCAGTTCCGTCCCGGCCAGGAAGACATCATCCGCACGGTGTTGTCGGGCCGGGATGTGCTGGCCATCATGCCCACGGGGGCGGGGAAATCCCTGACCTTCCAACTCCCCGCCCGGCTGCTGGGCGGCGTCACTCTCGTGATTTCACCCCTCATCGCATTGATGAAGGACCAGGTGGACGCCATGACCGAGGCAGGATTGAAAGCCACCTTTCTGAACTCAAGCCTTGATTCGGAAGAGCGAAGCAAGCGCATCCGCGCCATCCGCGAAGGCCACATCGAACTGCTTTACGCAGCCCCGGAGGGCCTGGAGCTCTACATAGCCAACCTACTGGAAGATCTCGATCTGAAATTGATCGCTGTGGATGAAGCCCATTGCATCAGCCAGTGGGGCCACGATTTCAGGCCGGCCTACCGCAATCTGGCCGGCCTGAAAAACCGCTTCCGCAATGTGCCGGTTCTGGCGCTCACGGCCACGGCGACCAAGGAAGTCTGCGAGGACATCGTCGAGCAGCTCGGGATGAAAAATGCCGCGCGATTCCATGGTTCGTTCTTCCGTTCCAACCTGCGGCTTTCCGCCATCAAGAAGGGCGAGGGCCCTTCTGTCCGGGAGGCCATCCTGCGGCTCGTGAAAGCGCGGCGAGGCTTGAGCGGCATCGTGTACTGCCTTTCCCGGAAAAGTGTCGAATCTACAACCGAATTCCTTTCAAGCCAAGGCGTCAGAGCCAGGGCCTACCACGCAGGCATGAGCGCAGATGCGCGGAGCGCCGCCCAGGAAGCCTTCCGGAGGGACGATGCGGATGTGATCGTGGCCACCGTAGCTTTCGGGATGGGCATCGACAAACCCAACATCCGGTTTGTCATCCACCGCGACATGCCCAAGAGCGTGGAAGGTTATTACCAGGAGATCGGCCGTGCGGGCCGCGATGGCGAGCCATCGGACTGCATCCTATTTTACTCCTGGGCGGATGTGATGAGCCTCGACCGGTTTTCGGATGACGCTTCTACAGATCTGGCGCGGGAACAGCAGCGGCAGACCCGGGCCATGTACCGCCTGGCAGACGGATCCGGATGCCGCCACCAGCAGATCCTGATGCATTTCGGCGAACGCATGGCAACCTGTGGGACAAGTTGTGACAGTTGTGGTGGCTGGAACGTCATGGCTACGGCTCCAAAATCCATCAAACTACCCAAAGCCAAAAGGATCCGGCCCGAATCCATTGAAATACCCGGCATGCCTGAAGAAGCCGCACCCATGGGTGAAGACGAGACCCTTTTCATGGCGCTCAAAGCCCTCCGCAAACGCATCGCCGACGAGAAGGGACTGCCGGCCTACCTGGTCTTCGGCGATACCGCGCTGAAGCAAATGGCCGCATTCAAGCCCGTGACCGAGCCTGAGTTCCTGGCCATCAGCGGCGTGGGTCCCAAGAAACTTGTCCAGTACGGGGATGAGTTCCTGGAATTGATCCGGCGGATGGCAGACTAAGAGCATGACGAAACTCCAGATCATCGCGATTGATGGACCCTCGGGCGCGGGGAAATCTTCCGCGGCGAAAAAGATCGCGGAAGCGCTTTCCTGGGACTACCTGGACACCGGCGCCATGTACCGGGCGACCGCGCTGGCATTGGTTCGGGCAGGTGTGGGCCTGGATGATGAGGCGGCACTTTTCAAAGTGCTCGGATCC
>JANYJQ010000194.1 GCA_025358435.1 Holophagaceae bacterium
GTTCGGCCAGATGGGCGGCATCCCGCTCTGGGCAGTCGTTGCAGCCTTCATGGTCCCCGCCGGCATCGGCCTGATCTTCGGGATGTACCCCGCCGCCAAGGCCAGCAAGCTCGATCCCATCGATGCGCTGAGGTATGAATAAGGGGCCAGGTTCGAGGTTTGAGAGATGAGGTTCAATAAAGATGCGGCCAAAGGCCGCGGCCTTAGTAATAGAGCGCCGTAGGCGCCTCCAGATCAGCTCATAGCTCAACGCTCATGGCTCAGATGCCTCACAGCCTAATCCCGGCGATACTGCAGCATGCTCCTGCTCTCTCCATGGGTGATCTTCGGCGTCGGCCTTGGCCTGTTGGTGGGTGTCTGGCTCCTGCGGCGTTGGATCAGACGGCGGGTCTACCGTGCCGCGGTGCGCACCAGGCGGGAGCTGGGCTTCCACCTGAATCCCATCACCGTCACGCGGAAACAAAAACTGAAGCGGGAGCTCGTGGAGGACCCAAAGCTCCAGTCCCTGGTGCAGGAAGAATGCGCCAGGACCGGCATCGAGGAGGCCCAGGCCTGGATGCGCGTGACGGATTATCTTGACGAGATCATCCCGAACTTCAATCTACTCACGGCCTACCGCTTTGGCAAAAAGGCCGCCTCAATGCTGCTGCGGTCTTTTTATCGAGTGCGCATCGGCCGCAGCGCCGAGGCGCAGCTCAATCGCATCCCCCGCAACGCTTCGGTGGTCTACGTCATGAACCACCGCAGCAATGCCGACTACCTGCTGGTGGCCTTCCTGCTGGCGAACCGCGTGGCCATCTCCTACGCCGTGGGCGAGTGGGCCCGCATCTGGCCCCTGGAGCGCCTCTTCAAGAGTTTTGGCTCCTTCTTCGTTCGGCGCAAGTTCCGTGACCCGCTCTACCACGCGGTGCTGGAACGCTACGTGCAGCGGGCGGTCGAGGCAGGCATCACCCAGGGCATTTTCATCGAAGGCGGGTTGAGCCGCGATGGCGCTTTGCAGCCGCCGAAACTGGGCCTGCTGGACTACATGGCCCGCGCCAATGCGAAGGATCTCGTCTTCATTCCGGTGGGCATCAATTACGACCGCGTGGTGGAGGACAGCACCCTGGTCCGGGAGCTGAGCGGCCTGCCCCGCCGTGGGCTGCGCGTCAATTTCCGGCGCTCGGCGTTCTGGCTGTCCGGCCTCATGTTCCGGGGCGCCCTGGGCCGCTTCTACCGTTTTGGCTATGCCATCGCGAACTTCGGCCCACCCCTCAGCATCGGCGATCTGACTGAAAACGCCGATCTCTGGGGCATGGATTGGGAAGAACGTAAACCCATCATGGATAGCGTGGCGCACAAGTTATTGCAGGCCGTTGGAGATCAGATTCCCATCACGCCCGTGGCCATGGTGGCCCGATCCTGGATGCAACTGGAAAGCCCATCCGTGAGCCGGTTGGACCTGCGCCAGAAGGCCCTGGAAACCATGGCCTGGGCCACGGAGCGGAACCTGCCGCTGTACATGGCACGGGGGAATTTCCAACGCATTTTCGAGATGGGGGTGCGCGTGCTGACTCTGCGGGGCATCCTGCTCGCCGATGGCGACACCCTGAAATCAGACCTCGCGAAAGCTCCCTTGCTGAGCTACTACGCCAACAGCATCGCCCATCATTTCGGTCCATCCCGAACTGGTGAATAGGTGCGCTCAATCCTTTTTGCCGGAACCCTCGGCTGATGGGCTGGATTTCGACTCCACAGTGATGATGTGCGGTTCGTCCTTGGGTACAACATCCTTGGGCGCAACATCCTTCGGAGTCACATCCTTGGGTGCCGCGGCCGGGGGAAATCCCGAGGAGGGAGGCTGGCTGTTCAGCCCCCGGGTGGCGATGGCGATGGCGATGGTCCAGGTGGGCGCCAGGTCCATAACCGGAATGACCTTGACGATCACCGAGGGCAGGAAGGTCCAGTGCCATCCGACCAGGGCCCATAGCAATGCCATTGCGACGAAATCGAGGCCGTCGGCCACAGGTGAAAAACCGCCTTCGATGGTTGCGGGGAACAGGAGCATCTGGAGGGCGTCCATACCCACCGCTACCACCCAGGCAGCTTTCAATCGGAGGGGAGAAACCTCGCCACGCATCAAACCCCCAATTGTTCCCAGGCAACGTGGTAGTGGTCGAGAATGCCCTGGCGTTCTTGCCGCTCCTGCTCGCCGATGCTGGTGTAGGCCTTGGCGAAGACCACGCGCCGGACGCCCCGGCGCACCAGCGC
>JANYJQ010000008.1 GCA_025358435.1 Holophagaceae bacterium
TCCATGTTCTCGATGCGGCCACGGCGGCTGTTCAGGTTGCCGATGACATCACCCATGTAGTCCTCGGGAACCACGACCTCGACGGCCATGATGGGTTCGAGGATGACGGGTGAGGCCTTTTCGCAGCCAGCCTTGAAGCCATGCAGTCCGGCGTTCTGGCAGGCTATCCCTGCGTGGACATCAAGATCACCATCTACGACGGCAGCTACCACGATGTGGACTCCAACGAAATGGCGTTCAAGATCGCGGGTTCCATGGGCTTCAAGGCTGGCTGCGAGAAGGCCTCGCCTGTGATCCTCGAGCCCATCATGGCCGTCGAGGTCGTGGTCCCCGAGGACTACATGGGCGATGTCATCGGCAACCTGAACAGCCGCCGTGGCCGCATCGAGAACATGGAAGACCGGGCCGGCGTCAAGGTGGTCACCGCCAAGGTGCCCCTGGCCGAGATGTTCGCCTACTCCACCACCCTGCGCGGCATGACCCAGGGCCGCGGCAACTACACCATGCAGTTCTCGCATTACGAAGAAGCACCCAGGAACGTGGCGGAAGAAATCGTCGCCAAGGTCAAGGGTTCCAAGTAGTAACTGAAATAGCTCGACGTTTTATTGCCGTTCAAGCCCCTCTCGGGGTGAGGCCATCCACCGGACCGCAAGGTCGCCGGGCCTCCTGATCCACCGCTTCCTCCCCTCGGGGGGTCGTGCGTTCTTCCCAAATAGCCGTTGAATTTCCAGCGGCTTTTGTTATGCTGATCAGCCCTGTCCCTGTTTTCGGGACGGATCCACTTGGGCGGTCAGCGCCCCACGTCTATGGACGGTTTGCCGTCCCAATGGAGTGAGCATGAAAGACAACATTCGCATCCGTTTGCGTGCCTTCGACCACCGTCTGCTCGATCAGAGCACCCGCGAGATCGTGGACACCGCCAAGCGCACCGGCGCCTCGGTGGCCGGACCCATCCCCTTGCCCACACGGACCAACAAGTACACCGTGAACCGGTCCCCTCATGTGGACAAGAAGAGCCGGGATCAGTTCGAGATCCGCACCCACAAGCGCCTGCTTGACATCCTCAACCCCACCCAGACCACGGTGGATACCCTGATGCGTCTCGACCTCCCCGCGGGCGTCGATGTCGAAATCAAGGTGTTCAGCCGTCAGGGCAACCGGTAAAGGAAGGGGAGCAAAACATGATCAAAGGAATCATCGGCAGGAAACTGGGCATGACCCAGATCTTCAACGACAAGGGTCAAGTGGTCCCCGTGACCGTGATCCAGGCTGGCCCCTGCGTGGTTGTGCAGCGCAAGACCACCGCCAAAGAGGGCTACGACGCCATCCAGATCGGCTTCGTGGATCCCAGCGGCGGCAAGCGCGCCAACAAACCCGAAAAGGGCCACGCTGAAAAGCACGGGGTCGCTCCTGTGCGCGTGCTACGCGAATTCAAAGTGGATTCTTCCGATCCCGCGAAAGAAGGCGACAGCGTTCTCGTGGGCCAGTTCGAAGCCAAAGTCAAAGTGAATGTCGTCGGCACCAGCAAGGGCAAAGGCTTCGCTGGCGTCATGAAGCGCCACCATTTCAAGGGTGGACGCGCGACCCACGGCTCCATGCACCACCGCGCTCCCGGTTCCATCGGCGGCTCTTCTGATCCCAGCCGTGTCTTTCCTGGCATGCGCATGGGTGGGCACATGGGCGCCGAACAGGTGACCATTCGAAACCTGGAAATCGCCTCGGTGGATTCCGAAAACAATCTTCTGCTCATCAAGGGCGCCGTTCCCGGCCCCAAAGGTGGGTATGTCGTGATCAAGCAGGAGGCCTGAGATGGCGACCTTCCAGCACCCTGTCGTGAATCTCGATGGCAAGCAGGCCGGCACCGTGGACCTGCTGCCCGAAGTCTTCAAGCTTGAAGACATCAATACCCATCTGATCTGGGAAGCGGTCCGCCACTTCCTGGCCAAGCGCCGCGCCGGCACCGCCAAGACCAAGGACAAATCCGAGGTTTCCGGGTCGGGCAAGAAGCTCTGGAAGCAGAAGGGCACCGGTCGCGCCCGCATCGGCTCGATCCGTTCGATGATCTGGAAGGGCGGCGGCACGGCCCACGGCCCGAATCCCCGCTCCTATGATTACGCATTCCCCAAGAAGGCGCGCCGTTCCGCTTTGCGCAATGCGCTTTCAGTCAAGCTCTCCAAAGGCCAATTGATGGTCGTTGAGAATTGGGAACTCGCCAACCACAAGACCAAGGCCCTTTCGGGAACCATGGCAAAGCTGGGCATCAGCAATCGGGCCCTGCTCGTTGGCTCCGAAGCTTCGCGCAACTTGACCCTTGCTGCCGGGAACCACCCCAGGTTCATGACGGTGACGAGTCTGGGTGTGAATGTTTATGAGCTGCTCAAGTACGACCAGGTCGTCTTCTCCAAGGATGCAATTCTGGCCCTGCAGGAAGTGGTGAAACCATGACTAAGATCTTCGAAGTGATCCGCAAGCCGCTGCTGACTGAAAAGGGTCAGATCCTGCGGGAGAACAATGTCCAGGTGTTCGAAGTGGCCCCGTGGGCCAACAAGCACCAGATCAAAGAAGCCGCGGAACTTCTGCTCCAGGCCAAGGTGAAGTCCATCCGGACTGTCAAGGTCCACTCCAAGGCCAAGCGCCTGGGCCGTTGGATGGGCCAGACCACCGCATCAAAAAAAGCGTATGTCGAATTGGCGGAAGGTTCTCTTCCAGCCACCGAGGCTTAAGGCCTAGGTTCTTTAATTTTCAACTCCGTGGACGGACAAGCATTGCCCCTATCGCCCACACTTTTCTAAAGGCAAAACCATGAGCGTAAAAATGCTCAAGCCGACCACACCAGGTCAGCGCGGCATGTCGAAGTCAGGCTTCGAGGAAATCACGAGCGACACTCCTGAGCGCTCCCTGATTGCCAAGAAGACCCGCACCGGCGGTCGTTCCAACACCGGCCGCATCACCACCCGCCACATCGGCGGTGGCCACAAACAGCGCTATCGCTTGATTGATTTCAAGCGCAACAAATTCGATGTGCCCGCCAAGGTCGCGACGATCGAATACGATCCCAACCGCACCGCCCGCATCGCCCTGCTGGTCTACTCGGACGGAGAAAAACGCTATATCCTTGCGCCTGATGGACTTGAAGTTGGCCGCACAGTGGTTTCCGGGAAGAACGCGGACATCCTGGTGGGCAATACCCTGCCGCTCCGGAACATCCCGGTGGGCACGGAAATCCACAACATTGAAATGAAGCCCGGCAAGGGTGGCCAGATCGCCCGGGCAGCCGGCGCTTTCGCGCAGCTCGTGGCCAGGGATGGCGAATACGCCCAGCTCCGCCTGAAATCCGGTGAGATCCGCAAGATCCATCTGGAATGCATGGCGACCATCGGCAAGGTCGGCAATCTGCAACACGAGAACATCGCCCTGGGCAAGGCCGGCCGCACGATCTGGCTGGGTGTCCGGCCGACGGTCCGTGGTGTGGTCATGAACCCGGTGGATCACCCGCACGGTGGTGGCGAAGGCCGCACTTCCGGTGGCCGCCATCCGGTCACCCCTTGGGGCCAGCCCACTCGCGGATACAAGACGCGGCATAACAACCGCACCACCAAATTCATCGTCAAGCGGATCAACTAGGAGAATTCACGATGGCCCGTTCTCTGAAAAAAGGCCCGTTTATCGATGGGCACCTCTCCAAGAAAGTGGACACCG
>JANYJQ010000018.1 GCA_025358435.1 Holophagaceae bacterium
TGTTGTGGATGGCGAGTCCTTAAAATCGCCTGCATTGGTGGCTTCCCTAGAGATGGATGGCTGGGATATCCGTTGGGCCACGAATCAGGAAGCGCGCCACTTCATTGATTGGGGCCTGGAACCGAATCTCATGCTGCTGGACCCGGCCCATGGCGGAGAAGCTTCCTTCGAGGTTGCGAAACTCTTCTTGGCGCGGCACCCCAGCCTTCCCGTGCTGGTGCTGCAGGGGGAAGAAACGGCGCCCTACGCGAATCTTCCTAAAGTCTTCAAGGGCTACCTATCCAAGGAGGATGCCATCAAGACTTGGCCCTCGGCCCTCAGCGTTTACAAACCTGACAAATCTAAGGCTTCTGGAAGGTTCAGTTCCGAGGATATTTTCGGTGATCTGCTAGCGGATATCGAAGGCGAACCCACGCCGCCCGCCCGCGAAGCAAAGCCTCGTCCAGAGCCAACAACCACTGTGGCATCGCGCCCGGCGATGCCCGTCCAGTCCAGTCGGCCTGGGCCCCCGGTTCCGAGCGCGCCAGCCGTTCCAGCGGCTGCTCCGGCTGCATCAGCAGCCGCTGCGCCTCAGCCTGCCGTTCCAAAATCCGCGGAAACGAAACCGGTGGTGCCTAAAATCCAGCTCCCGAAATTTCATCTGCCAGCGCCCAAAGTGCAACCGATGCCAACGGCCCCGGTCATCCCGAAATTCACCCTGAACCCTGCCCCGAAATCCGCTTCGAAACCGGCGTCCCTGCCTCCGGTTCCATCTTCTTCGCCCAATGTCCCATCAGTTCCTTCCCCGGCCGCCACCCAGGTCATGAAACCCATGGTCACCCAGGCCATGAAAATTGAGCCCTTCATACCACCAGCATCGCCGCCCCCACCACCAAAGGCGGCCTTGGATAGCGAAGATATTTTCGGCAGCCTTTTAGAAGAGCTTGAAGGGAATGCTGGCGCGAGCGCTTTGCCCCCCGCCGAAGGCAAACCTGAGGTCCGGAAGGCCGAACCCCCCCTTCCTGCGCCCAAGCCATCCGTGCCTTCGGCGCCAGCGGCTCAGAACAGGTCGATCAAGCCACCGCCGGTGCCGGGCATCGGCAAATCGCCCGAAGCTGTCCTCAAGGCGACTCCCAAAGCTGATGGCAAGCAAGAAGACGAGTACACCCTCAGCGGCATCTCCGGCATCTTTGATCCCTTCGCATTGGAGGCCGAGCCAACGAGCAACGCCAGTCTAGTGGGGCCCACGATCATGGACCGTCCCTCAGGACCCTTGCCGACCAGCCCCCTGGGCACCCAGTCCTTCCCCGACATGGCAGAACCAATGCCCTCCAACGTGCTGGAGGAATACGGGAACTACTATTTGCTGGAGAAGATCGCAGTGGGGGGCATGGCCGAACTTTTCAAGGCCCGGCAGCGCGGCGTCCAGGGTTTCCAGAAGATCGTCGCCATCAAGCGCATCCTTCCCCATCTTTCGGACAACGAAGAATTCGTGACCATGTTCATCGACGAGGCCAAGCTGGCCGCCCAGCTGACCCACCCGAACATCGTTCAGATCTTCGATCTAGGGAAAGCCTCGGGCTCCTACTACATCGCCATGGAATACGTGGATGGCAAGGACCTGCGTTCCCTGCTCCGGAAGGTCAGGGAGTATCGCCTGCCCTTCCCAGAACCTGTTGCTGCCTTTGTGGTCATGAAGGTAGCTGTGGCTTTGGATCACGCCCACCGCAAGAAGGCGCTCAACGATCGGGAACTCAAGCTGGTCCATCGGGACATCAGTCCCCAGAACATCCTGATCAGCAGCGACGGCGCGGTGAAGCTCGTGGACTTCGGCATCGCCAAAGCCGCCACGAAGAACACCCAGACCCTGGCGGGCGCGCTGAAGGGCAAGCTCCTGTACATGAGCCCCGAGCAGGCGATGGGCCAGCCTCTGGACAACCGGTCAGACCTGTATTCCTTGGGCCTTGTGCTCTTTGAATTGCTTACGGGCGAACGCTGCTTCCATGCGGACTCCGAGTTGGGAGTGCTGGAGAAGGTCCGCATGGGACGGATCAGCGATGTGCAAACCATCAACCCGTCCATTTCGCGGGAAATGGCCGCCATCGTGAACAAGTGTTTGCAAAAAAATGTCGAGATGAGGTATCCATCGGCCCGGTTTCTGGAACGGGACCTGAAAGATCTCCTGGTGCGGCAATCCAGCGAACCGACGGACCACGATGTGGCGGAATATGTGAATACCTTGCTCAAGGGCACCAAGGAAATGGTGGAAGAAGTCATGGCCGCCCGATTTGCGGTCCGCGCAAAGGCTTCGCCCATAAAAATGGGTGCCGTTACGCCCGCCGTGGACACGGCCCGGGCCAAGCTGGAGGATCAGCCCACTACCACCGCCATGGTCCAGAAACGCGGGCCGGGGCAGATTCCCATCCCCTTGCCCGAAATGGATTCCATGCAATCCCAGCGCTCTCCCTGGGTCGTACGGTCCATTTTTTTACTTCTGATCATCATTCCCATCCTTATTTGGATCGCATGGCACGCTTAATCTTTGTATGCTTGGTTCCCTTGCTTTACATTTGAAAGCTCGATCGCCCTTGTAAACCTGTTCCATCCACTCCACCATTTCCCAGGGAGGCCCCCCATGGACCTAAGCAATGACCAAACCCAGTTCTACGAACAGACTCGCGGACGCTGCAAAGCGGAAGTGGAGCAGATCAATAACACCATCGCCTCTGAAGTGCAGCGGGTGAAGGATCTGCTTACCAACCTGAGCAACCGCAAAGCCGCGGTTCTCCAGATGTACAGCGCGGCCTGCGCGGTGCTGGGCGAGGAAAACGAACTCGCCGGTGAAGAAGGCATGGATATCGAATTCTAGAACGCCCGAATTCTGAAGTACCCGGAAAGCGCGCCTTGGGGCGCGCTTTTTTTATGGAAAGCCAACGGCCTAAAGCCCATCGCCTAATGCCCACCGCCCCCGAACAGCGGTGCCGAGCAGCGCGAGCAGTGGGCCCGGTGGGTTGGATTGCGATGGCCGCAGTGGGAGCAGACATGATCGTGTTGGCGCTTGCGCTTCCAAAGCCGCAGGTACAGCAGACCGCCGATCAGGATGAGCAGCAGCATCTTCATGCTCGGGGTCAGGACGTACCAGGGCCGCAGCCCGGCCGATGGCTTGGGCGGTTGCTGTTGGAGTTCGATGGCGGGCTGGGTCATAAGGATTTGGTCCTGAGTCCTGAGTCCTGGGTCCCGGGGTTCAATTCGGGTGCGGCCTTTGGCCGCGATATTAATAGTGCGCCGAAGGCGCTTCCATGTTGCCCCAGGACTCAGGACTCAGGACTCGAGACCCAGGACTCCATCAAAAGCTGAAGACAAACATTAGTTATCCACCTTAAGGATCGCCAGGAAGGCTTCCTGCGGGATCTCCACATTGCCGATGGATTTCATGCGCTTCTTGCCTTCCTTCTGCTTCTGCAGGAGCTTTTTCTTGCGGGACACGTCGCCGCCGTAGCACTTGGCGGTCACATCCTTTCGGCGGGCCTTCACGTTGGTGCGGGCGATGAATTTGACGCCGATGGCGGCCTGGATCGCCACATCGAACATCTGCTGGGGGATCACTTCCTTCATCTTCTGGCAAAGCGCCAGGCCCAGCGCCTGGCTCTTGGCGCGGTGGACCAGGATGCTCAATGCGTCCACGGGTTCCCCGTTCACCAGGAGATCCATCTTTACCAGGTCCGATTCCGCATAGTGCTTCATGTGGTAATCAAAACTGGCATAGCCTTTGGAAAGCGACTTTAGCTTGTCGTAGAAGTCCAGCACCACTTCGTTCAGGGGAAGTTGGTACACGAGCATCACACGGTCGCTGCTGACATATTCCAAGCGCTGCTGGATGCCCCGGCGGACTTCGCAGAGTTTGAGCAGGCCGCCCACGAAATCCGCGCGGGTGAGGATAGTGGCTTCGATCATGGGCTCTTCGATGCGCGCGATCTTCTGCAGCGGCGGCAGCTTGGACGGATTGTCCACGATGACTTCTTCCCCGTCCGTCAGGTACACGTGGTAGCGCACGCTCGGCGCCGTGGTGATGAGGTCCAGGTTGAACTCGCGCTCCAGGCGCTCCTGCACGATCTCCATGTGCAGCAGGCCCAGGAAGCCGCAGCGGAACCCGAAGCCCAGCGCCGTCGAGGTCTCCGGCTCATATGTGAAGCTGCTGTCATTGAGCCGCAACCTGTCCATGGCCGTGCGGAGATTCTCGAAATCATCGCTGCTGGTGGGGAAGATTCCGGCGAACACCACCGGCTGGATTTCTTTGAAGCCTTTGAGCATCTCCGTGGCTGGGGTTGTGTTCATCGTCTGGGCATGTGTGATCGTGTCGCCCACTTTCACGTCGGTGAGCTGCTTGATGCTTGCCACCAGGTAGCCCACCTCGCCCACGGACATCACGGGCTGCTTGGACATCTTCGGGTCGAAAATTCCAATTTCATCCACCCGGTATTCGGAGCCGTTGGACATGAAGCGGATCTGGTCTCCGGCTTTGAGCGTGCCGTTGACGATGCGGATGAGGCTGACGATGCCCCGGTAGGCATCGTAGTAGCAGTCGAAGATGAGCGCCTGGAGCGGCCCCAGCTTGTCGCCCTGGGGCGGTGGGATGCACTTGACGATCTGCTCGAGCACCGCCTCGCAGTTGTCGCCGGTCTTCGCGCTCACGTTCACGGCGTGGGCCGTGTCCACCAGCCCGATGACGGTGTCGATCTGCTCCAGCACCCGCGCGGGATCGGCACTGGGGAGGTCGGTCTTGTTGAGCACGGGAAAAACTTCCAGACCGTTTTCCAGCGCGAGGTAAGCGTTGGCCAAGGTTTGCGCTTCCACGCCCTGGGTCGCATCCACTACGAGGATCGCGCCTTCGCAGGCGGCGAGGCTGCGGCTCACCTCGTAGGTGAAATCCACGTGGCCCGGCGTGTCGATGAGGTTCAACGTGTAGGTCTTGCCATCCTGGGCGGTGTACATGCAGGTCACCGCATGGGCCTTGATGGTGATGCCGCGCTCCCGCTCCAGGTCCATGTCGTCCAGCATCTGGGCCTGCATATCCCGGTGGGCCACGGTCTTGGTCAGCTCCAGCAACCGGTCCGCCAACGTGGATTTGCCGTGGTCGATGTGCGCCACGATGGAAAAATTGCGGATCAGTTGGGGATCAGTCACGAAGTGCTCCGAACCCGCCATTGTAGCGCCGACGGGGCTTTCCCTGAAGCGGGAATCTGGCATGGGCTGTGGGCTTGGAAGAATCCCGGGCCGCATCTGAATTGAACCCCAGGACCCAGGACTGCATTCTTCTGAGATAATCTCCAATGCGTCGACTATTCCTGATCCTGGCCCTCATCGCACCGCTCGCCTTGCGGGCCCAGGGGCCGCTATCGGGCCAGGTGACCGACGGCCAGAACGCGGTGGCGGGGGTCCGGGTATTTGTGGACGATGGCATCCGCACCGCCAGGGACCACCACGCGCTGCTGCCTTCGCTTCGAGGCTACTCCTGGGACATCACGGGAAGCGATGGCCGTTTTTCCATGCTGGGATCCGCCGAAGATACCCATCCTGTGCTGGTCTTCGAAAAAGAAGGCTGGGCCAGGGATCTGGTCCCCATGCGGAACCGCGCTGCCGCCACCATCGTGCTGCGGCCTGCAACCGACTACCGGGTGGAAAAAGTTCTCGTGGTGCGCCTGGGCTTTTCCGATGAAGCCGTATCCATGCCCGAAGACGAACTACGCCGCATGCTCTTCAACCGTGAGCCAGGGGTAGCCAGCGCCGCCAATTACCTATACGAAGTGTCCAAAGGGAACCTGGTGCTGCAGGAGGGCGCCATCCTGAATTTCACGGATCCCCTCCATGTGAAGCCACGCAATGACAATCAAAGAGCCGACATGGTGCGGTTCGTCCTGGAAAAATTGAAGGACCGGAATCTCCATGATTTCGATCGCGTGAACAACCGCACCGGCGCCTTGAAACCCGACGGGAAACCTGATCATTTATGGATCTTCGCGCCAGGTGAACCGAAGTCCATCACCAACAATGATGCTCATCTCAGACCCGCGACCTTCATGATGCCCCTGCCGTGGGATGCATCCATCACTTGGCCGGTGGTATTCATGACCGAGCAGGCGCCGCTTGGAAATATCGTGCATGAATCCTTCCATGCCATGGGCGAGAACTCCGTGGATGATCTGTATCTATCGTGTGAAGATCCCAATACCGCGGGCATCTGGGACCTGATGGACGCCGGGCAATACCGTGGTTGGGATACCGCCCATGGAGACGTAGGGCCCTGGCAGCACGACACGGGCTACAGTCCTTCGCATCCTGGGCCCTGGGTAGCTGGCGAGCTTTGGTACAGCGGACGCTTTCGATCTCTTGTCCGGAAAGAACGGATCAAAGGCAGCGCATGGGATGGGTGGATCGCGCCGCTGGAACGAGCGCCCGGCATCGACTCCCAGAGACTGATCGTGCCTGATCCCAGGAAAGCAAACGCCTTCTGGGAGTTTTCGGTGCGCAGGCCCTGGGGCTTCGATCGCGGGCGCGTGGGGAACCGCTGGGGACCGGGATACGAAGGCCTGATCGTGGAACACATCGATCCTGGCCTGTTGAGCCGAGAGGGCAAGCCGAGGGGCCCAGTGCGCATCGTGGACGCCCATCCCCACACCCCCGAGCCGCCTCAGCCAAGGTTTCCATGCGGCCGCTGGGAGTTGGATGACGCCGCCTTCAATCTAGGGAAGGGCGAAACCTCCAAGGGCAGCGATGGCCCCGTGAGCTGGGAAGTGATCTCCGTGGATTCATTCGGAAGCATGAGGATCCAAGTGAAGCTGAAGAGCCAGTGATGGAGAAGAGCCAGTGATGGAATTTGGTAAAAATCAACGTGGTCTTACCCAACATCTTTATCCCCGTAGATCCCTGTGAATCCCCGGCTGAAAAGCCTTTTTTTTAGCCGGGGATTCACGGGGATCTGCGGGGATGAAAAACCATTCCGATACATGCCCGTGCTCTGTCCGATGCGACCCAGAAATCAAAATTCCCGGCATGACAGGAGTTTAAAGAATGCTACTGCTACCAGCGTTGATATCCATGGCTACAGCCGTCCAAACTCCCGAGGCTGTGCTCGACCAGTGGCATCTCGCGGCGGAAAAGGCCGATGCGGAGCTGTATTTCGGCCTGATGGCGCCCGGCGCCGTATTCCTGGGAACCGATGCCACCGAGCGCTGGACCAAGGACGAATTCCGCGCCTATGCGGAACCCTATTTCAAGAAAGGCAAGGCCTGGACGTTCAAGGCCGCGAAGCGCCACGTCCGTTATTCGACGGATGGAAACACTGCCTGGTTCGATGAGGAATTGGATACGCCAAACATGGGCCCTGCGCGGGGTTCCGGTGTGCTGGTGAAACAAGGCAAGACCTGGCGCATCGCCCAGTACAACCTCAGCGTGCCCATCCCGAACCCGCTGATGAAGCAGGTGAAAAAGGAGATCGAGGAGCATTTGAAAGCGGTGGCGAAAAAGGAAGTAAAAGGCGACCACGAATGACACAAATGAAAGTTTTGACGATCCGTCAGCCGTTTTCTGGTTTTTCTTCCGGCAAGGAATCTACCCAGTAACATGAGGGTCAGGAGATCCCCATGCATGTGATGGTCAGGACAATTCTGGTTTCTTCATTGCTTCAAATGGTTCCCTTCGTGGCCAACGCGCAATCGTTGGCGGACCGCTACCGCCCGGCCGCGGCGCAGATCCTGGGCACCTCGCTGCAATCCTCCACGGCCTACGACCAGCTCGGCGAACTCTGCGACCAGGTGGGCAACCGCATCAGCGGTTCAGCACAGTTGGACCAGGCCATTGCCTGGGCCGTGAAGACCATGAAGGCCGATGGCCTGCAGAACGTCCATACCGAAAAAATCCTCGTGCCTTATTGGAAGCGCGGTGCAGAAAAGGCCTGGACCCTGACGCCCCAGCAGCACGAATTGTCCATCCTGGGGCTCGGCATGAGTGTGGCGACGCCCAGGGGCGGCATAACCGCAGATGTGGTGGTGGTGGGCAGTTTCGACGAGCTGGACAAGCTCGGTGAAGCAGGTGTCAAGGGAAAGATCGTGCTCTATGACGTGCCGTTCACGGGTTACGGTCCAACCGTGATGTACCGTGTGATCGGCGCCTCCCGCGCGGCGAAGTACGGCGCTGTGGCGTCCCTGGTGCGCTCGGTGGGGAGCCTCAGTTTCGACACGCCGCACACAGGCACCCTGGCCTACGACGGAAAACTTCCGAAGATTCCTTCGGCTGCGGTCTCGATCGAGAACTCGACGATGATGCGGCGCATGGCTCTGCGCGGCGAACGAATCCAGCTGCACCTGGAGCTGGAAAATGAACTTATCCCGAACCAGCCCTCGGCCAATGTGGTGGGTGAGATCGTCGGTTCCGAAAAACCTGGTGAAGTGGTTCTCCTGAGCGGCCATCTCGATAGCTGGGATGTGGGGCAGGGGGCCCAGGACGACGGTGTGGGCTGCATGAACTCGCTGGGCGCCGCCAAGGCGATCCTCGATGCGGGTCTCAAGCCCAGGCGCACCATCCGCGTGGTCTTCTTCACCAACGAGGAGAACGGCGACTTTGGCGGCAAGGGCTATCGCGATGCGCACAAAGCTGAATTGGGAAATTTTGTCGCGGCCCTGGAGAGCGACAGCGGCAATGGCCCGGTGAAGGGCTTCTCACTGGATTTCCACGGCGAGGGCCGCAACAAAGTCATCACAGCCACGCCCGAAGAAAAGGCCCGCGCCGAGAAATCCCTGAACCTGCTGAAATCCTTCGCGCCGCTGCTGGAGCCCTTGGACGCCACCAGGATGGAGATGGGCGGCAGCGGCACCGACGTGGGGCCCACGGTGAGCGAGGGCGTTCCCGGCATCGGTGTCAGCCATGACACCACCCACTACTGGGAAATCCACCACACCAAGGCCGATACCTTCGACAAGATCATCAAGCTCGACATGCAGAGAAACATCGCAGCGGTCGGGATCATGGCGTACCTGCTGGCAGAGATGGAGGGGACGCTGCGGTAGGTGGGAACGATGGCTTCGTCCTTCGGCATTTAAATGGATGATCACCGCTCTGGGGCGAGACCCCTCCGGTTTGGCGCGCGCCAGAGGCCCGACAGGATCAGGCGGCGCAGGGGGAAGAACTCCTTCGGAAGGCGGTCGTACAACCCTTCGAACAGCTCTTCGTGTTGGAGCATCTCCTTGCGCCATTCTGTGTGGTCGAGGCGCATGACCTGCTCGAAATGGGAGGAGTCGAAGCCTTCAAGGCCATCGGTGGCAATGTCCCCTTCCTTGGGGATCCAGCCTATGGGGCATTCCACGGCGTGGGCCTGGCCGTTGACGCGGTCCACGATCCACTTGAGAACGCGGATGTTTTCGCCAAAGCCCGGCCACAGGAACTTTCCGTCGGCCCCCTTGCGGAACCAGTTGACGCAGAAGATGCGGGGCGCTTCGCCGATGTCGCGGCCCATCTGGAGCCAATGGTTGAAGTAGTCGCCCATGTGGTAGCCGCAAAAGGGCAGCATGGCCATTGGATCCCGCCGCACCTGGCCCGTGGCGCCCATGGCCGCCGCAGTGGTCTCGCTCCCGATGGTGCTGGCCATGTACACCCCGAAGGTCCAGTTGAAGGCCTGGACGACGAGCGGCATCGTATCGGCCCGGCGGCCTCCGAAAAGGAAGGCGCTGATCGGAACGCCTTCCGGGTTTTCCCATTCGGGGTCGATGCAGGGGCATTGGCGGGCGGGAGTGGTGTAGCGCGCATTGGGGTGCGCCGCGGGCTTGCCGCAGGAGGGGTCGTAGGGCATCCCATGCCAGTCCGTGAGTCCCTCTGGGGGTTTCTCGGTCAATCCTTCCCACCACACATCGCCATCCGTGGTCAGGGCGACATTGGTGAAGATGGTATTCTCCCGGATCGTTGCCATGGCGTTGGGATTGGTTTTGGAATTGGTGCCAGGCGCCACGCCGAAGAACCCCGCCTCGGGGTTGATGGCGTACAGGCGGCCATCGGATCCGGGTTTGATCCAGGCGATATCGTCCCCGACCGTGCTTACCTTGTAGTCCTGGAAACGGTCGGGCGGCCGCATCATGGCGAAGTTGGTTTTTCCGCAGGCGCTGGGGAAGGCCGCTGCCACATAGGTCTTGGGAAGCCCTGGGCCTTCGATGCCCATGATCAACATGTGCTCAGCGAGCCAGCCCTCCTCGAGGCCCATGAGGCTGGCGATGCGCAGGGCGAAGCATTTCTTTCCCAGGAGCGCGTTACCTCCGTAGCCGCTTCCGAAGCTCCAGATGGAACGGTTGGTGAAGTGGGCAATGTACTTCTGTTCCTTGTTGCAGGGCCAGGGCACATCCTGCTGGCCCTGCCCAAGGGGCATGCCCACCGAATGGAGGCAGGGCACGAAATCCCCATCAGCAAGGACACCATAAACCGCTTTCCCCATCCGGGTCATGATCCGCATATTGACCACCACATAAGGGCTGTCCGTAAGCTCCACGCCGATCTGCGCGATGCTGGACCCGAGCGGTCCCATGCTGAAGGGCACCACAAAGAGGGTTCTTCCCTGCATGCAGCCCTTGAACAGTTCCAGGAGCTTGGCCTTCATCACGGCCGGGTCCTCCCAGTTGTTGTTGGGCCCCGCATCCTCCCTTTTGCCGCTGCAGATGAACGTGCGGTCCTCCACGCGCGCCACATCCGTGGGATCGCTCAGCGCCAGGAAGCATCGCGGCCGTTTGTCCGGGTTGAGGCGCTGGAAGGTCCCGCCCCGCACCATCTGTTCGCAGAGCGCGTCGTATTCCTCCTGGCTGCCGTCGCACCAATGGATCCGATCTGGCGCGCAGAGCGCCGCGATCTCGGCGACCCACTGGAGGAGCTTCGGATTCTTGACATGCTCGGGCGCGTGGATGTCAAAGCCGTTCATGGTGCCTCCGGGACGCAACGACTCATTATGTGGCAACAGCTCACTCAAGCCTCGCGGACTGCCCGCGGATCTGATCGAGGGCGCCCTTGGCTTCCACGACGGCGAAGGTTATAGGGAGGCGTTGCATTTGCGGCCAGTGGTGTTGAGTTCGCGCAGCACCTCCTGGCACCACACTTCCACGACTTCCGCGTCAACCACGACACCGCCCATGACCGGGAGATGCACCACACCCAGGCCGACACCTTCGAAAACGTCCTCAAGCTCGACATGCAGAGGAACATCGCAGCGGTCGGGATCATGGCCTACGTGCTCGCAGATATGGAGGGGACGCTGCGGTAGCTGCCCATTGATCATATTCATTGGATCCGCAAGCTCTCATGCTGCTCAAGGTATTCACCGTAGCTGCGGTCATCACGGGCGATTTGATCTAGGCCGCATTGGGTCCCGGGGCTGCTTCCTGCCAAACTCAACGAAAAATCCGCTGACACTGAGTCTTGGTCACATACCCATCTGGGGCATCAGCTAAGTTAATCAGACGATTTGTGCAATGGTAGACCTTGTTGTCCCTGCCTTTGGAAGGTTTTGCTTCCGCGGGGATACGAGGTTCACGTGCAGCCATCACTTCTAATCATTAGGCCCTCATACGGCCTCCAAGCAGTCTCTCCGTCAACCGGGAGGGCCAGATCGCACTTGAAGTCGCATTCACTATCCGGAATCATCCAATCGGCCTTAGAGCCGGAGAACTCAGGCCTTGCACACCATCGGTTGGGGGTGCTCCAGGGAACCAATCATGAGAGAACCTAGTCGCCGAATCGCAATCCTATTGGGATCGGTCACCTTGGTCTTTATGACTGTTTGCGGCGGTGGCAGCAACAGCGAAAACAAGGATCTACCTCCGCCTCCGCTCCCCGCCATCATGAGTTTCACTTCAGGCAAGAGTCTCCTAAAGAGAGGAACCAGTACCACTCTGAACGCAGTGTTCAGCAATGGTACGGGAAACATCGACCACGGGGTTGGTCCTATCGCCAGCGGGACTCCAGGCGCTACTGGTCTTCTCAATACGGACACCACCTTCACCCTTACGGTTTCTGGCGCTGGCAGCTCCGTGACGAAGACGCTGACCTTGCATGTCCTTCAAGGGATCTTCGAAATCACGGGTCCTCTGGGACAGGTTAGGGTTGGTCATTCGGCAACTCTATTGCTGAATGGAAAAGTCTTGCTTACAGGTGGACATGGCGAATGGTTTCAGCCCTTGGCCAGCGCCGAGTTGTTCGATCCCACCACAGGGACCTTCACGGTGACCGGTTCCATGGCTTGGGCAAGGGAGAAGCATGCGGCGACGCTTCTACCTGGAGGGAAGGTGCTCATTACTGGAGGCCTTTCCTTAAACATGTTGGTAGCAAATGCCGAGCTTTATGACCCCTCGACGGGGACCTTCACAGCCACAGGCCCCATGTTCACGCCTCGGGAACAACACTCGGCGACGTTATTACCCAATGGCACAATCCTGATTGCGGGAGGGGAGGGCGCAGCCTATCCGTACTTCCTGAACAGCAGTGAAATTTACAACCCAGGCACGGGGGCCTTCCTTCCTTCAGGTTCCATGGTCATGGCCAGAGCAAACCATACCGCAACTCTGTTGCATAATGGCAGCGTCCTGATTGCCGGTGGTGATGCAGGCATCGATGGAATCCGATCGAGTGCAGAGCTGTTTGATCCCATTTCACGGAAATTCTCGAGCACCGGCACAATGTCGATGGGAAGGGTAGGACACACGGCCACCCCACTACCCAACGGGAAGGTCCTGATCATCGGTGGGATGGATCGTGTCAGCTACGCCGCTAATGCTGAATCCTACGATCCATCGTCGGGAGGTTTCACGACGCGTGGTTCGGTGGTCATCCCGAGAACCAACCATACGGCCACGCTGTTACCGAATGACATGGTCCTCATTTCAGGTGGATACGGCTACGGCGAATATGACAAGGGAATTGCGAACGCTGAACTGTATGACCTTTCCTCCGGGGAATTCGCGGCCACAGGCAGCATGCATGCGGGAAAAAATGGTCATTCAGCCACGATGCTCACAACTGACAAGGTCCTAATTGCGGGTGGGTACAACTGGGATAGTGAATACATTCCTACAGCAGAACTTTTTTTCTGAGGTTGAATTGAGACGCCACAGCTTGTTTTCCCTGTTCCCGTGCGCCTTTGCGGTGGGCCTGCTCTCGGTGGCCTGTGGTGGGGGAGGTGGGGACACGCCAGCCCCCATTCCCAGCCCACCCGTCATCGGTGAATTCACCGCAAATCCGTCCACCATCATCAAAGGCGGGAATTCCACATTGTCTTGGTCCGTTGCAGGTGCCACCAGCTTCAATATTGATTCTGGAGTTGGACCTGTTTCCGGCACGAGCTTAGTCGTGAGCCCCACCGCCACATCGACCTATACGCTCACAGCCACGAACACCACAGGAACCGTCACGGCGAATGCCAGGGTGACGGTACTCCCGGCGGGATCCCTTTCGGTCTTCGCGGGGGTGCCCTCGGGTGCCGGGAATGTGGATGGGGTTGGTCCTTCCGCGAGGTTCAATTTCCCCTATGGCGCAGTCACAGATAGAACCGGAAACCTGTTCGTCGCAGACGCCGCTAATTACACCATCCGCAAAATGACGCCTGAGGGACTGGTCAGCACGATTGCCGGTGTGCATGGTCAACGGGGCGATGTGGACGGAACAGGCCCCTTCGCTCAGTTCTGGTCCCCAAAAGGCATGGCCATCGACAGCATCGGGAATCTGTATCTGACGGATGGTTCCGCGATCCGCACGATTTCGCCAGCAGGCAAAGTGGCGACCCTTGCTGGTAATTCCAATAACGTAGGTAGTACGAATGGCCAAGGCCCCTCAGCCAGGTTCTTTGACCCAAAAGGAATAGCCGTGGACACCAACGGTAATGTCTATGTTGCAGATGACGCCAATTCCACCATTCGCAAAATCACACCAACCGGCATGGTGAGCACCTTTGCAGGAAGCGCCCAGGAAGTCGGCAGTGTGGACGGAACAGGTTCGGCTGCGCGGTTCCGAAATCCCAAAGGAGTGGCCGTGGATGGGGGAGGGATCGTCTATGTCACGGATACGAACAATCGCGCCATCCGGAAAATCACACCTGAGGGTGCTGTGAGCACCTTAGCTGGTGCTGTCGGCCAAGTGGGCAGCAGCGATGGCAATGGGACCAATGCAAGATTCATGAATCCCAATTCCGCGGCAGTCGACAGCAACGGCAACCTTTTCATTACGGATACCCAAGCGATCCGCAAGATCACTCCCGCAGGTGTGGTGAGCACCTTGGCGGGTTCCATTGATCAGAGCGGTAATACGGACGGCCCAGGATTCTCAGCGAGGTTTTCCTTCCCTAGTGGATTAGCCGTGGGTGCAACTGGGGATCTCTACGTGGCGGATTCATATAACAATACGCTTCGCAAGGTGGCCCCGACTTTACTGGTGAGTACGGTGGCTGGTAACGCGATCCTGGAACGAGGTAGCACCGATGGCCCAGGATCCACAGCCAGGTTTGGGGGTCCACAGGGCATCGCCGTAGACCAATCCGGGAATGCCTACCTTGCGGACACCTCTAATTCAACGATCAGGAAAATCACGCCTGCCGGGGTTGTGAGCACATTTGCAGGTTCACCTACTGGAGTCGGCAGCACAGACGCGGTTGGCACAGCTGCTCTTTTCAACAAGCCTTTCTGTGTGGCAGTGGACGGTTCAGGCAATGTGTATGTGACGGATTACTTCAACTCAACCATCCGAAAGATTTCTTCCGAAGGCGTCGTGACTACGTTGGCAGGAACAGCCGGCCAATCCGGCAGCCTGGACGGCCCGGGGACTTCCGCCAGATTCACGTATCCATGGGGTGTGGCAGTCGACGGTTCAGGGAATGTCTACGTAGCGGAACGCAACTGCACCATACGAAAGATCACGTCAGCCGGCATGGTGAGCACCTTGGCCGGAGTCGCTGGGCAGATCGGGAGTGCTGACGGTGTGGGTTCAAATGCGAGATTCGGCGAACCGAATGGCCTTGCCATTGATGGTTCAGGGAATCTCTACGTGGTGGATAATTACAATCATACGATCCGAAAGATAACGCCAGGGGGGGTGGTAAGCACTCTGGCTGGAAGCCCCGGACAACGTGGAAGCGCGGATGGCACAGGCGCACAGGCGCGGTTCGCTGGACCCGTAGCGGTTTCAGTGGATGCCTCAGGGAAGGTCTACGTCGCGGATGCTGGTAACTCCACGATCCGAATGATCCTGCCTGATGGCTTGGTGAACACGATAGTGGGCAGCGCAGGCGAGGCCATCAATACTCCCGGTCGTCTCCCCTCCCGGATGGCCTCTCCCAGTGGGGTTGCCGTGGACCCGTCCTCCGGGAACTTGTTCATTGCGATTCCCAATGCGTTGCTGAAGGTCGTATTCGATTGATGCCAGAGGTCATCCATCCAAACTGGCGTAGGGATCCGATTACCTTGTTTTCCACTATTCACTGGTTGCTCTGCCTACAAAGTTTGGTTCTTCACGGAATTGAGGGAAAAGCTAACCACGCGGAGGGCAGCGGAGGCGCGGAGGGTAGCGGAGAAAAGAGTCTGGCTTTCGTTCTCATCAGGTCAGGCGGGGGTTGAGGGCCGGATGCCATTGCTGGAATCGTGGCACACAGGAAACCCAGGAAAGAGCCAACGATGGACCCGCCCCTGTACTTCCTCCGCTTCCCTCCGCAATCTCCGCTACCCTCCGCGTGGTGTTTTTAAGACGCCAAGGTGCCTGCTCTTAACTGAATCAGTCGCTACATGCCACTTCCCGCATATCCGTGAAGAGCCAAAAAAATAAAGATCCACCCCCTAGCTGATTTCCAGGAATTCCCTCACGAAGTACGATGCGGGCCGGCTGCGGATCTCATCTGGGGTGCCGATTTGCTCGATCCTGCCCTCGTGGAGGAGGACCACGCGGTCGGCCATCTGGAGGGCCTCTTCCTGGTCATGGGTGACGAACAGACTCGTCAGGTGAATCTCGTCATGCAGCCGCCGGAGCCAGCTTCGGAGCTCCCGGCGCACTTTCGCGTCGAGGGAGCCGAAGGGTTCATCCAACAGCAGCACTCGCGGCTCCACCGCGAGGGCCCGGGCCAGGGCCACGCGTTGACGCTGCCCCCCGGACAGCTCGGAAGGCAGGCGGTCCTGCATCCAGTCCAGCTGCACCAAGTGGAGCAGTTCTTCCACCTTGCGGCGGATCTCGCTTTCCGGCGGCCGATTCGCGCGAGGCTTCACCCGCATTCCAAATGCGACATTCTCGAAGACTGTCATTCGCCCGAAGAGGGCGTAGTGCTGGAAGACGAAACCCACCTTCCGGTCCTTGGCGTCCCTGGCGGTGGCATCCTCGCCGTGGAAGTGCACCGATCCGGCGTCGGGTTGTTCCAGTCCAGCGATGATCCGCAGGAGGCTTGTCTTGCCCGATCCTGAAGGGCCCAGCAGCGCCACGAACTCCCCAGGTTCCACCAGGATGCTGACCCCGTCCAGGGCGGCGTGGGTGCCGAATTGTTTGGAGATGCCGCGAACTTCGATGCTCATCGGACTCCCTTTTCATCGTTTCGATGACGTTCATTGGAGTACTTGCGGGCCAAGGCCTTCACCACCAGCGCCACCAGCGCCACGCAGGCCAGGAGCGAGGCGACGGAGAACGCGGCCTGGGTTCTGTACTCGTTGTAGAGGATTTCCACCTCCAGAGGCAGCGTATTGGTTTGTCCCCGGATGTGCCCCGACACCACCGACACGGCGCCGAATTCGCCCACAGCCCGTGCCGTGCAGAGGATGATGCCGTAGAGCAACGCCCACTTGATGTTCGGCAGGGTCACCCGGAAGAAGGTCTGGAAGAAGCCCGCCCCCAGCACCCGCGCGGCCTCCTCCTCTTCGTTGCCAGAGGACTGCATCAGCGGTATCAGCTCCCGCGCCACGAAGGGAAAGGTGACGAAGAGGGTGGCCAGGATGATGCCCGTCGGGGCGAAGATCACTTCCAGGCCCCGGTCCCCCAGCCAGGGGCCGAACCAGCCCCGGCGGCCGAAGAGCAGGATGAAGAGCAGGCCCGCCACGACTGGCGAAACCGCGAAGGGCAGATCGATGAGCGTGATCAGGAGGCTCCGCCCGGGGAATTCGAATTTTCCCAGAGCCCAGCCCGCGACCACACCCAGGATCACGTTCACAGGAACCACGATGGCAGCCACCCAAAGGGTCAGCTTGAGCGCCGCCACGGCGTCGGGATGGCTGACCGCTTCGAACCACGCTTGCACGCCTCCCCGGAAGGCTTCGATGAAGACGGAAATGAGCGGCAGCACCAGGATCAGGGCAACGAGGACCAGGGCGGACGATACCAGGGCGAACCGCGCGAAGGGAGAAGCGGGCCTCGCGCTCACCGGGCCCTCCCGGTGGGGTTGGCGCTCCAGGCTTCAAAGCGGTTGAGGGCCAGCAGCATCAGGAAGGAGATCGCGAGCAGGACCGTGGCGATGGCTGCGGCGCCTGCGGTGTCGTACTGCTCCAGCTTGGTCATGATGAGGAGCGGTGCGATTTCAGTCTTCATGGGCATGTTCCCGGAGATGAATACGACCGAGCCGTATTCACCCAGGCCCCGGGCGAAGGCGAGGGAGAATCCCGTGAGCCAGGCCGGGAGGAGTTTGGGCAGCAGCACCCTCAGGAAGATTTGCCGGCGGGAAGCGCCGAGGCACGCGGCGGCTTCCTCCACTTCGGGGTCCAGGTCGGCCAGGACCGGTTGCAAGGTTCGCACAGAGAAGGGAAGGCCGATGAAGACGAGGGCCAGGACGATGCCGAAGGGTGTGTAGGCAACCTTTATCCCCAGGGCCTCGAGAGGCCGGCCGAGCCAACCGCTGGGCCCGTACAGCGTCGTCAGTGTGATCCCGGCCACCGCCGTCGGCAGGGCGAAAGGCAGGTCGATTAGGCTGTCTACGAAATTCCGGCCGGGAAAGGGGTGGCGGACGAGGACCCAGGCGATCAGGAGACCGGCTGCGGAGGCCACCGCGGCTGCGCCCAGGGCCGCCCCCAGGCTGAGGGTGAAGGAGGCCATCACCCGGGGGGATGCCAGTGCGGCGCGGAAGGCCGCTCCCTTCATGGACCCCGTGGCCACCACCAAGGTCGAGAGCGGCAGCAGCACAACGAGGGAGATCGCTGCAACGGTCACTCCGAGGGAGACTGGAAGGCCGGGGAGCATCGAACCTTTTCTCATTTCTGGTAGATCCGGTCGAAGGAAGCGCCATCGGCGAAGTGGGCGGCATGGGCCTTCTCCCAGCTTCCGAACACGGACTCGAGGGTGAAGAGCTTCACGGGTGCAAAGGCCCGTACCTTCGCTGCTTCCGGGGTCCGGGGACGATAGCCGTGCTGAGCGGCGATGGACTGGCCCTCAGGCGAGTAGAGGTAGCGGAGGTAGGCTTCAGCTACGGCCCTGGTGCCCTTCTTGTCCACCGTGCGGTCCACGATCGCCACGGGCGGTTCCGCCAGGATGCTGACTGGCGGCGCGACCATCTCCAGCCGATCACCGCCAGGGGATTTGAGCGCCAGGATGGCCTCGTTCTCCCAGGCCAGGAGGACGTCACCCATCCCTCGCTGCACGAAGGTCGTGGTGGCGCCCCGGGCGCCGGAATCAAGCACGGGGACATTCTTGAAGATCCCCTCGACGAGCGCGCGGGCCCCGGCATCGCCCTTGTTTTTTTTCAGGGCATCGCCCCAGGCGGCCAGGTAGTTCCATCGCGCCCCCCCAGAAGTCTTGGGGTTGGGCGTGATGACCGACAGGCCGGGCCTGGCCAGCGCCTCCCAGTCGCGGATCCCCTTGGGATTCCCTTTGCGCACCAGGAAGACGATGGTCGAGGTGAAGGGTGTGCTGCCCTGGGGCAGCTTCCCGCGCCAATCTTTGGCGATGAGGCCCGAACTCGCGATGGCATCGATGTCGTGGGCCAGCGCGAGCGTGACCACATCGGCGCCGAGCCCGTCGATGACGCTCCGGGCCTGTTTCCCGGAACCTCCGTGGGATTGCTTGATGGCGACGTCCTGCCCCGTGGTTTTCTTCCAGTGGCGGATGAAGGCGGCGTTGAACTCCTGGTACAGCTCCCGGGTCGGGTCGTAGGAGACATTGAGCAGGGTAAGGGGTGGAGGTGCCGGGGCGCTTGCGGAGACCGGCGGCGGAGCGGCGAAGGCCGCCATGAGCAATGAAATTCCTACTAACTTGATAGACATATTATTTTCTCTTGGTAACAAGTTTCCGCCCTTGCAAGGATGGACCGGATTCCAGGGCCCGTTTCGAGTAGATCCGGCGATCCCTGTCCAGGAGCGCAGCCAGGGTGGTGTGGTCGAGGATCGCCGAGGCGGCGTTGCGGACTTCCAGGAAGAGTTCGAAGAGGCCCGCATGGCGCTCTTCGGTGCGGATCCTGTCCACCAGCTCCGCTGCGTCCCCGAAGGGGGCGATGGGTCCGTCCAGGAGGCGGATGATGTCGGCGACGACCACTTCTTCTGGAGGGCGCCGGAGCTGGTAGCCGCCCAGCCTTCCCCGGGTGCTTTTGACCACCCGGGCATTCTTCAGCGCCGCTAGAATCGCCTCCAGGAACTTCTCGGGAATACGCTCCGCCTCGGCGATCTCGCGAGTCGTCACGAGCCCCTGCCCCCAGGCGGCCGCCAGGTGGAGCAGGGCCTTGAGTGCATAGAGGCCTCGCTGGGAGATCTTCATGTAGTATTTACCTATCGAGTCAGTAGGTTATTAATACCGGCTTCACCTGTCAAGCGCTCGATGCGGCGTGGGGCCACGGCCTCCAGGCACTGGAATAGCCGCGCGGTTGACACTCCAAGTAGACTCAGGCCTGGCTCAACCCATTCAATCCACCGTTCCACATGGAGGACGCACATGTCCAGAGCGCTGCTCGTCTTATCCGCTGTGTTTTTTACGACCGCTGCCTCAGCCCAGGCATTGGCCTTCCGCCCCGCTGGGCAAGCCACTGCACAAGCAGTAATTCAGACGCCCGAACAGAGAATCGCGCTGCTCGAGAAGCGGATCGCAGCTTTCGAGGCGCGATTCAACGTTCATACACATGAGTACCAGCATTGGGCGGTTGGGCTTCTGGAGGAGCCCATCAACGGCCGGAGGATCCCGCTTGCGATCAATCCGCGCTCCGAGAAAACCCGCACGGCCCCCCCGCAACCTGCGGCCGCCGGCAGTGCGCCACCCGCTCCGGCGCCAGCACCTGCGCCCATTCCTGCGCCTAAGCCCGGGCTGCAGATTGTGGCGAGAACGCCGTTGCCGTTGACCCCGGAACAAAGGATCGCGCAGCTCGAGAAGACCATCGCCGCACTCGAGACCCGCTATGGCACCCATACGCATGAGTTCTCTCATTGGGCGGTAGGCCTTTTAAGCGAGCCTATCAATGGCCGGAGGATCACGCTCGCCATCAATCCCCGTATTGAAAAGCCGCGTACGGGGCCGCCACAGCCGTAAGCCGCCCTCGATCAACGAGAGTCCCCCAAGGCAAACCGAGGCGATGATCCGGGGAATGTGCGTGTGCTGGTAAACCGCATCTAGACTGTGGCAGGTAGGTGTAAGCCCAGAATTTTCACAAGTTGCTGGAAATTCATCCTTGCTGGATGAACTCGATCCCCCATAGCTCACACCTGACACTGGTACCCCGGTCGCGGCTGCTTTGGAAGGGCCTTCCGGGTGTTGGTCTGGGTTGCCATGAGAAAAATTCCTGCTCCTGGATACTTCCTTCACGATCCCAAGTCAATGGGATAACAAGGTCTGGGCGACCAGCTACTCGACCTAAGAACGACGCCAAAAAGATTCCAAATCACCCGTGATTTGTCCATTCCTTTCCGCCCAGGACCTATGGCCAGCAGTTTCCGACGGCCAAGTGGTCTAGCGGGAAAAGTGAAAACTGGATCAGGGCGGGGTCCCAGTAAAGCCCTATGGCTTGCCAGACAGCAGTGCGCGCTGTCTTTCAGTCAACGCTGTTGCCAAAGGAGAATCCATGCCGCGGAAGGTCTTTACACCCGCCCTAGTTGTTGGAACAACCCTCATGGCCATCCTGGCGTGCTCAGGAGGCGGATCCAACGCCCCCGCACCCGCCATCGCCAACTTTGCGGCGAGCCCTGTCAGTATCACCACCGGCGGAAGCGCCCAACTGACAGCCACCTACAGCAATGGCACGGGCCTGGTGACCCCTGGGAATCTTGCCCTGGCCAGTGGCGTCCCCCTTTCTGTAAGCCCCACGACCCTGGGGGCCAATACCTATACTCTTACGGTGAGCGGGCCAGGCGGCGCCACGACCGCCACCGCGGCTGTCACCGTGGTGGCGGCTCCGCAGATCACCAGCTTCCTCACGGACAAGAGCCTGCTTTCGTCCGGCCAAAGCGCCCAACTCACAGCGGTCTTCTCGGGCGGCACCGGAGTTGTCACACCCGGCAACTTTTCGATCACCAGCGGGACTCCGTTGGCGGTCTCCCCTTCCGCCAGCACGACCTACACCCTTACGGTGAACAACAGCCTAGGGGCCCAGGCCACCTCTACCCTCAACGTGGGTGTTGTGGCGCCTGCGCAGCTCACCAGTTTCACCGCGGACCAGAACCAGCTCTGGCTGGGACAGAATACCCAGCTCAGGGCGGTGTTCGCAGGCGGCACGGGCGTCGTGGCGCCGGGAAACCTCGCCATCACCAGCGGGGCAGCGCTGCCGATCTCGCCCACCGCCAACACGACCTACACCCTGACGGTGACCAATAGCGCCCGGGCCATCATTACGGCAAACACATCCGTGAATGTGGAAACCCAACCTTCTTTGATCACTTCCTTCACTGCGAATCCCGCGATGTTCAATCTGGGAAGCTCGACGCAGTTCTCCTGGGTGCTGGGAGGAGGGCAGCCACAGACCCTGGCCTTGAACGGCACAAACGTGTTTGGCAGCACGCAGGCGTCCCTGACCCCCTCAGGTCCAGCGCAGACCTTCACATTGCAGGCGGCAAGCCCCCTTGGGGCCGCAGCCAGGAGCGTGACGGTGCAGCCCTGGGGAATCTATCCCTTCCTAGGCACATTTGGGGGCGATGGCAACCTAGATGGCCAGGGATCTGCTGCCCGGTTCGAAGGCCCCTGGTCTGTGGTGAGGGATGCCGCCGGGAACCGTTACGTCTCGGATACCTATAACCATGCGATCCGGAAAATCACACCTGGGGGGCTGGTCACTACTTTCGCCGGGCAATCCCAGGGAAGCCAACGAGGCATGGGATACCTGGACGGCAAGGGGACCGCGGCCCAATTCAACGCGCCGACTGGGCTCGCCATCGACGGCTTCGGGAATCTGTACGTCAGCGACGAAGGGAATTACGTGATCCGCAAGATCACCCCCTCGGGCGACGTCTCCACTTTGGCTGGCCAGCCTGGGGTCCAAGGCCATGCCGACGGCACAGGTTCAGGAGCCACCTTTGCGGGACCCAGCGGCCTGGCCGTGGATGGCGCAGGCAACCTCTACGTGGCCGATGAGAACAGCGGCACCATCCGGAAGGTGACCCCAACAGGCAAAGTCACCACGATCGCAGGCACTGCCGGAACCAATGGGAGCCTTGACGCGACGGGCCCCACCGCAAAATTTTCAACCTCCCTCCAAGGCCTTGCGCTGGACCCGGTTCGGCAGGTTCCTATTCCTTCAGTTATGCGGACGGCCAAGGCAGCCATGCCGCTCTCGGACCCCTGTACGGGCCAAATATGGCGGTGGATGATTCGGGCAACCTCTACTTCTCGTCGGGCTATTGGCACACCATCCGGAAGATGACTCCGGATGGCACGGTTTCGACCATCGCAGGAAAGCCTGGAACATCTACCCCGATGGGGAGTTCCGGGGACGGACAGGGGACAAGCGCGACCTTCAAGGTTCCCAATGGCGTGGCCCTGGATTCCAAGGGGAACCTGTTCGTGGCCGACGGGTATAACTGCACTATCCGCATGATCACGCCCAGTGGGTCGGTGAGCACCTTCGCGGGTCTGCCGCAGAATTCTGGCGACGCAGACGGGACCGGCGCCCAGGCCCGGTTCAGCCACCCGGGAGGCATCCTGGTCGGTCCGGGAGACATCGTGTATGTTGCGGACGGTGGCAGCAATTCGACCATCCGGAAGATCACGCCCGATGGCACGGTGAGCACCCTGGCAGGTACACCGGGAGCATTCGGGTTCGCCGATGGCACGGGTCCCGCGGCGCAATTTGATGGCCCGGGGGGACTTGCCATGGACGCCTCCCATAACCTGTACGTGACGGATTACGGCAACAATGCCATCCGCCGTATAACTCCTGCGGGGGTCGTGACGACCATTATCGGAACCCCCAACCTCTCGGGGAACATTCTCCCGAGCGGCCTTCCGGGCACGCTGAGTGTTCCTTTCGGCCTCAGCATTGGGACCACGACGCCACTCACCCAACTGTGGATCCTCACCACGGGCGGCATTGTCTACGCACAAGTGCCCGCACCCTGAGTGGGGATGAAACCTTTAGTCCCGGGGCCCGCATCGTGCGGGCCCCGTCGTTCAAGGTCAAATCCGATGCCTGCCTGAATCTATGCAGGGATGGTGCGCGGCCAGTCACCGGCGGACAGCGTACCGCATGCCAGGGCGATCCCCCAAAGTGGCGTGAGTGTATGGGTTTTGAGGATCAACGGTCCGCGTGCATGGTGCCGT
>JANYJQ010000052.1 GCA_025358435.1 Holophagaceae bacterium
TGACCGTGGATGCCAACGGCCTTCGGATGCATTCGGATTCCCTGGTGGATCTCGTTATCGGAGGCATCGCCTTCGAGAACCCCATGAGCCTGGACGAGAGCGGCGTTGCCTCCCCCGGCCAAATTTTTTCGTTGTATCCGAGCCGCGAAAAAATCAATGAAAAGGTGGTCATCGACCGCCATTACTACGTCGTGAATTTCAATGAGTCCGTGAGGGGGCTCATGCGGGGCGCCCCGGTGGAATACCAGGGCATCCAGGTGGGACAGGTGGAGGATTTCAAACTCGAATTCCACTCAGGAAACCTCGAAGGGAAGATTCCCGTTCTCATCGCTCTGGAGCCCGAACGGTTCTCGGTGGTGGGTCCAAAAGGAGCGTCGACGAAATCGCTCGTCCGCGGACTGGTGAAACGGGGACTTCGTGCCCAGCTCAAGACAGCCTCCATTCTGACAGGCAGCCTATTTGTGGATCTGGGTTTCCATCCTGATGCGCCGGTCCGGACCATGGCCCAGTACGGGAAATATGAGGAGATTCCTTCGATCCCATCCACCATGGGCGCCATGACCGCCATGGTGGCCAACCTCACCAAATTTTCCGAACGCCTCCAGAAAATTCCGCTGGAAGAGATCGTCGAGGAATTGCGCGCCAGCATTCCCGTGTTGAGGGAGACGTTGAAAGAGGCCAAGGGGTTGATCACCCGCCTGGACCAGAAGACAGCCCCCCAGGCTGAAGCCGCCTTGGCCCAAGGCCAAGCCACCCTGGCCACCTTGGAGAAAACCCTACGGTCCGATTCCCCCACCCAGCAGGACCTCCGCAGCGCGCTGGAGGAATTCAACAAGGCTGCCCGGGCCCTGCGGGATCTGGCTGAAACCCTCGAACGGCACCCGGAATCATTGATCTTCGGAAAAGGAAAACCCAAATGATCCGACAGGTGCTTCCCTTTCTTACCCTGGCGTTGGTGGCGGGAATCGGTTGTTCCCGGCCCAACCTTGAGGTGCTTCATACCCTTGGACCTATTTCCTCTGAGACGGCAAGACCCTCGTCTCCCTTGACGTCCATGGGCTTGGAGGTCATGCCTGTGCGATTGCCAGAAGCCCTTCAAAGGCCACAACTGGTGGTGTCATCAGGTCCAGGCACCTTGAGCCTGCTTGAGACGCATCGTTGGGGCAACAGCCTGGACAAGGATATCCAGCGGGTCCTGGTCGAAAACCTCTCCCTGCTGATGGGCACCGACGCAGTGGTGGCCTATCCCCAAGGTGAACGGGTGAAAGCCACCCGCCGTCTTGAGATGGAAGTGCACCGGTTGGAGGGAAAACCCGGCGGCACCCTCACCCTGCAAGCGACCTGGATGATCGCGCTTCCCCAGGGGGGCCAGGCCCTGCTCTTCCGGAAGACAACCCTACAGAGGCCTGTCCAGGGCCTGGACGCAGAAGCGCTCGTGAACGCGCACAGCCTGATCCTTGGAGACCTGAGCCGAGAGATCGCCCTGGAAATTAAGGACCTTGGCACGAGGTAGCCAATAAGACGCTTTTTGCGCTCCCCAAACCATTTGGTGGTTTTTTTCCATCAGGGGATTCCTCGCCGAACCCTTGCCGGTGAGACCGGATATGTTCATCCCGATGAATCAGATATTGGCCTTGCGGGGTATTAAAAACACATGGGAAAGGCACCAAAACATCGTCTGTTAGGCTCTTACAATGTGCCCTCAATCCATGACAACTCAACCAAACCCAGGAGGCCACCCGTCCAAGGAATGGCTAGTCTATTTGGTATTCTTCGCTTCAGGAATTTCGGGTCTCCTCTTTGAAACCCTTTGGTTCGCCCAGGCCGGATTAGCCCTCGGAAACAGTTATTGGGCCGCAACGGCAGTTCTGGCAGCTTTCATGACTGGGCTTGCCCTCGGCAACCTGGCAGCCATGAAAGGCTTCGGATCTGGCCGGTACCCTCTCAGGATCTACGCGGGTCTGGAGACCGTCATTGCGATCACGGGTGTTGCCTTGATCTTCGGCCTTCCTCTGATCGGGAAAATGATCGCGCCCACGCTGGGTGGATTTCTTGATCACACCGCTCTGGTGACCCCAATCCGCTTTACAGTCGCTTTCGTTCTTCTGCTCATTCCTTCAACAGCCATGGGGTTGACCCTACCGATTTTGACCAGGGCACTCTCGAATGAGGGCAGCGGCTTTCAGGGAATTCTCGGGAGGCTCTATGGGTGGAATACCTTGGGCGCAGTCGCAGGAACCCTGGTGGGTGAAATTTGGCTGGTCGAGCGGCTTGGCATACGGGGGACCGGTATCCTATCCGGCCTGCTCAATATCACAGCAGCGGCAACGGCTTGGTGGCTCTCCAAGAGGTTGCCGCAGTTGGTAGATCCACCGGAACGAAAATCCATTCGAGAAGGACTTCCTCCTGGGCTTGCCCCATGGTGGATCGCCATCGCCGCGAGCGGTTTCCTCCTGCTCGCTTTAGAAGTCGTCTGGCTGCGGTTCCTTTCCCTTTACGTGGCTGTCAGTTCCCTGGCCTTCGCAACGATGCTTGCCATCGTCCTGCTGGGGATCTCCGGTGGGGGCCTTATCGCGACCATGCTTCCTCGCCGGCTACATGGCCCCGGCGCCATGGTCAGCTCGGTGCCCTTCCTCGCGGGTGCGCTTTGCGCACTTTCATACGCCCTTTTCCCCCGCTACCACGCGCTGTTGAAAGGCGTTCCCATAACTACTTTCTGGCAGGTCATGCGGGTCGGGCTGCCCCTCATGTTCCCCGTCTCCCTTTGCTCGGGATTCTTCTTCACTCTGTCAGGAGCAGCGCTGAGGGAAGTCTGCCGTTCGGCCCAGGCCACCGCAGGAGTACTGACCTTGTTCAATACACTTGGCGCTGCGGCGGGAGCAATCGCCGCTGGCGTCCTCTTCATCCCAATCCTGGGGATCGAGTACACCCTCTTCCTTCTGGCCTTGATCTACGGCGGGGTTGGAGCCCTCTGGTGGACCAGGGCGCGGGAAGGCCGACGCATCATGATTCCTGCCGTCGTAGCATGGTTTGCGGCAGTGATCACCTTTCCATTTGGAACCATGGCTGGACATCATTTCCCCGCCGTGGCCTCCCGCTGGACCGATCCTTCCACCAGCGTCATAAAGTTTGTGCGGGAGGGCGCATCTGAAACGGTGTTGTACGTGGAGACCCGCTTCCTAGGCCGGCCCCACTTTACTCGGCTTCTCACGAATTCCTATTCCATGTCAGGAAATTCGATTCCAGCCCGCCGCTATATGAAGGAGTTCGTCTATTGGCCCCTTGCGGTACATCCCCACCCGAAACGCGCCCTTCTCATCTGCTTCGGGGTTGGTTCCACCGCGAAGGCGCTCACAGACACCAAAGAGCTTGAATCCATCGACATTGTCGACATATCCAAAGACATCATCGGATTGAGCGGCATCCTCTTTCCCGATCCGAAAACGCACCCGCTCAAGGATCCCAGGGTAAAGGTCCACATCGAAGATGGGCGCTTCTTCCTTCAGGCCACTTCGAAAAAATTCGATCTCATCACCGGAGAACCACCGCCTCCGATGGTTCCGGGCGTGGCGTCTCTGTATTCCAGGGAATACTTCCAACTCCTCCGGGACCATCTGGAAGAGGGTGGAATAGCCACTTACTGGCTTCCTATCAACCAGCTGAGTGAATCGTCTTCGCTCTCGATCCTGCGCGCTTTCAGCGATGTATTCGAGACCAGCTTCCTTTGGCGCAGTTCCCAATTCGATTTCATTGTCATGGGTATCAAAGGCAAGATTCAGCGCGTATCAGATGAAGGATTTGCCCGGCAATGGCAGGATTCCGAAGTTCTACCGGAACTTGCCCGGCTTGGATTCGAAACCCCTGCCCAAATAGGCTCTGGTTTTGTTGGCGACAGGACCTACATCCGAAAAATAGTTGAGAACGCAGAGCCCCTTGTGGACGACTTTCCCAAGCGGATTTTGACGCCCCCAGGAGAATCCCATCCTGTCTATGACAGTTGGTTTAATGTGGGCTCGTCCAAAGCAAGGTTCACGGAAAGCGGGGATATCCGGAAGCTGTGGCCACCGGGCTGGTTTGAGCGCACCATTCCTGCCTTCGCCGATGATTTCATTCTGAGTTCCATGGGGGATTCCGCGCGTCGGAACGGATTCCCGAATGTATCCCAGGTAGACCGCCTATGCATGACCACATCGCTGAAAACACCAGTTCTCTGGATTTTGAGAAGCAATGGGGACATGCAGCGGATCATCAATGCCCTTGTCGCGGAACATAGAGAGGACCCCCTCATCCACTACCACCTTGGCGTTCGCCACATCGCGCTGCAGGAATTCGGGAAGGCGGCCGACGAGTTCGCCCTGGCCTATTCAAAGGATCGGGAGGATCTCATCGCCCTAAGGTTATATGCCCTCGCGATGGCGGGTCGGCTTGAAGAGATGAAAACGCTTCGGAAAGCCTTGAGCAAAGACCCTGGAATGGAAAGAATTCCGCAGCCCTATTGGCAGTGGCTGGACCAAATGGTTGCTACCCCTGTGAAATCGGCTGGCAACGGAGCCGCGGCGGGTTCCAGGGAAAAGGCACCTCGCTTCCGGGCTCCAGCATCAGCCCCTGTTCGAACAGCCAGCTGATAAGGTAGCGCCTGTTCAAGGCCTCCAGCCCCCCCTTGTCAATCCCCCACACTCTCTCGGGGAGCATCCTCCAGGAATGCTCGAAGGACCGACTGATCTGGTCTTTCCACGCTCCCCAGTCGAAACCCTTTTCGGCCCGTCCCCCCAGCCGCAAGCAAAGGGGAACCACGTGATAGTAGGCCGGGGTCAGATCCAGGCCACACACCTTCACCCTGCGCCCCAGGAATCGTTTCGTGCACTCCACCAGCCTGAACAGAAGAAAGTAGTCGCCTTTCGACGGATCGCCGGAAAGAAAGTTCCTCTGGATGTTCTGGAGGGATTTATTGACATCCACGAATCCAACTTCCCAGTACAGCTCGTTCCCCTGATCGGCGAAGATCCCGATCTTGATCTTGATCCTGACCTTACCCGACTGATCGTAGAGCCGGATGAGAAGGTTGAGGGAAACAGCCTCCCTGTCGCCTGCAGGTGAAGAGAAAGCCAGGTTGGAAGTCTGCTGGTCGAATTCCCTTCGCAGGGGTCCCGCAAGCGGGAGCAGTTCGTCGTGAAGTTCCTCCCGGGTGGGGAAGATGCTGAAAAGATCATCGCCTGCATGTCCGAAAAGGCGTTCAAGCTGGGCTGCGATGTGCTCGGCGGAGGCCGTCTCCATCAGCCCCGCGAGGGACCGCGCTGTTTTGCCCCTGTTCCCACCCGGCGCCAGGATCCCCGAAGGATCCGAGCCATAGGCTTCAAGAAGGGCATCGATCTGCGGAAACCGCTTCGACAATTCTGGGAGGCGCTGGGCCATCATTCCCGGAGGTTCGTCTACCGTTGGTGGAATTCGTTCGGGATGTTCAATTTCATCCTGACGGCTCGCTCGACGGACCGATCGGTAACAACGGACCTGGTCATTCTTCCGATCTGGATTTCGATCAACTCCGCAGGACAGTTTGCTATGGCCACGAACCTGAAAGCTGGGCTCGCCTGGTTCGCCGAAGCGTAATTCAGCGCCTCCTTGATGCGGAATGTCCTTTCGGGGGTAAATCCGGCGATGGTCTTCTTCTGCTCCGGGGAGGTAGAGAAGTGTTTCTCAAGAAAGGCCGGGATATTCTGGTTGGCCTCCAGGACGAGGGCTCCGAGAGTTCCATGGGTTTTCGCGTCGGAAAAAAGCCTGGTCAGGTTGCTCTCGGTGAGCAGGGGCTTGTTCGGTTGCTTGTAGGCCCGAATCTGGTCCAGCGTGCCCCAGTTGTCCAGAAAACCGAATGCGGATGCGGTCGCAAGGTTCGTCTCGAGAAAGGTCCGCCTGTCCATCGCCATGGGCTGCTCCTTGTGGAATGTATCTTTGGAACGCCTGAGCAGCCTCGGTTGGCGGCGGCGCTGGGGTAGGGCAGGTGGAAAGAATGTCTTGAATTTACGTCCGCGGCCCTGGATGTCAATGCGAACCCGGACCTATTTCCTTCCACATGGAGGCTGCCGGGGGCTTTGAGGCGGTGCCAATGCCGATGAAGTGACCCAGTTGCCCCGCGATGAGGCTGGACCGCTGATATCCTGACGTATGACCAACCACGGCAAGAGCCGCTTCATTCCGAAATCCGCACCGCACTCTAAAGATCGCCGTCCTGCCAGACCCAAGGAATCCACTCCGCCCAAACCCGGGCCGGTGTACCGCGACTTCGAGACCTTTGAGGCCACCTACCTTGGCCAACCGGAAGGGACCGGCGGGTTCCTGCGCCCCATTGGCCTGACCAAGGCGGCCAAGATGGACATCCTGGTGGACTGGCGCGAAACCCACGATGCCATCCATGGCGATCGCGTGCAGGCCGAAATAAGCGGGGAAACGGGGGAAGGCAGGGTCAAGGCCCGCATTCTGAAAATCCTTTCCAGAAGCACCGATCCGCTGCCCGCACATTTGCAGAAACAGGAATGGGGCTGGCGCGCCATTCCCATCGAGCCGCGTATGTCCCAGATCATCGCGGTGCCTGAAACCGACTTGGCCCAGGATGGCGATTTCGTCAGCGTGCTGCTGGATCCCGATCTGGAGGCCAAGCAGATACGTGGCACCGTGGTGGCCCGCCTGGGCAAATCCACGGACCTGAAAATCGAGAACAGATTGACCGCCGCACTGTTCAACCTGCGCACGGAATTCCCGACCGCAGTGATGAGCGAGCTGGCGCCTTTCCCCACCGCCATTTCAGAGGAATGGACCAAGGGCCGCGAGGATCTGCGGGACCTCGTCATCGTGACGGTGGATCCGCCCACGGCCAAGGATTTCGACGATGCCATCTCGCTGGAAGTGCTGCCCGACAACGAAGGCGGCGGCTGGATCCTGGGAGTCCATATCGCGGATGTCAGCCACTACGTGAAGGAAGGCGGACCGCTTGATGTGGAGGCCAATCTCAGGGGCACCAGCGTCTACTTCCCGGATGAAGTGATCCCGATGATCCCGGACCGGCTCAGCGGCGATTTGTGCTCGCTCCGCGAAGGCGTGGACCGCTTGACCATGACCGCCTGGATGACCATTTCCCCTGAGTTGGAGATCGTGGAGACGCGCTTCACGGAAAGCGTGATCCATTCGACCAAACGGTTGACCTACGACGAAGTCAAGGAAGCCTGCCTGGATCTGTCGCCGCGCAAGCGCGCGGAACTCGGCGAGGCAGTCTGTGGGCTGCTGGACCAGTGCCTGGTACTGTCCCGGCAGCTCACCACCAAGCGCATGGACCGCGGGGCGCTGGCATTCGAAAGCGAAGAGACCGAATTCATCTTCGACGAGGAGGGCCGCCCCGTGGACGCGCGCAAATACGCGCACCACGAGGCCCACACCATGATCGAGGAGTTCATGCTCTTCGCCAATGAAGCCGTGGCGCGCTTCTTCACGCGCAAGAAAATCCCCACGATCTACCGCATCCACGACGAACCGGACCCGTTGAAGCTGGAGACCTTCGCTGAGATCGCCCGGACCTTCGACCTGTTGCGGGTCAACGAAGTGCCAACACCCGAGGTGCTCAACGCGCTGCTGGACAAGATCCGGGGCGGGCCGCTGGAAGTCATGCTCAACACCATGCTGCTGCGGTCCCTGAAACGTGCGGAATACAGCGCCGACAACATCGGACACTCCGGCCTGGCCTTGCAGGACTACCTGCACTTCACGTCTCCCATCCGCCGCTATCCCGACCTCATCGTCCATCGCTATCTGCGCAAGATATTGCGCGGAGAAAAGCTGCCTGAAACCCTTCACGCGCAGATGGCGTTGATCGCGAAACAGGCCAGCGACGCCGAGCAGAAATCCACGGAAGCCGAGCGCGAAAACGATCGCTGGAAGACCTGCCTCCTGATGAAGCCCAAGATCGGCCGCCGCTTCTCGGGCCGCATCCAGGGCTTTTCGCCCAAGGTGGCCTTCGTGCGATTGGATGCGCCTTTCGTGGAAGTCGGCGTGCCCCTGGGCGCGCTGGGCGGCAATTTCTTTCTGGATGAGAACCGCACCAAGGCCACCGGTATGAAAGGCCAAGTGGTTCTCTCCATCGGCGATGCCGTGAAGGTCGAGATCATCGGCGTGGACGAGGATCTGCGCCGCGTCAGCGCCTGGGTGGCCGAAGCCACCGCCAGCGACGCCAAAGGAAAGCCTTACACCTTCGTTCCGACGCTCGCCGGCCCTGTGACCTTGCGGGAGTCGGACTTCGTGCCCGAGCGCAAGGGACCCAAAGCCGCAGTGCGCACGCGGAACGAAGCCAGGCCCGTCTCAAGGGAAAAGCCGGGGTGTTCCCCAGAGCGGCCTTCCCGGACTGAACGGCCAACCAGGACCGGCAAACCCCCGGCCAGGAGCCGGGATGACCGGCCGCCAGCGCGGAACCGGGACGATCGCCCCGCACCTCGTAACCGGGATGATCGCCCCGCCCCGACTTCCAGAAGCAAACCGCCGAAAGGCACCGTGCGCGCTCCGAAGCCCGGGAAGAAGCGCGGGTAGGTCTGCAGGCGCCAGCCGCGGAGAATACGGAGGAGCACCCGTTCAACCACCGCTATCAAGGCGATCGCCTGGGGGTTTCCGGAGGGGCCAGCGCTACTTCTTCATGCGGAAGGAGCCCCCCACTCCGCCCATGTCGTTCGACTGGGGCGTCTCGGAGGTGCTCTTGTGGGCCGCCTCCCACGCATGCATCTCCGCCATGGAGACCCACGCGTCAGCATTGGCGTCGGCGTTCACCCCGGCTCCGGTCGGTGTCAGCCGGTTGAGCGCGCTGGTGATCCAGTAGTTGTACTCGCCGTGCGAGTAGGGCCGGCCACCAAAGGTTTCGTTCTCGGTGTCGGCAGGATAGGCGACCTGGTCCGGCCGGGCCGCGGTGGAGATGAAGGTCTTCGCGTTCTTGAGCGGATCGATGAAACCGCCGCTGAAGCACTGCTGCATGAACACCGCCCGCCTGGCGTAGGTAACCGCGTTCAGCCTTGTGGAGAAGGCGCTCGCGCCCATCGCCCCGTCGCGCAGGCACAGCGTGGACTCGGAGCCGCTCCGGCCGCCGTGGTCGAAGGTCCAGACAAAAAGGGTGTCGTTGGAATCCAGTTTCGGAATGCCCCGGGCGGCATCGCCGTTCTTCAAGCCGTCGAAGACCATGAAGACGTTGCCGTTCGTCGCGGCGTAATCCGTCACCCGGGTCGGGTGGCGGTAAGTGGGATTGGCTGAAGCGTAGTCGTTGCCGTCACCGTAGAGGACAAAGATGTCCGCCGGTGTGTATCCATTGGCAAGCAGGGTTTTGTACATCCAGACCGTGTCGTTCCAGAAGCATTCGCCCCAGAAGTTCTCGGCGAGATCGCCGGTGATGAGCACCGCCACGCGTTTGGACAGGTTCAGGGGCCACTTCCATTGGGGCCGGACCTTCGCCTGGGCGACGAGATGTCTGTCGATGTTCCTGAGGATGCTGGTGGTCTCCAGCTCCGCGGCGGGCACCGCGGCCCGAATGATCTGCCCCTTCTGGAGGGCCAGGATTTCGCCGGAACGGATCCCCAGGCCCTTTGCGCCCGTGGTCTGAAGCTCGATATTATTCCTGCTGCGCTGGAGGGTGTCGCTGAAGCGGCGGACCTGGCTGCCGTTGCCGACCAGGACGAACAGGCCTCCATTCTGGAAGACCATCGCCTGGGGATCCGAGGCCGAAGCCCAGGCCGAAGCCACGATCCGCTTGGTGGCGGGATCGATCTTCAAGATCTCGCTGGAGAATCCGGCAGCCATCGCGACAAACACAAACTTGCCATCGGAGGCCACGCTGGAGAAGGATCCTTGACCCAGCCAGTGGGTGCCAGGAGCATGGCCGCTGGCTGGCAGAGAGGAATCCATGATATCGCTCAGCCTGAGCAGAGGGCTGATCACGCCGGTCTTGAGGTCGAGCGTGGACACGGTCTTGCGGTCGAGGTCGCCGACCACCAGGGCGGTGGAGCCGTGAGGCGAAATCGAGGCCCGGGTGATTCCGGTGGCGAAAGAGCGGGTGGTCTTGCCGGACGGGTCGATGATCGCGATGGTATTGGCCCCGGCGCCGAACATCTGGCCATTCAGGTCCGTGAAAGTCTGGAACGGCTGTGCCTGTTTGAGCGCGATGGCTGGCGCCAGCTTGGCCTGCACAGGCGCGCTGGCGGACAGGGCCTGCGGTTTGCCGACCTGCGGGAAAGCCACCATGGCCGTGGCCAGCCAAGTGATCAAAGAAACAGAATGCTTCCTCATTTTCCTACCTCCGGAAATGTGTGCCCATGGATGGGCTTGGACTGCTGATGGAACTTGGGTAAGCGAACCATACGTTCAAACCTTCACCCCCGGAAGTACCAGTATTGACATTTCCCATTGGACCAGTTGAAAACTCCCTGCGCCTACCTGGAGCCTGACCCTTAAAACCACCCGTAGGTGTTGGCCTGACCCTGGGCGGCAATTTTTTTCTGGACGAGAATCGCACCAAGGCTACGGCCATGGAGGGCCAGGTGGTGCTCTCCATAAGTGATGCGGTTAAGGTCGAGAACATCGACGTGGATGAGGACTTGCGCCGCGTCAGCGCCTGGGTGGCCGAAGCCGGTGAAGAAGCGCGGCTAGATCGACCCGATAGTCGGAGAGAAGTAAAAAGCAGCCTTCTAGCAACCCTTCGAAAATGCAAACAGATCCATGAGCATGAACGGCATTATTCCCTGCTGATTTCCTCGGCCACGAACCGGTCCAGGGCTGCGAAGGCGGAGTCCATGGCTATGAGCGCCTCGGCCAGCATCGGCCCTTTCCCGGCCCGCGCCTCGGTTTCCAGTGTCTGGGCCACTCCTGCCATCGGTCCGGCTCCAACCATCCCGCAAGCACCTTTGATGCGATGGGAACACCTCGCCACTTCCCCCAGGTCCCCCTGTGCCTCCGCCTGTCGCAGCCCCGCAAGATCCGATCGAGTGGTGTCCAGGAAATCACGCAGGATCTCTAGAGAGGAGGCCCGGTCCCCTCGGGAGAGGCTGGCAAGAACAGCGAGGTCCACGGGCGAGCCGAAGGGCAGTTCAGCGGGCGCCTCCGAGGGCATTTCCGGCTCAGCACCTTCCATGAGCCCTGCCGCCGCCGGAAGCCAGACGCGCAACTTGGCGTCCAGGTCGGGGATGTTCACGGGCTTGATGATGCAATCGTCCATGCCTGCCGCGCGGCAACGTTCCAGCTCGCCGCGCAGGGCGTTGGCCGTGAGTGCGAGGATGGGCAGGCGCGGCTTCCCGCTCGTTGCCTCGTTCTCACGGACTTCCTGCGCCAGCTGGTAGCCGTCCATGCGGGGCATCATGATATCGGTGAGCAGGAGCCCATAACGGGTCTTGGCCAACGCAGCCAGAGCCGCCAGCCCGTCTTCCGCGACATCCACCTGGTAGCCGGCCATCGCCAACTGCCGGGACAGCACAGCCCGGTTGGTGGGGTGGTCCTCCACCAGGAGGATGAGACAGCCCCTGGCTTCGGCCATGCCGCGGCTGGGGGGCTTCACTGGGACCCAGGCGGCTTTCCGCGCCTCCCCAGGCTCCTGGCCAGGGGAAGCTGGTTCCGTGCGCGGGAAGGCCGCCACGAAGGACATGGTGGTGCCCGTGCCTTCCGCGCTTTCCATGGTGATATCGCCCCCCATCAGCCGAGCCAGGCTGCGGCAGATCGACAAGCCCAGGCCGGTGCCTCCGAATTGGCGGGTGGTGCTTGACTCCGCTTGCACGAAGGGCTGGAAGAGAGGCAGCTGGTTGGCCTTGGACACGCCGATGCCGGTGTCCTGCACTTGAAAGGCCAGGGACTGGCTTGAAGCATCCGAGTCCAGCACGTCCACTTTCATGGTGATGGACCCAACGCTCGTGAACTTCAACGCATTGCTCAAGAAATTGTCGAGGATCTCCTTGCATCGTACGGAGTCCGCGAAGTGCGCTTCCCCCAGGTCAGGATCAATGGTGCAGGTCATCGCCAACCCCTTCTGCGCGCCCAGGCCGGCATGGGTGGCGAAGACCTCATCCACGATGCGCCGGAAGGAGACCACCTTGGGCTCCAATTCCAGCTTTCCGGCCTCGATCTTGGAAAAGTCCAGGATGTCGCCGATGATGCCGAGCAGCGCGCGGGAGGATGACTCGATGGTGTCCAGAGCCAACCGCTGCTCCTCGTCCAGGCGTGTGTGGGAGAGCACTTCGGCCATGCCGAGCATGCCGATCATGGGCGTCCGGATCTCATGGCTCATGTTGGCGAGGAACCGCGACTTCGCCTCGTTTGCGGCGCGCGCCTCTTCGGCCAGCTTGCCAGCCTTGTTGGTCGCGACCTGAAGTTCCTCGGTGCGCAAGGCCACCTCGCGCTCCAGCGTTTGCCTGTGGCTGAGCACCTCCGTCCGGGCCGCCCGAAGTTGGGTCAGCATCCCACTGAACGCAGTCGCCAGGATGTTGGTTTCATCTTTGGACACACCAGCCGGCACGTCTTCCACGACATCGATATCAAGGTTCCCCTCGCTGACCAAACGCGCAACGACCGTGAGTTTGTGGAGCCGTCGGGAAAGCAATTGAGCCAGCAGCAGCGCCAAGAGAATCGCAAAGGCCATGGTCGCGATGGCGAAGATCAAGATGGTGGCTTGGCGTTCACTCTGCCGGCGCGCCAGCGACTCGCTGATCCTGGCCAATTCCCCGCGTTCGCTAGCCAGCGCGGACCGGATGATCGAGAGGAAATTGCGCTCGGCTACCTCGAACTTTTCCTTCTCCTCCAGAACCACTACGCCGCTGGCGTTGCGTTCCTTCAGGGCGATGAGGTCCGCGCTACCCTTGTTGAGCGCATCCACCGCAAGCCTGATCTGGGCGAGGTGGTCCACCTCCTCCTGGCGGTGCCAGGGCGGATCCGCGTCAACGAGACGCGCATAGCGGCCGATGGCCGAAGCGCACTCCCGGGCACCGACGGTGAGGAGGGTGCGCTCGTCTTCTTCCTGGGCATCGCCCGGTCTGGCCGCATCGCCTGGAGCCGATGTGCGGGACCGCTCGCTTCGGATCACAAGGAATTCTGAAGTCGATGCAACGATACGGATGCCGCCTGACCGCAGATCCTCAAGGGCTCCGATGGTCGGCTCGGTGCCCTCCATGATCGCCGCCATAGCAGCGTCGGCGTCGCGCTGGGCCCACAGCGAAACGAGGACGACGACCCAGACGAGGGCGGCGATGGCGAGGTTGCTCGCCAGGAATTTGGAGCGGAGGGTCATGGCAGGTTGTCCAATCAGAACCCGACCCTGCATTGAATCATGACACCCCGGTCTGGAGTGGAACTGTTGAGGCCCATGGGCGCGGCGATGGCAGAGAACGTCTCGTCAGCAACATTCCACTTCATGCCAGTTGAGACGGAGCTCTGGTGGTTGGCCAGAAATCCCCGTCCAATCCGGGGAAGAGATGCGGCCGCCGGACCCGCCGCGCACGTTCACGGGCCGGAGGGTGGAGTCGGCGGTGGAGGAGTAGGCTAAGAGCGAAGGAGGGGGGATGCTGGGCACTCTCGACCATGTGATCGGATCGATGATGGCGTCGCCCGTGGAATTGTGGGAGGCATTCGGGGCGGGTGTCTACCTGGTATTCGGGCTGATCAATTTAGATCTATGGATCCGCCGCCGGGATCGCATGGGCCACCTCTGGCTGGCGGGCTCCAGCGCAGGCGCGCTCATCGTGGACATCACGGGCATGGTGGTCCGCCGCCTTGGACTTGCGACTCCCCCATGGATTGAGTCGCTCAACGGAATCGGGGTTGCGGTGGCCACGGTGTGCCTGTTCGAGCTGGTTTGCTCACTCGGTCACAAACAACCGGGCCGGATCGCCCGCGTTCTCCAGGCATTCGTGTTGATGCTGGCTCCCGTCCCGGGACTTCTGCTTCCTCAGCTCATGCCTCTTCTCCTCCTGGGCTGCTTCGTTCTCCTTGGCTGGGCCATGGCGCGCGCATTCCGTGCAGCCAGGGAAGGTGGCCGCGATCCGAGCATGGTGGCGAAAGGCTTCCTGGTCCTTACCGCGTGCCTGATCCTCGACCTCATGAAGGAGTTTCACTTCGCCCCCATCCCCACCGGGCTGCCCATCGTGGGGTTCATCGTCCTTTTCCTGACCTCCACCCGCTCCCTCATCAACCGCTTCGGTCGTGAAGAAGAGGCCTCCCGAACCGATTCGCTCACGGGGTTGCCGAACCGCCGGGGTTTGCTCGAAGCCAGCGACGGCGCGCTTGTGCGGAGCCGCAGGTCGGGGCGGACCGTCTCCATCGTGTTGTCTGACCTGGACCACTTCAAACGCGTCAACGACTCCCTGGGACATGCAGCGGGCGACGCCGTGCTGAAGGCCGTGGCAGATGCCATCCGTTCCACCGTGCGAAGCCAGGATGTGGCCGCTCGATGGGGAGGAGAGGAGTTCCTCCTCCTGCTGCCGGACACGGGGAAAGAGGGGGCGGTGCATGTGGCCGAGTCAGCGCGCTCGGCGATCTCTGCGTTGGTCATCGAACACAATGGCTCGCGGATCCAAGTAACCCTGTCTCTGGGGGTGGCTGAGCACCTAGCCGACCGGAGCATCGAAGAGACCATCGCCCAGGCCGATGCGGCACTCTATCTGGCCAAAGAGGAGGGCCGCAATCGGGTCGCCGCGTTATGAACCCTCTGCTCAGGTAAGCGAAAATGCCTGACAAGAAACTCGCGACCACACAGAAATTCTGGACCAAGGCCCAAGGCGGTAGCATCACTACATGCCCATTCCCATGGCAACTCCCTCCATCTGCCTCGGCGTGGACCCCGGCTCTTTGTCTTGCGGATGGGCAGTGGTGTCGCGGCTAGGATCGCGGATGGAGCTGGTGGAGGCGGGCGTCATCCGCTCACCGCGGGGCTCGGAGTTCTCTGACCGGATTCACGGCATCCATCTGAAACTTTCAGAGGTCATCGCCGCGCATCATCCGCAGTTCATGGCGGTGGAATCGCCCTTCGTGGAGAAGAACAGCGCCACGGCCATCAAGCTGGGCCAGATCCGCGGAGGCATCCTGCTCACGGGCGCCTTGCATGGTCTGCCAGTGGGCGACTACAACCCCATGCAGGTGAAAAAGGCCGTCAGCGGTTACGGCTGGGCCGACAAGAATCAGGTCGGGAAAATGGTGATGACCATCCTGAACTTGAAGGCACCCCTGGCCGCAGACGCCGCCGACGCCGCCGCAGTGGCGATTGGCCATCTGCTGGCCACGCGGCGGAGCTGATTTGCGCCGGGTCCCCCGCTACCTGTTCCTGATCGCAAAGCGTTACGGCCGCTGGGTGCTGCGGCATCGCCCGCACGCGGAGAATATGCAAGCGGATCTGCAGGCTGACCTGCAGGCGGTTCTGGACCGCGCGGTGGCCACGCTGCCGCTGCAGTCGGGGATCTTCACCAAGGAAGGGGCGTTGCGCACGGCGGCGATGAACCGCCAGCTGGCCTGGTGCATGGCCTTCATCGCAGGGGCCGTGAACGCCGGCGGCTACCTCGCTGTAGGCCACTACACCTCCCACATGACCGGAATCGTGTCCTCCATGGCCGACAACACGGCGGAGGGTGATGTGTTCACGGCCCTCGCGGCCCTTGCCATGATCCTCTTCTTCATGGGTGGGGCCTTTCTGTCCACAACCCTCCTGAGCTTCGGAAAACGCCGTGAGCTGCCCAGCCGCTACGCCATCAGCCTCCTCGCAGAAGCAGTTCTGCTGCTGGTCTTCGGCTTCATGGGCGGCAGTCTCCAGGACCGCATCCGCTTCCACCTGCCTGAAACCGTCGCCCTGCTCTGCTTCATCATGGGCATGCACAATTCCCTGACCACGAACATCAGCGGCGCCGCGGTGCGCACGACGCACCTCACGGGAACAGTGACGGACATCGGCATCGAATTGAGCAAGCTGACCTATGTCAACGTGAACAAGGATCCCCAACTGGAACGCATCGAAGCCAACCGCTCCAAACTGCGGCTCTACCTGCTGATCCTCGTCTCCTTCTTCATCGGCGGAACCGTGGGCGCGCTAGGATTCCACTACATCGGCTTCAAGGTGACGGTGCCGCTGGCCGCCTTCCTCTGCTTCCTGGCAGCCCGACCGATCATCCTGCAGGTGCGGCTAGCGCTGCGCATGCTGAAGCGGAATCTCGAAGAAGAGAAGTAGCTATTCCCACGGACCAGGAATCGCAACAAACTGGTTCTGCTTGGCAGGCAATCCACTGGTGTCGGACTTAGGCAGCCTGGTCCTAAGTCCGATCTTTGGGGCCATAAGGCCCTTCGACTCGCCTCAGAGCACCATCCACGAAGTTCGAGCTTGCCTCGGACCATCATCCATCGCGTCGGCCTGTGATCGGTGATGGGCGCCGCAACGGCTTCGATTTTGGCCGGAGAACCATCCATCGCGTGGGACGTTTTGGCCGACATAAGGGGCCGTAACGCCTTGGCCAGAAGAACGCTGGCCAAGGTGTAACGGCCCCTAAAGGAAGGGCACCGAAGGGTGCCCTTGTTTGGGTCGCAGCTCTGCGGTACCTAGAATATCCGCATGCTGGAAGGGCAGGCAGGGAATGGCCGCCCCCTTGTTTAAGATCGCTTAGTTCTGCGATCTCAAGCTTCAAGATGAGTCATCCAGAGCCGCGCTCAAGGGGAAATTTTGGGAGAAGTTTGGAGCAGTAATAATCTCAATTCCAATGCATCCCCAACGGGTGCCGCACATGAATTTTTTTCACAAACGAAAACCAGTGGAGGGCCGCCCATCGCGCCTTTTCCTTGATGCAAAGGAAGCGCCGGATCAGCGCCAGTCCAACTTAGAGTGCGATGAGGAATGAACATCCTGTGGACTTCAGCAAGCAAGTTCACGGCTTGCTTCAGATCACCTGAAATCACAATTCCCAGCTGGGTTCGGAGGGCTGAATCCAGAGCATTGATCATGCCAGGAAAGGCACGGGGAGCTTTCTGCATCCAGGGGGTGAAACAAGTCAGAACGCGCTCTGCCGAAGTTCTGAAATCCTGCCGTTCAAGATGCCTGGAGAGACGAAGCAATGCCGTCGTCGCCAGGGTGTTGCCACTGGGCAGCGCGTTGTCGAAACTCGGTTTCTGGCGGAACAACAGATCCTTCATGCCTACTTCGGTGCTGAAGAATCCGCCATCTTTGGCATCTTCAAACTTAGTGCGCATGGCCTCAGCGACCTGCTCCGCCAACCGCAGCCAGCGGGCCTCGAAACACGCTTCATAGACATCCACCAATCCATTCGCCACGGTGGCGTAATCTTCCAAAAAACCTGGTGTATGGGCGCGGCCCTGGCGATAGACGCGAAGCAGGACGCCGTCCTTCCAAAGTTCTCGTTGGATGAATTCCGCGCAAGCCATTGCGGCTTCCAAGTAGCGTTCAGCACCCAATACCTGGGCCCCACGGGCGAATGCCGAAAGCGCAAGACCATTCCAGGCCGCCAGCACTTTGTCATCCTTGCCAGGGCGGATCCGGAGGTCGCGGACACTACGCAGCCTTTCACGCAGCACGCTGAAGGCGGCTTCCGGGCCCTTCGTGGAACCCGCGCCGCGATCAAAGAGGTGCAACACCGATGCGCCATGCTCGAAGTTGCCCTTGGCCGTGATGCCATAGGCTTCGCAGAACCTCGGCGCATCATCGCCCAGAACCTTTCGCGCTTCTTCTGGTGTGAAGACGTAGAACTTGCCTTCTTCGCCCTCGCTGTCGGCGTCCTCGGAAGAATGGATGCCACCGGATTCATCCAGCATGTCGCGCAGCAAGTAGTCCAGGCTCTCCGCTGCGATGGACGCATATTTTTCATCGCCCGTTTTCTGGAATGCCGCCAGGTAGCAGCAGATGAGCTGCGCATTGTCGTAGAGCATCTTTTCGAAGTGGGGCACCAGCCATTGCGTGTCCACACTGTAGCGGGAGAAGCCGCCGCCCAGGTGGTCGTACATCCCGCCTTCCCACATGGCGTCCAGCGTCCGGATCGCCATGCTCTGATCTGCCTCGGAACCCCGACGCAAAATAAGTTCGATGGCCATGTGGCCGGGGAATTTCGGCGCGCCGCCAAAACCACCCCAGCCGGGATCGAAACTGCTGCGCAGTTGTTGAAGCGCATTTTCAAACACGCTTTCATCAGGCAAGGAATCTCGAGCTTCCCGCACCGCGAGGCTCGCCTGCCGTGCCAGATCGTTGGTCAATTCCGCAGCCTGCCCGATCACATCCGAACGCTTCTCCTTCCACAGTTCTGCGATGCGCTTCAACAGCGGGATGAAGCCGGGCATGCCCCGTACCGGCTGGGGCGGGAAATAGGTTCCTCCGTAGAAGGGCCGCAGATCCGGCGCGAGCCAGACGCTCATGGGCCACCCCCCGTGGCCTGTCAATATCTGCACTGCGTCCATATAAAGGTCATCGAGATCCGGCCGTTCTTCGCGGTCCACTTTGATGGGAATGAAATGGCTGTTCAGGATGTCCGCCACCTCTGGATTCTCGAAGGACTCCCGCTCCATCACTTGGCACCAGTGGCATGCGCTATAGCCGATGGAAAGAAATATCGGCCGGTCCATATCCTTGGCTTCCTGCAGCGCCGCCGCGTCCCAGGGCCGCCAATCCACGGGGTTGTGGGCATGCTGGAGCAGATAAGGGCTGAGGCTTTCAGCAAGGCGATTGGTCATGAAGGCTCCGGGTCCCATTGAAGCAGTCAAGGCAGCCATGAAGCCACACTAATAAAAACCACGAATGAAATGGAAAACTTAGCCGGGACGAAGGGGATGCATGCGATGGAAAAACTCGATTTATTTGGCTTCATCCTCTTTAATCCCCTTCATCCTGGCTAAATATCCCTTCCCGGCTGAGCGGGTTCGTGGCTCCTTTTCAGTCTGCCAATCAGCACGCAGGCGATAGAATGGAGGATTGGCCGCGACTGGCTCTGGATGCCGCATGTTCGATTCCCTCACTGAAAAATTAAGCAAGGCCATGAAGACCCTCCGGGGCCAGTCGAAGCTCACGGAATCCAATATCGACGAGGCCTTGCGGGAAGTCCGCATGGCCCTGCTTGAAGCCGACGTGCATGTGGCAGTGGCGCGGACCTTCCTTGGCCGAGTGAAAGAAAAAGCGCTCGGCGCCGAAGTGCTCCAAGGGCTGAATCCCGGCCAGGCTTTCATCGACATCGTCCACAAGGAGCTTGTGGAGATCATGGGCGGCCAGGCGGATGAAAAGCCGCTGAACTTCGCTACCCAGCCGCCCACGGTGGTGATGGTGGTGGGCCTTCAGGGCGCAGGCAAGACGACTACCTGCGGCAAGCTGGCGAAATTCCTGAAGAAGAACGGCAGCTCGCCCTTGCTGGTGCCGGCGGATGTCTATCGCCCCGCCGCCATCGAACAGTTGCATGTGGTCGCCAAGGATGCGGGCATCCCGAGCTTCCATCACGAAAACAAAGACCCCATCGAGATTTGCACGGCGGCGGTGAAAGAAGCCAGGATTAAGGGCTGGGATGTGGTGATCCTGGATACCGCGGGACGCCTGCATCTGGATGAAACCTTGATGGCGGAGCTCTCCCGGATCAAGGCCGCTTGCGAACCCTCCGAGATTCTTTTCGTTGCCGATGCCATGACGGGCCAGGACGCCGTGAGATCGGCCGGGTCCTTCCACGAGCAGTTAGGCATCACGGGCGTCATCCTCACCAAGACGGACGGAGACACCCGTGGCGGTGCGGCTTTCAGCATTAAGCAGGCCACGGGCCAGCCCATCAAGTTCCTGGGGTCGGGCGAGAAGCTCGATGACCTGGAGCGCTTCCATCCCGATCGCATGGCCCAGCGCATCCTTGGCATGGGCGATGTGCTGAGCTTGATCGAGCACGCCAAGGACAAGATCGACGAGAAAGATGCCGAGCGCCTGGCCAACCGCATGGCCAAGAACCAGTTCACGCTCGAAGACATGCGCCAGCAGTTCCAGCAGGTTTCGAAACTGGGCAGCATGACCAAGATCATGGGCATGCTGCCGCTGCCCGGCGTTTCCAAAGAGCAGAAGGAACAGATGGCGAACCTGGCCACTGACAAGCGCATGAAGCACCTGACAGCGATTCTGGATTCCATGACGCCCATGGAACGGGCCAACCACAACCTGCTGGATGCCAAGCGCAAACGCCGGGTGGCCGGCGGTTCAGGCCGCTCCGTGCAGGAAGTGAATCAATTGATCAAGCAGTACCTGGAAATGAAAAAAATGATGACCCAGATGAACGACCCGAAATTCATGTCCAGGATGCAGCGCATGGCCGGGGCCATAAAGGGTGGTGGCATGGGGATGCCGTTCTGAGGTGGTGAGGCATGGGGTGGCGAGGTTGTGGGGTTGTCTCGCGGCGCCTACGGCGCGCTGTTGAAATGGCGCGGCCCCACCGGGCCGCTTCGATCTTAAACCTCACTGCTTTACCCCTCGCCACCTCGCCACCCGGAATTTCCCCTTGGGAAATCTCCAATCCCGGGATAAACTGATCCGCTCAAGGAGTGCCCATGCTTTCCATCCGTCTAGCCCGTAACGGCGCCAAGAAGCGCCCCTTCTACCACATCGTCGTCAGCGAGAACGATCGCATCCCCACGGGTCAGGCCATCGAGGTGCTGGGTTTTGTGAACCCCATCGCAGGTTCCGGCGAGACGGTCCGCATCGACGCCGACAAGGCCAAGGCCTGGATCGCCAAAGGCGCCAGCCCTTCCAAGACGGTGGTGGACCTCTTCAAGAAGCACGCGATTATCTAAGCTTTTCAACCAAAGCATCTTGAAACCGGGCCCGTCTGCACATGGTGCACAATCGGGTCCGGTTTTTTTAGTGGGGACGTCATGACCGCAGATTTCGAAGCCTTCCTCAAAGATGTCCTGAGCCCCATGATCGACCATCCGGAAGCTCTGCGCATCGAGGTCCGTGAGGCTGGCAAGAAACGCGAGGTGATGATTTTCGCCGAGCAAGCGGATCGCGGACGCATCATCGGCAAGAGCGGGCGCATGATCTCATCGCTGCGCACTCTGGTGCAGGCAGCGGGCGAGAAGCATGGCCTTCTCGTGAACCTTGAGCTATTCGACGAAGACGATAAGGACAGGCTGCGGCGACCTCGAGCTGACCATCCTGCATCCTCAACGGAAGCCTGATGCTGCTGCTGGGCCACTTGGCGAAAGTGCAGGGATTGAAGGGTGAATTCCTGTTCCATTCGCTCATGGATGAGCCCGGGCGGCTGCCCACGTTGGATGGCCTGGTGCTGGCGCCTCCATCCCTGAACTTGGAGGGGACGGCCAGCCCGGAGCCTCCCGCCAGAAATATCAAAGTGAGTCTGTTCCGTTGGCAACAGGAGCGCCCTTGCGTGGCCTTTGAAGGCATTCCGGACCGCACGGCGGCCGAGCCCTTCAAGGGCTGGGCGCTATGGATGCCGGAGACGCTGGCAACCAAGGCGGCAGGTGAAAGTTTCCGGCACGAATGGATCGGCTGCGGTGTTTTCTCAGGCGGCCAAAAAATAGGCGAGGTCGTGTATCTTTCCCCCACACCCATGGGCTATGACATGGTGATGATCCGGGATCTGCGCCCTGGCCGCGCGGGCCTGCGCGAAGTCCCTTACATCAAAGCTTGGTGGAACGTGGATCTGGACAATCAACACCTGGATCTGGATGGACCGCCAGGAATCCTGGATCTCCAATAGCGCCGCACCTAACTTTCGACTCTTGACTCTCGACCTACAGCCTGTGACCCTGCTCACGGATTAGCCTGCATCACTTGAAGGCGCGAGTTAACAGGGTGAAGCTATAGAAGCTTCCAGATGGAAAGTCTGGAATGGCTCTGGAGTTCCTATGGACACGCGACAAATGGTCACCATCGATGGAAATGAAGCTGCTGCATCGGTAGCGCATCGGCTCAGCGAAGTCCTCGCGATCTATCCGATCACGCCTTCATCCACCATGGGGGAGCTGGCCGATGAATGGTCCGCGGCAGGCCAACGGAACATATGGGGCACCGTTCCGAAGGTTGCGGAGATGCAGAGCGAGGCTGGTGCGGCGGGTGCGGTCCACGGCGCCCTGCAAGTGGGGTCCATGAGCACCACCTTCACGTCCTCCCAGGGACTGTTGCTGATGATTCCGAACATGTTCAAGATCGCCGGGGAATTGACACCCTTCTGCATGCACGTGGCGGCCCGCACCGTCGCCACCCATGCTCTTTCCATCTTCGGCGACCATGCCGATGTGATGGCTGCCCGCCAGACGGGTTTTGCCATCCTCTCCTCCTATTCGGTCCAGCAGGCCCACGACATGGCACTGGTGGGCCATGCGGCGACGCTCCGCACCCGCGTGCCCTTCCTTCATTTCTTCGACGGATTCCGCACCAGCCACGAGGTGGCCAAGATCGAATTGCTGGACGACAGTGTCCTGCGGGCCATGGTCAAAGATGAATGGGTGGCTGCGCACCGGGCCCGGGCCCTGAGCCCAAACCACCCTGTCATCCGGGGAACCGCCGCCAATCCCGACACCTTCTTCCAGGCCCGGGAGGCTGCGAATGGATACTACACTTCGCTTCCCGAAGCCGTTCAGCAGGAAATGGACCATCTTGCGGCCCTCACCGGGCGCGCCTACAAGCTTTTCGAATACGAGGGGCATCCCCAGGCGGAACGCGTCGTCGTGATCATGGGTTCGGGCGCGGAGACCGTTCAGGAATACGTGGATTGGGCGGCCTCGGCCAAGGGCAATGGCGAGAAGATCGGCGTGCTCAAAGTGCACCTATACCGCCCGTTTTCCGTGCAGCATTTCGTGGCGGCCTTGCCCACATCGGTGAAGTCCATTGCCATCCTGGATCGCTGCAAGGAACCCGGCGCACCCGCGGAGCCGCTCTTTCTGGATGTGTCGGCGGCCCTTCGCGAAGCCCACGAAGAAGGCTGGAGCCCCCTGCTCCAGGAACCGCGCCTCATCGGCGGCCGCTACGGCCTCTCGAGCAAGGAATTCACTCCAGCCATGGCGAAGGCCGTGTTCGACGAACTCAGCAAACCCAAGCCACGGCGCTCCTTCACCGTGGGCATTAATGATGATGTCACGGGCCTCAGCCTGATGGTGGACGAGGCCTTCGACGTGGAGCCAGCCAATGTGACCCGTTGCCTATTCTACGGTCTGGGCAGCGACGGCACCGTGGGCGCCAACAAGAACAGCATCAAGATCATCGCCGAGGAAACTCCGAACCACGGCCAGGGCTACTTCGTTTACGACTCCAAGAAGAGCGGCGCCATCACCATCAGCCATCTCCGCTTCGGGCCCGATCCCATCCGCAGCCATTATCTGGTCCGCACCGCGAACTTCGTCGCCTGCCACCAACCCCAGTTCGTGGACCGCTTCGACATGCTGACTGAAGCCGTGGATGGCGCCACCTTCCTGCTCAACAGCCCCACGGCGCCCGAGGAAGTCTTCGCCACCCTGCCCTTCGAAATGCAGGAACAGCTCATCGCGAAGCACATCAAGTTCTACACCATCGACGCTTACAAGGTCGCCAAGGAAAGCGGCATGGGCGGCCGCATCAACACCATCATGCAGACCTGCTTCTTCGCCATCTCGGGGGTGCTGCCGCAGGCTGAAGCGATCCAAGCCATCAAGCACGCCATTGAAAAGACCTATGCTAAAAAAGGCGAAGCGCTTGTTAAACGGAATTTCGAGGCCGTGGACGCAGCCTTGGCGCATATGCATGAAGTCACAGTTCCCGCCGCGCCGAATTCGAACCGGCGTCGTCCGCCCGTGGTGCCAGATGCCGCGCCGGACTTCGTCAAACAGGTGAGCGCCCTCATCCTTCAAGGCCTCGGAGATAGGCTCCCTGTGAGCGCCTTCCCGCCGGACGGCACCTGGCCCACTGGCACCGCGAAATGGGAGAAGCGCAATATCGCCCAAGAGATTCCTGAATGGGATTCCGGCATCTGCATCCAATGCAACAAGTGCGCGCTGATCTGTCCGCACGCGGCCATCAGGGCGAAGGTTTTCGAGCCCGCTGCGCTCTCCGGCGCGCCCGAGGGCTTCGCTTCCACGGACTACAGAGGCCTGGAATTCAAAGGCCAGAAATACGTCATCCAGGTGGCCCCGGAGGATTGCACGGGCTGCACGCTCTGTGTGCAGATCTGCCCCGTCAAGGACAAGAGCAACCCCAAGCACAAGGCCATCGACATGGTGCCCCAGGCGCCCCTCCGGGAGCGCGAGGCTGCGAATTTCGCGTTCTTCCTGGACCTGCCCCAGGTGGACAGCGAAGCCGTGAAGCTGGATGTGAAAGGCACGCAGTTCCTGGAACCCCTGTTCGAGTTCAGCGGCGCCTGCTCGGGCTGCGGCGAGACGCCCTACATCAAGCTTCTGACCCAGCTTTACGGCGACCGGCTTCTGATCGCCAACGCCACGGGCTGCTCCTCCATTTACGGCGGCAATCTGCCCACCACACCCTACACCGTGAACAAAGAAGGCCGCGGCCCCGCCTGGGCCAACAGTCTCTTCGAGGACAACGCCGAGTTTGGGTATGGCATGCGCCTGGCCGTGGAGAAGCAGGCGGAACAGGTAAGGGAATTGCTCGTCCGCCAGACTTCCCTGTTGCCCGAAACCTTGGTCCACGGCCTTCTGGATGCCACCCAGCTGGATCAGGCTGGCATCCGGATCCAACGTGAACGCGTGACCGATTTGAGAAGCCGGTTGGGCTCGTCCAAAGATCCCGCCGCGATGCAACTTCTGGAACTGGCGGACCACTTCGTGAAGCAAAGCGTGTGGATCATCGGCGGGGATGGTTGGGCCTACGATATCGGCTACGGTGGCCTGGACCATGCGTTGGCATCAGGTCTCGACATGAACATCCTGGTGCTGGACACCGAGGTCTACTCCAATACCGGCGGCCAAGCCTCTAAATCCACACCCATGGGGGCTGCGGCGAAATTCGCCGTGAGCGGCAAGACCACGCCTAAAAAAGATCTCGCGTTGCTGGCCATGAGCTATGGCCATGTCTACGTCGCGAAGGTGGCCATCGGAGCCAAAGACGCCCAGACTGTGCGGGCCATCCAAGAGGCCGAGTCCTTCCCCGGTCCGAGCCTCATCCTGGCCTACAGCCCCTGCATTGCCCACGGCTACGATCTCGCGATGAGCGGCGAACAGTCCAAGATGGCGGTGGAAACCGGCTACTGGCCGCTGTTCCGCTACGATCCGAGACGGCTCGATCAAGGCCTCAGCGCCCTGGCCATGGATTCAAACGCGCCCAAAGGCGAACTGAGCCGGTTCACCAGCAACGAGGCCAGGTTTCGGATCGTGGAAAAACAACATCCTGAAGCCTTCAAACTGATGATGGCTGAAGCCACCGAGGAAAACGCGCGTCGCTACGCGGCCTATGAAAAACTATCCCGGCTGGACTCGAGCACCCTTCCCACGCCAACGATTTAGGGGAACATCATGGATCTATCCACAACCTACCTCGGTTTGTCACTGCCGCATCCACTCATGGCCGGTGCATCTCCGCTGGTGGATGACCTGGACGCAGTCCGGGAATTGGAGGACGCAGGCAGCGCCGCCATCGTGATGCACTCGCTCTTCGAAGAACAGATCGAACGCGAGTATGTCGGGACCATGCGGGACCTGGAACTGCATGCGAACGCCAACCCCGAAGGCCTGTCGTATCTTCCAGAACCCAGCGAGTTCAAGCTGGGCCCAAGCGCCTACCTGGAACAAATCCATCGCATCAAAGAAGCCGTGTCGGTGCCCGTCATCGCCTCTCTGAACGGCACCACCGCCACCGGATGGCTGGACGGCGCCAGGCTCATGGAACAGGCTGGCGCCGATGCCTTGGAATTGAATGTCTACGAGATCGCCACAGACCCCCTGCAAACCGCTGAAGTCCTTGAGCAGCGGATCGTAGACATGGTGCGAGCCGTAAAGACCCGCGTGAAGATCCCTGTCGCGATTAAGCTTTCCCCCTTCTTCAGCTCTCTGCCGAACTTCGCCCAAAAGCTCCAGGCCGCCGGAGCCGATGGCCTGGTGCTGTTCAACCGGATACTCATGCCTGATTTTGATCTGGAGCAGTTGGAACTGGTGCCCAAGCTCCTGCTTTCCAAGTCCACCGAATTGCCGCTTCGACTGAACGCGCTGGCGATTCTGCATGGCCAGTTCAAGGGAAGCCTGGCCTGCAGCGGAGGCGTCCACGATTCCTCCGACGCAGTGAAAGCGGTCTTCGCGGGCGCCTCATGCGTTCAGGTGGTTTCCACCCTGCTCCAGCACGGACCTTCCTATCTTCAGACCCTTCGCGAAGGCATGGAGGAGTGGCTGGAGCAGCACGAATATGAAAGCCTGCGCCAAGGCCTCGGCAGCATGAGCCTGGCAAAAGTCCCCAATCCCCACGCCTTCCATCGCGCCAGCTACATGCGGGTGCTGCAAGGCTGGCGGCCTGAGTCGGCCTAAAGATAAAAACACTACGCGCGCATTTTTGCCTCGAAATCGCCGAAAGGCGATTTCGAGGCAAGGTTCCGCGCGTAGTCAGTTGGTTTATCTGAACCACTTCACCTGATTGAAATATCCATGGGCATCCGGGCGTACACGCCTTTGGGATCATTCAGGGAGGTGAGCATCTTCACCTGGCGCTGGAATTCGGCCATCACCTGTTCCGCGGGACCCTTGGCGAGTTTGCGCTGCTTCTCTCCACCCAGGGCTTCCATCAATTTCTCGAGGGGCTTTTTCGAGACGCCGGGACCATCCACGCGGTAGTCATTTTCGATCTTGGCTTTCTTGGCGGCGTAGCGGATGGCGTCCTCGAGGCCGCCCAGCTCATCCACCAGCTTCAGTTTCAGAGCTTCCTGACCGCTCCACACGCGACCCTGGGCGATCTCATTCACATCGGCCTTAGGTATGTGGCGGCTCTCGGAAACCTTGGACAGGAACTGATCGTAGATGAAATCCACAACGCCCTGGATGCGGGCCAGTTCGAATTCGGATTTAGGCCGGGCCAGGGTCATGGGGTTGGCCAGTTTGCTGGTGGCGACTTCGTCCCAAGTGATGCCGTGCTCATTGGCGAGCTTCTTCACATTGGGCAGCAGGCCGAACACGCCAATGGAGCCGGTGATGGTGTTGGGTTCGGCGAAGATGCGGTCGCCGTAGGTGCTAATCCAGTAGCCACCCGAGGCCGCGACGTAGCCCATGGAGATGATCACGGGCTTCTCTTTCTTGGTGAGGATCACTTCCCGCTGGATCAGATCGCTGGCGGATGCGCTGCCCCCGGGACTGTTGACCCGCATCACCACGGCCTTCACGTTCTTGTCCAGGCGGAGCTTGCGGAGCTCCCGCGCCAGCTTGTCGCCGCCGACCTGGCTGCCGTCGCCATCGCCATCCACGATCTCGCCCTCGGCATAGATGAGCGCGATGCGGTTCTTACCCTTCTGGGGTTCGGCCGGCAGGCCCGCGTATTCATCCATGGAAACCTGCGGGAATTCCTTGTCCTTGGCGGTCTTCCCTGCCAACGATTTCAATTGGTCCAGCACTTCATCCTCAGCAGCGATCTGGTCCACTAGACCTGCGGTTTTGGCCTCGGCCGCCAGCAATATCCCCTGCTCATCGGCAATCTTCTGGATGTCCTCGGCGCTCTTGTGGCGATTTTTAGCAATGCTGCCCTTCCATTCGTCCCAAATGTCACCCAAATACTTGGCGGTCTGCTCGCGGTTGGCGTCGCTCATCTTGTCGAGCACAAAGGGCTCCACAGCACTCTTGTACTTGCCCACACGCGTGACCTGCACCTCGATGCCATATTTCTGGAAAGCACCGCCGAAGAACATGGGCTGGGATGCAATGCCCGTCATTTCCATCTCGCCAAAAGGATTGACGATGACCTTCCCGGTACCTGCGCACAGATAGTAGGCCCGCTTGCCCCAGCCCACGTTGTAGGCCACGACCGGCTTTCCGCTCGCCGTGAAGCGCTGGATGGCTTCCTTCAATTCCTTCAATGCCGCCGGCCCGGATCCATAGCCTGTGGACTCCGGATTGCCGGTGAGATAGAGCGCCGCGATGCGCTTGTCCGCGGCAGCGCGGTCCAGCGCCTTGATGAGCGTATAGAGCGGCGTGGCATTTTCGCGGCCGCTCAATGCCTGCCGCAGGGCCTCTCCCGGTTCAGCATCACGCACCGAATCAGGAATATTGGTGCTGAGATCGAAGACAAGCACGGCCTTATCGGGCACCACGGTCTTGGATCCGCCTGCGGCGGCAAGGGCAATGAACAGAATGAAAAATGCGCCGCTGAAGATCGCCAGTGCCAACAGCGAGGCAAAGAGATGCTTGAAGAAATCCTTCATGGTCTGCTCCCCTGGGGTGGAAATGGGTTCCCTGAAAACCCCAATCTTCCAGTATGACGTGATGCCCAAGGCGGGTCGCCGCCAAATGGCTGTGGGGTGTGGGAAGTCGGCAAGTTGAAGAGTCGAAAAGTTGAAGAGTTGAAAAGTCGAAGAGTTGAAGAGTCGAGTGTTGAAGTGTCCGGTTTCCGTCGTATCAGATTTTCTCGGCTTTCGACCCGCAACCCTCGACTCTTGGCTCTTGATTCTCGACCTCTTAACTACTTAACTTCTCGACTCAGCACTCAGAACCCGGGACCCAGGCCCAGGATCTGGAAATAGCGTATACTGAGTCTCTGTCAAGGAGCACCCAGAATGTCCAATTATCCCGAACACATGGTGGCCCCGATGCGTGAAGAGCTCACTCAGATCGGCTTTGAACACCTGCTGAATCCCGCGCAGGTGGAGCAGGCGCTGCAGCGCTCTGGCACCACACTGCTGGTGGTGAACAGTGTGTGCGGCTGTGCCGCCGCTGGGGCCCGGCCTGGCCTGACCTTGGCACTCAAGGAGAAGGGCCTGAAATTCGATCATCTAGTCACGGTTTTCGCCGGGATGGAAAAGGAAGCCACCCAGGCCGCCCGGGAATACTTCGAGGGCGCCGCCCCCAGCTCGCCCCAGGCCGCCATCCTGAAGGATGGGCAGCTCCTCCACCTGCTCCAGCGCACGGATTTCCTGGGCCATGAACCTGAAGAAATCGCCGCGACCCTCGAATCGGCCTACAAGCAGTCCCTCGTTACGGTTTAAGAAGCCAGGGGAAGCTCTTTTCTGGATGTACCTTCAGAATTTCAATAAGCCAGCACTTTCCTCATCCCTGCCAGCACGCGATCTGTGTTGGGGAGCGTGGCGCGCTCAAGGATGCGGTTGAATCCTACTGGTGTGAACGTGCTGCCCACCCGCTCGATGGGGGCATCGAGCCAGGAAAAGCATTCACTGGCGAGCTGGGCTGCCAACTCGCCGCCGAAACCGCCGAAGACCTTGTCCTCGTGCACGATGAGCGCACGATGGGTTTTCTTCACGGAAGCGAATATTGTTTCGGTATCCAGCGGGCTCAGACTGCGGAGATCGATGACTTCCACGCTTCGGCCTTCGGCTTCCAGTTTCCTGGCGGCTTCCAGGGCGAAGTGGACCGGCGTTCCGTAGGCCAGCACCGTGAGATCGCTGCCGACGCTGCGGACCCGCGCCTTGCCGAAGGGCACCGCGAAATCGCTAGGAACCACAGCCTGGGCCAGTTTCGAGTTGTAGAGGAATTTCGGCTCCAAGAAAAGCGTCAAGCCCCTGCTGCGCATGGCCGTGCGCAGCAGGCCCGCCGCGTCGTCGGCGAAAGCCGGCACCACCACCCGGATGCCCGGCAGATTCGTGAGCCAGGCTTCGACGTTTTGCGAGTGATACAGACCGCCGCCGATGTAGCCTCCGGAGGCCAGTCGGATGGTGACATTGGGCGTGAACTGACCGTTGGTGCGCCAGTATTCGTGGCTGCATTCCACGATCTGCTCGGCGGCAGGCCAGATGTAGTCGGCGAATTCGGCGCCTTCCACCACCACGCGGATCTTGTCATTGAAACGGGAAAAACCGTTCGCCGTGCCCACGATGTAGTCCTCGGCGATGGGCGCATTAAAGACTCGGCCGGGACCGAATTCCGGTTGCATGCCTTTCGAGACGTTGAAGATTCCGCCCTTTTCCTTGTTGGCCATGTCCTGGCCCCAGATGAAGGTGTCGGGATTGGAGCGGAATTCCTCTTTCAGCGTCTGATTGAGGGATTGGATCAGGCTGACGGCCTCCCCCGTTTCATGATGGGTTCCATCGGGGAATTTTTCGGAACTCCAGCCCTCGGGGATGACGAAATCGAAGATGCTATCAGCCTTCGGATCGGCGCTCTTGATGGCTTTCTCTGAGGCCTCGTTGTAGGAGACGAGGTTTTCGGCCTCGATGGCTTTGAGCTCAGCTTCATCAAGACCGTTCTTCAGGCAGAACGCGCGGAAGCGCGGCAGCGGATCCGCGGCCTTGGCCGCCGCCAGCTCTGAGGCATCGCGGTACCACTCGTGTTTGTCTGAATTGGAATGCGCTCCGATGCGCACGCAGGTGGCGTAGACCATGGCAGGCCCACTACCGGTCCAGACATAATCCCTGGCTTCCCGCATGGCCCGCATGGAATCCATGACGTCCAGGCCATCGGCCCTGATGATCTTGAGGTTCTGAAAACCGGTGAAGTTTTCGCAGGCGAATTCGTTGGCGGTCTGGTCGCGCTTGGGCACGGAAATGCCGTAGCCATTGTCCTGCACCACGAAAATGACCGGCAGCTTTTCACGGTCGGCGCCATTGATGGATTCGTAGCAGTAGCCCTCGGAAAGAGAGCTCTCGCCCTGACTGCTGAAGACGATGGCATCGGACTTGTAGTACTTGACCGCCCGGGCCAACCCCACGGCGTGCTGGGTGTGGTTGCCTGTCAGGCTGGATACGTTCTGGATGCCGATTTCGGGCTTGGCGAAATGATTCGACATATGGCGGCCGCCGCTCGCGGTATCCGCCGCTTTGGAAATGCCATTCAGGATGATTTCCAGAGGTGTGAGCCCGCCCGCCAGGCAGGTCATCAGATCGCGATAGTAGGGGAAAAGGTAATCCTGGCTAGCGCGGAAACTGAGGCCCAGGGCCAATTGGATTCCATCGTGGCCGGCGCAGGGAGCGTGGTAGGACCAGCCAATGGCCTGCTTCAGATAGTTGGGAGCCTTGTCATCCAGGACCCGGCCCAGGTGCATGAGGGAGTACATCCGTTTCAGTTCGGCTGTACCCGGAGTGGGAAGTTTTTCCGGGCCTCCGCCACCCAGAGCTTCCAGGGCGACCCGAATCAGTGTCGGTGTATCCAACCTCGACCTCCATCCATGGCCCCCGAACGGTGCCGCAGAGAGTCATCATCCCATGATCGAGGCCTGGCCTCAAAAGGCCGCACCGGTTGATCAGCTTCTAGAGGCCCTAGGGCACCCTGTTGGACCGATTGAAAGTCCATGGAGGTGGCTCGAACAGAGTCATGATCCCCCTATGCTAGAGGTCAGCGGGAATGATGTGGATCATTGCCTTATTGCAGAGGGCCGACACTACGGAATTCTTCCTCCTGGATGTTGTGTATAGCCGCTTGGGGCTTGTCTGTTGCGACCGGTCTTAGAATCCGATCAAGGGTTCTCCACATCCTCGGGCCGCAGGAACCGCCAGGTGAAGGACATGTCCGGTTTCTGTTGGCTTTCTTTCAGCGCCATTTCGCAGCGATGCTGGGCCATATTGAGCTGGACATCATCCAGCTCGGTTTCCCAGAACGTACCGCCCATGGCAATCTCGCCCATGTCTTCCCGGATGCGTTCGATCAGGATCTCAGCACCATTTTGAGGGGTATGCGGCAGAAGCAGGAGGAACCGGTCCCGGCCAATATCCACCAACAGATCCTCACCCCTCAGGCTTGCTGAAATGTGGCCATGGATTTTTCGCCTTCTCGGAGATTCGGGCCAATGCCAAAGCACCACCGCCATGGGCTCGCCCCGGCGCCGGGCCATAAACAGGTTCGCCCGCAGCCAGACTTCCAGATAGCGCTGATTGGGCAGTCCGGAAGTGGGGCTTTGCAGCGCGCTGTCCTCCACCACCGCCGAGGTCAGATCCAAGCTGTCCCTGGTGAGGCGCAATTCGTGTTTCAGCGCCTCCACTTCCAAGGTCCGGCTCAACAGATTGGCCACGGCGTTCACCAGGGCGATGGAGCTTCTGGAAAAATCCTTGGGTTCCCCATGCTGGACCGAAAGCACGCCGATGGGACGGCCACCCTCCCGCAGGGCTGTGCCGATGTAGGAGCAGATCCCCAATTCCATATAACCAGGCTCATGGGACCAGTGGGAATCCTGCTCGGCATTCTTGATCACAAGAGAACGGTTGGGGCGTTCCAGCACGCGAGGACAGAAACTCCGCTCCGGTTCATGGATCGGGCTAGACAGGCCAGGGTTTTTTGCCTCGGCCCACCAGAAGGTTTCCAGACCCAGATTCGTATGGCGCACCATGACGGCGCGGTCAACCTTCAGCTGCTTCACAAGCAGTTTGAGACAGTGGCCAAAAAGCTGGGTGGCATCCGCGGAGGATTTTTCAAGAATGGAAGACAGGGCATTCAGATGATCTTCGGCCTCCTCGTGGTTGCGGTGCCTCGGGCCCACTTGGATGGCCTCGAACTCCGACTCCATGGGTGCCTCCTGAAAACCTGATCAACCAATACCTACTGAGAATACTAGTCCCTTAGATGTCCAAGGGAACTGGGATGTTCTAAGAAAAATAAGGTATGAAATATTAGTTTCGCGGAAATTGATTTGGTGCGCTGATCTTCTTCCGGACCCCGGATGACCTGCGGACAGGCCGCTGGACTCCACTGAGTAACGGATAACCAGCAGATTCGCGTCCACTTCCTCTCGGTATGGTCTTGGCATCCAAGAGAGCTCAAAGGTCTTGATTCAGACCAGGTGAAAGCCCATTAGTAGCTGATCACCCGTAAATTGGGGTCGACTTCCTCCTGCAACATCCCTTCGATGTACCGCAGAGTGCCGCTGGTCGAGCTGGGGCAGGCGCCACAGGCGCCGTGGTAGGCGATTTGCAAAACCGCCCCGTCGAAGGAAATGACTTCCAGACCGCCGCCATCGCCGGCGAGGCCCGGACGGATCCGGTTGTCCAGAAGGTCATTGATTTTTCGCAGCGTCTCGTCGTCACCTGCATCCGGCCCCGCCGCGATGTGGCCGCCCACGGAGGCTTCCTCGGTCTTCAAATCCTCAATCACCTCGCAGATGGGGTCGATGAGATCGGTCCATTCGGAGCCGCTTTCCTTGTTCACCGTGACGAAGCGGTCCATGTAGAAGACAGACGTCACCTTGCCCAGCGCGAAGATGCCCGAAGCCAGCGGGTCCCCGACGGCTGAAGCGAAATCCTTGAAGCTGCGGGTGCCGCTGCGCAGGATCGCGGGCTGCACGATGAATTTCAGCGCATCGGGATTCGGCGTGGGCTCGATGTTGATGACCTTCGGCATGACCAGCTCCAGCTCAATAGGTTACCGCTCCGGTCAAGATTAAGCGATGGCAAAACGAAGTGTGATTCCCTGGGTCCGGTATGGTTCATTGGAGGCATGGTGATCCATGTTTGATGCCCAACGAGAAGCTTGCGTGGATGCCGCCCGGGTGGGCGGTGAGGTGCTGCTGCGCCACTTCCGCAGGCTTGAACCGGGATCCATCCATGAAAAGACGAAGAACGATTACGTGAGCATCGCGGACAAGGAAGCTGAAGCGGCCATCCGCGAAGTGCTGGATTTCAGGTTTCCGCAATACGGTTTTCAAGGAGAAGAGGGCGGTTCTTTCGGGGACACCGAGCGGCGCTGGATCGTGGACCCCTTGGATGGCACCTTGAATTTCATCCAGGGCTTTCCCCACTGGTGCGTCTCCGTAGCCCTGTGGGATGGGGATGGCGGGGTCGTGGGATGTGTGCTGGACCCCTTGAAGGGCGATGAATTCGTCGCGGTGCGCGGCATGGGGGCTACCTGGAACGGCAAACCCATGCATGTTTCAGCACAGCCTGGCATTGATGGCGCTTTTCTCGCGGTGGGTTTCGCGTATCAACTGGGCGATCGCTTCCCGATCTTTTTGGAGGCCTTTCGTAACATATTCCCCAGAGCCAAAGGCATGCGCCGGGCGGGTTCAGCCGCCTTGGATCTGGCCCATGCGGCAGCCGGGATCTTCGACGGTTATTTCGAGATGGGCCTGAAACCCTGGGACATGGCTGCGGGAGCGCTGCTGGTGCGGGAAGCCGGCGGCAGCATCAGTGACTGGCAGGGCGGCGAAACCTGGTTCGAAAGCGGCGACGTCGTGGCCGCGGCGCCGGGCGTGCAAACGGAATTGGTCAGGGCCATGAGGACCCATAGCTGATGGCGGCAGGCGCCAGGATTTGGTCCGCAAGTTAGCGATTGCCGATTTTCGATTGCAGATCTGGCGTCGTCCAGTGGTGTATGCGATCAGAAGGCCCTACGCTGGAGGGGTGCGCCGCTCGGACCCCCTTCCCTCTCCTGCTGAGGCCCTGGCCCTCTGCGATCAACTGTATCGGGAGGGTACTGGGCTGAAGTTGATGAGTCACCTTTTGCCGGCAGGGGCTAGCGATGCAGAGATTTTACGATTCCGGGATCGCTTGAAGAGGCTGCAAAGACGCCCAAGCCGATGCATGGCCGAACAGGAAGAAGGAGAGGGCTGATGCTCGATACCCGCCTTACTTCCATGCTGGACCGCAATGACATCACCTATTGCCTCATCGGTGGATTGGCCATGGCAGCCTGGGGCGTGGCGCGGTATACCGCAGACGCGGACTTGCTCACGCTGGACCCGCGCATCCTCAATCCCGCACTCTGGTCGGGCTGGGAAGGCGAGGCACCTCGTATTACCAAAGGGGACTTTGAAGATCCCCTTGGTGGCGTGGTCCGATTCCCTGGCCCCCCACGCCAGGACCTGATCCTGGGACGCGGTGCGTCTGCCCGCTTGGCCCTGGAATCCTGCGAACAATCCGAAGCCTTCCCCTGCCCGGTAGCCTCTCCCCTTGGCCTCATTCTGCTCAAGCTAGAGGCCACCAGTCCCCAGGATGCCGCTGACATCCTTGCCCTTCTGGCCAATGCTGAGGCCTTGAGCCGGCCCTCTCTCAAGGCCCAGGTCGAGTCCCTCGTTCTCCAGCTCACGCATGATGCACAAGTTTTCTGGAAGAAAATCTCCCAGCTCTGACCCGTTTCCTTTCACGTCTCTAGCGTGTATCGGGAATTCAGACGGCTCATATCGATGGCACGGGTGTTCGGAGCCTGGAGCCTGGATGTTTCGGCTGGCCGATGGGAGAAGCGATGCCGATGGCCCCGCGACTCTCAACTCTCGACTCTCAACTCAGGACTTCGCCGGGCACGCCCCATAGTCCCTCAAGTGTAAGAATGGACTTCACTGCGATCCTAAATTCCCAAGGAATCCTTCATGCACATTCGTTGTCTGCTTCTGGCCGGATTGACCTCATTGCTTTTCGCCCAGGACCAGGACCGCCGTCCCACCCCATTGCCCATGCCCACTGTTGGAAAAGCCATGGACAAACTGGAAGCGGCGAAGGATTTCCACTCCTACGCCAATCCATCCGCGGTGCTCACAACTCACATCGCCCTGGACTTGAAAGCCGACTTCGAAAAGCGCGTGCTGATGGGCACGGCGACGCTTCAACTGAAGCTGGTGGACAAATCAGCGGACCATGTGGACCTGGACACCCGCAACCTGGAAATAGAAAAGGCAGAAAGCTCCAGGGACGGCAAAGCCTGGAGGATCGAAACCCACACCCTCGCGGCAAAGGAGCCGATTCTAGGTTCCAAGCTCACCGTTTCTCTTTCCAGAGAATCCCGGTTCCTGCGCGTGAGCTACCGTACCAGTCCTGGTGCCTCGGGGCTTCAATGGCTGACGCCTGAGCAGACCGCGGGCAAGAGCCTGCCCTTCATGTTCAGCCAGAGCCAGGCCATCCACGCCCGCTCCTGGGTGCCCTGCCAGGATTCTCCACGCATACGGATCACCTATTCCGCCGTGATCCACACGCCGAATGAACTTCGAGCCGTGATGAGCGCCGACAACAATCCGAACGCCAAGCGGACGGGCACCTATCGCTTCACCATGCCCAATCCAATCCCAAGCTACCTGATGGCCATCGCCATCGGCGACCTGGATTTTCGTTCCTTGGGAAAACGCACCGGCGTCTATGCGGAACCCTCTGTCCTCCCCAAGGCGGCCAAGGAACTGGAAGACACCGAAAAGATGGTGGCGGCCACCGAAAAGCTCTATGGGCCTTACGCCTGGGGCCGCTACGACATCCTGGTGCTGCCGCCGTCCTTCCCTTACGGCGGCATGGAGAACCCGCGCCTGACTTTCGCCACGCCCACCATCCTGGCGGGGGACAAAAGCCTGGTCTCCCTCATCGCGCACGAACTGGCCCACAGCTGGAGCGGGAACCTGGTGACCTACGCCACCTGGAACGATGTCTGGCTCAACGAGGGTGTCACCACCTACGTGGAGCGCCGCATCGTGGAAGCCGTCTATGGCCGCCACCAAGCTGAAATGGAAGCGATGCTGGGCCGCCGGACTTTGCAGCACCTGGTGGATACCCTGCCGGCAGGCGACACGGCGCTGTGGTTCTCTATGAAAGGTCGCGATCCCGACGAAGACACGAGCGAGATCGCCTATGAGAAAGGCGCCCTGTTTCTTCGAACTCTCGAAGAAGCCTATGGACGCAAGTCTTTCGATACCTTCCTGCGGGCCTACTTCCATCGCTTCGCGTTTCGAAGCATCACCACCGCGGAATTCGAGGTGTACTTTCACAATCACCTGCCGCAGGAGCCCCCGGAGAGGAAGGTTCCGGTGCCAGTCCAAGCCTGGCTCTATTCGCCTGGCGTGCCAGAGGGTGCCGCGGTGCCTCAGAGTGATGCCTTTGAATTGGTCGAGTCCAGGATGAAGCCCTGGCTTGAGGGAAAGGCAACGGCCTCGTTGATCGGGGTACAGAAATGGTCCACGCAGGAATGGCAGCATTTCCTTCAGAAGCTGCCGGAGAGCCTCAGCCCGATCCGGATGAATGAATTGGACGCGGCCTTTCATTTCACGGATTCAGGCAACGCCGAAATCGCCTTCCTTTGGCTGCAACTCTCCATCCGCCATGGCTACGCGCCGGCGGATGGCAGGCTACAGGCCTACCTCACTGGCATTGGCCGCAGAAGATTCATCCTTCCTCTCTATTCGGAATTGGCGAAGACACCGGCCGGCAAGCGCCGCGCCCTGGAAATCTATAAGCTGGCCCGCCCTGGCTATCACCCGCTCGCGCAAACCTCCATTGATCAAGTGTTGGGGTATAACGAATGAACCTGGATGGCCCATGTTGCTCTGGCTGAAAAAAAGACTTGGCGCTCCCCGGCGGCCAGGCGACTTTGCGGAGCCCGTGGAGCCCCCGCTGGTCGCTAATTCCCCGGGTTTCCAAGTGAACTTTGTCGCGGGAAGCACGGCGCCCAAACTCCGGGGGGGACTGCGGTTCCATGCGAAGCTCTACCTCTGGACACCCCTTTCGGTGCTGCAATCCCATGGCCGCTTTGCGGCGGAAGGTTCTGCCCCCACAGTGGAAGAAATCCCGATTGAATTTGGAACCTGGGTTTCTGAACCCGCGGCTCCGGCTGGCTGGGAGCCCCTTGAGTTGGATGAGGAGAGCGATGTCGGTCCCGTGAAACCATCGCTGATCCTGCCCTTCCTCAAAGCCTTCCGCGGCATCGCAGAAAGTGGTCTGGAACCCATCGAACAAGGGCGCAAATTCAACCGCATGCACCTTCAAAACCCCGCATGGAGCCCCTTCGTGGCGGCATTAAGGCGTCCGAGCGATATCCACCCCGAGGGGGCGCCGGACCTGGCTTCAGTGTGGTTCTGTCCGCACCTCGAAGCCAAGGTGAAAGGCGTCGGCCCAAAACTCGCCGCGGCCCTTTATCAAGCTGGCTTCCTGACGCCAGCGCAAATTCAGAAGGCGACAGACGATGAATTATTGGAAGTTCATGGAATCAATAGGGGAACGCTGAGACGGATGCGGCAGGGCTGATCATCCTCTTGGAAGCAGAACGGGGCAGTTGATTTTTTCACCGGCCCGAAAATGTTGAATTCAAGTGGATTCCCCCATTGGCCAGAGTGGCGCCGTGGGATTGAGGGAATCATGGGACATGTGTCGGCCGCTGCCAGTGGCGTGCCCTAGGGTTAGTGGCAAGGGGTCGGGCCAGCTCTGCGCCAGTTCCTCTGTGCGCGCCAGCACCTTCCGCTCCAACTCCAGGTTCTTCTCTTCAGTGAGGCGTTGGAGTTTGATGATCTGCTGCCTTTCCTGCTGCTCCTTCTCCAGCGTCAGGATCCGGAATCGCCGCCCAAAGCAAGCGAGAAGAGCACCACCTGCAGGGCGATGCCAATCTGCAGGCTGAAATCCGGGAGCATGCCCAGATCCACTTTCATGAGGTTTGGCGCAAGGGTGATGAGATAGAAGGCGATGAAGACCAGGTTGGCCTGCAGGTAGTGGCGGGCTGGAACGAACCCGCTCCGCCACGCCTTGACCGCGAACACCAGCACCAGGATGGCCGCAACGAAAAAAAGCAGTAGTTCGGCCATTCTCAGCCAGGAACTGGCGGGAGCCAGGAGGCGGCCAGCCAGGATCAGGGCGATGGGCGCCCGGTACCACCTCCAGAACCGGTCCCAGGACGGGAAACGCTTCCGGGTCAGAAGGAATTGGCGGATGAATTGGATGAACAGCAGGACAGAACCTGCGCCAGCTAAGGTGATGATCGAGATCAGCGACCTGAGGGTGTGGGCCAGATAAAAGACCATCGGCGACAAGGTCAACAAATAGGCGCCCAGGCAACCCAGGAAGGCGGAGTAGGTCAGGTAGCTCCTATCCCGGAGAGATGCAAACAGCAGCAGGTTGTACAGGGCCATGACCAGCAGCAACGCCAGGGTCCCAGCCAGCACGAGTGCATCCTGGAATAACCTGGCGCGGAGGTAGGAGAGCCGGAAGACCTGCGCATCCAGATGCCCCATGGGGGAATTAGCCTGGAGGTAGAAGGCCTGCGTCCGGCCGGACGGCAGATCCAGGCTGACGATATTGGGAAGCGTGTCCAGAGCGCGCTGTGAAGCAGGAACAGTCATGCCGTTACTGGCCATGCGCAGTTCCCCGGAGGCATCGCGGCTGTATAGTGTGAACTTCGGACTCACGGCGAACTGGAGGCCCCAATCTGTGAAGGCCGTCGAGTTGCGCAGAACGATCCGGAATCAGTGGATCTTGACGCCCGGATCCAGCTTTGTGATCGGCTGGAATTGGGCGTCAAGGGTTCCCGAAAGCACTTGCGCCGGATCCAATACGCCGTGGGGATCGGGTAGCACCCGCAGGGACTGGTTGATGTTCTGCGTGCCCTCCAGGTCTTGGATGACCGTGGGCTGATCGGGCGCTTTGGCTTCCTGTCCCGCCAGCGGAAGCAGGCAGGCCAGGCTAAGCAAACAGGTTGATGCGAGATGTCTGGGATTCAAGGGTCCAGGATCCTACGGATTCAAACCCGGCTCAAGGATTTCCGGGCTCTCACGTCGGTCAATCCGCTCACGACTGCTGAAGCACACCTATCCTCAGGTTCAAATGCCGCACTGGCCTACCACACACTCTTGGCCGCGGCGTCTGGAAGCTTGCCACCATCCTTGCAATCGAAGGCTTCATGGAACTCGGGCAGATCCGTGACGGGGCCGAGCACTCGGAACCGGATGGGGCAATGCACATCGGAGGTGACCTGCAGGCGCAGGCTTTCAGTGCGGACATTGGTGCGCCAACCCTGGGCGAAGGCCACGAAAAAGCGCTGGTCTGGCGTTAGGCCGTCGACGGATTTAAGCGTCTTGTTTTTCGACGCGAGCTTGTAGGCGATGTAAGAAATTTTCAGGCCGCCCACATCAGCGATGTTTTCCCCCAGGCTCTGGGCACCGTTGACATGCAGCCCGGGCAGCGGTTCGTATCCGTCGTACTGCTTCACCACCAGGTCCGCGCGTTCCTTGAAGGCGGAAACATCGCTGGAGGCCCACCAATCCTTCAGGTTGCCCTTCTCATCGTACTGGCGGCCCTGATCATCGAAGCCGTGCGTCAGTTCGTGGCCAATGGTGGAAGCCAAGGCGCCGTAGTTCACGGCATCGTCGGCCTTCTCGTCAAAGAACGGTGGCTGCAGGATGCCCGCGGGAAAGGCCATTTCGTTGAGGCTCGGATTGTAGTAGGCGTTATTGGTCTGGGGTGTCATGCCCCATTCCGCCCGGTCCACGGGCTTGCCGAGCTTGGCCATGCGGCGCTGGAATTCAAAGGCTCGTGCGGCCAATACGTTCAGCACATAGGGCTGGCGCTGGATTTCTAGCTTCGAGTAATCGCGCCAGGTATCGGGGTAGCCCACCTTGGCGCCCATGGTGTCGAGTTTCTTATAGGCGGCTTTTTTGGTTTCCTCGCTCATCCACGGGGAGTTCTGGATGCTCAACCGCATGGCCTCCTTGTGGAACTTCACCATCTCCAGCGCCCGCGCTTTGGCCGCCGGGGAGAAAGCATGCTTCACATAGAGCTGGCCAAGATCTTCGCCAATGGCGGTGTCTGTGGCCTGCAGGACGCGCTTCCACCGGGGCAGCATCTCTTTGCGGCCGGAGAGTGTCGCGCCATAAAAGGCGAAGTTCTGTTCTTCAATGGCATGGTTCAATTCCGAGGCCGTTGCGTTCAACAGGTTCCAACGAAAATAGGCCTTCCAGTCCTCGAGTGAAACCTTCAGCGTGAGCTTGGCGAAGGCTTTCAGGAATTCTGGCTGGCCCACCAGGAGTTCCGTCTGGGCGCCCGGCAGCGCGATGCCATTGAAGTATTCGGGCCAGTTGAATCCCATGGCGAGACTGGCTATTTCCGCGCGCTTCAGCTTGTGGTAGTTGGCGACGGGATCGCGCAGGTCCACTAACCGCTTGGAAGCCTCGGCGAGTCTTGTCTCCAAGGCCATGACCTTCCCGGCAGCGATCTTGGCGGAAACCGGCTGTTCCCCGGCCAACTCGAAAATCCGGGCGATATGGACCACATATTTTTCCCGGAGAAGCTTGGAGGCATCGTCGGTCCGGAAGTAGTACTCGCGCTCCGGCAATCCCAGGCCGCCCTGGTAGAGCCGAGCGATTTCCGTGGTGCTGTCTTTGTCGTCGGCCGCCACGAAAAACGCGAAGCCGCCGCCCACACCGTGGCTGTGCATCCAAGCCAGCAACGATGCGATGCCGGCTGGCTTTTTCACTCCATTGATGCGGCTGATCGCCTCCGACAATGGCGTGGTCCCCGCTTTTTCGATGGTGGGCTCATCCATGCCGGAGGCGTAAAAATCACCAATGCGCTGGATGACGGATCCCTTCGGTGACCTTGTTTCCTTCGCCGAGCTTTCAAGGATGTCGCGGAGAATGGCCCAATTGCGGTCATCGATTTCCTGGTTCACGCCATAGGCTGCGTAGGCACCGGGAATCGCCACCTTGTCGTAGCTCCCGTTGGCGAATGCGTAGAAGTCCGCGCACGGAGCCGCTGCCCTGTTCATGTAAGCGGGGTCGACGCCAAGCACAGGTCTGGGAGATTCTGCTGCGAGAACCATAGCTGCGGTGGAAAACAAGAGGATGCGAAAGTTCATGGAAGTCTCGAAAAAGTGGCGGTGGGCTGTAGGCGGTGGGCAGTTGGCTGTTATCCGAATGCTGCTTTTCCCACAGTCTACAGCCCAGCGCCCACAGCCCATCCAAGACACGGTTCTACCAGATGCTCGGACGAACATCCTCCGCCCGCTTCATGGCATCGCCATCGTTGCAGCCGAAGGCTGTGAAGAATTCCGGGAGGTTGGAGAGCGGTCCGATGGTGCGGAACTGTCCAGGGCTGTGGGGATCGGTGTTGAGCCTCACCCGCTGGGCTTCAGGGCGGATGACGTTGCGCCAGATGATGGCGAAATTCAGAAAGAACCGTTGGGGCCCGGTGTATCCATCAATAGGTTCGGCTGTCATGCTGCCCAGGCTTTTCTGCCAGGCCGCGTACGCAATCTTAAGACCGCCCAGATCGGCGATATTCTCGCCCAGGGTGAGCTTCCCGTTCACGTTCTGATCCGGCATGGATTTGAAGGCGTCGAACTCTTTCACTACCAGATCCGTTCGGCGCTCGTAGGCCTTTTTATCCGCATCGGTCCACCAGTTTTTCAGATTGCCATCAGCGTCGAACTGGCTGCCGGAATCGTCGAAACCGTGGGTCATCTCGTGGCCGATGACCGCGCCGATGCCGCCGTAGTTCACAGCATCATCAGCGTTCGCATCAAAGAAAGGCGGCTGCAGAATGCCCGCCGGGAACACGATCTCGTTCATGGTGGGACTGTAGTAGGCGTTCACCGTGGAGGGCGTCATACCCCATTCCGTGCGGTCGATGGGCTGGCCCAGCCTCTCGATGTTGTGCCTGGTTTCATAGGCCCGCGCCCGCATGATGTTGCCGTAGAAATCCCCCCGCTTGACCTCGATCTTGGAAGCATCCTTCCATTTGTCGGGATAGCCGACCTTCACTCCGAAGGCTGCGAGCTTTTTCAGAGCCTGTTGCTTGGTATCCTCGCCCATCCAAGGCAGCGCAATGATTTTTTCCTTGAGCGCAGCGCGGAGATTTTCGATGAGCACCACCATCTTCTGTTTGGATTCGGGACTGAAGGCCTTTTTCACATAGAGCTGGCCCGCGGCTTCGCCTAGCGCCGAAGGTGTATCGAGCACGGCCTGGACGCGCTTCCAGCGGTCCTGTTGCTGGGGAATCCCGTTCAATGTGCGGCTGTTGAAATCAAAAGCTTCATCCACGAAGGCTCTGGAAAGATAAGGTGCCGCGGAACTGATGGCATGCCAGCGCAGGTATGACCTCCACTCCGCCAGCGTGAGCTGGTCCGCCAGGGCGCCGAATTCCTTGAAGAAGCCAGGCTGGCGCACATTCACGGCCTCAAGCTTGAGGATGCCCCTGTCCTTCAGATAGGCACTCCAATCAAACTGCGGGGCTAATTGAACCAGCTCGGACATGGCCATTTTGTGATAGGTCTTCTGGGGATCGCGCTGTTCCACTCGGGTCATGGAAGCCTTGGCCAGCCGCGTTTCCACCAGCATCACCGCGTCAGCGTGGGCGCCCGCATCCAGGGGATCCTCACCCGCCAGGACCATCATCCGGGCCACGTGGGCAAGGTACTTGGTCCGCAGTTCCTTGGATTTCGCATCGTCCTTGGTGTAGTAATCGCGGTCCGGCAACCCCAGGCCGCCTTGATTCAGCTGCACGATGTACTGGGTGCTGTTCTTCGCATCCTGGGCAACTCCAAGTCCGAATCCACCGCCCCCTGCCCGCGCCCCGTGAAAGGCCGCCAATACCTTCGCCAGATCCTTGGGACCCCGCATGGCCTCGATGCGATCCAGCCAGGGTTTCAAGGGCGCTGCCCCAAGTTTCTCGATGGCCCCCGCATCCATGCCCGAAGCGTAGAAGTCGCCTACTTTTTGCTCGATGGAACCCTTCTTCCAATCTGTGCGCTTGGAAGTCTCCTCCAGGATGGCGTGCAGCGTGTCGCGGTTGCGGTCCGCCAGTTCCTCGAAACTGCCGAAGCGCGCCTTGTCGGCGGGAATGGTGGAACGCTTGAGCCAGCCACCATTCGCGTACTGATAAAAGTCATCGCAAGGCTTCACGGAAGTATCCAGGTTCGCTGGATCAATGGCCTTTGGGGCGGTCTTTGGCGCTGGACTTTGGGCCACCAGCGTAGTGGCGAGAAGTCCGATGGATAGAAGCGCAGGAGAAAGATGGGACATAGAAACCTCGTAAGATGAGGGTAAAAGCGTAGCATTCAATCCAGATGTCGCCGACCCTAAATCCCTGCCCACTCGCGCAGGACTTCTTGAGCCTGCCTGATAGGGCCCCATCCTCCAAGTGTGAGGGGCAGGAGCACGGTGCCATCGGGATTGAACTGGACATCTTTTCTGGCTCGGACCCAGGCCATGAGCTTGGCGGGATCCAGCGGAGTCAGTGGACTGAGGCGAAGCTTGAGACGGTTTCCGGCAAGGCTTACCTCCCCCACTGCCAGGGACTGAGCCAGCACCCGGATTTTCAACAATTCAAAGAACCGGGCGCTTTCTTCGTCGTCTTGCGGAATCTGGCCGAAGCGATCTTCAAGATCCAAGCGGTAGAGGTCCAGGTCACGCTCGCTCCGGAGCCGTGAAGCGCGCTTGTAGGCTACGAGCCGCTCGCTTGCTGCATCCATCCAGCGGCGGCCCAGTTGTCCAGCAGCGCCCAAGGTGATGCGGACTTCGAAGGTCCCGGACGGCTGGCCCTGCAACTCCTGGAGGGTTTCCTCCAGCAGCTTGATGTAGAGTTCGAAACCGATATCGTGGATCTGGCCAGACTGTTCGCCGCCCAAGAGGTTGCCAGCGCCCCGCAGTTCCAAATCGAGGGCCGCCACGCGAAAGCCGCTGCCCAATTCCGAAAAATCCTCCAGCGCCTGCAATCGTTTCCTGGCGTCCTCGCTGATCTCGCGGCGGCCTTCCCGGAGGGGGCCGCTCGACGCGACCGAGCCGGTCCAATCGGCCTGTCCTGGAATCAAAAGATACGCGTAGGCCGGCACGTCGCTGCGGCCCACACGGCCGCGCAACTGGTAGAGCTGCGAAAGCCCGAAGGTATCGGCACGGTGGACAATCAAGGTGTTGGCGTTGGGCACGTCCAGCCCATTTTCGACGATGGTCGTGGCGACGAGGACATCGATGCGGCCCTCCATGAAAGCCAGCATCACTTGCTCCAGGCCATCATCCGTGAGCTGTCCATGGCCCACGCCGACACGAGCGTCTGGAACCAGCTCGCGGATGCGCTGGGCAACGGTCACGATGCTATCCACGCGGTTGTGCACCACGTAGACCTGCCCGCCGCGCCGCAACTCGAACTGGATGGCGGTGGCGATGAGCTCATCGCTCCAGGGCGCCACCACCGTCTCGATGGCCAGACGGTTTTTCGGCGGCGTCTCGATCAGGGAGATTTCGCGAAGCCCCGTCAGGCTCATGTGCAGGGTGCGCGGAATGGGCGTGGCGCTCAGCGCCAGAACGTCCACATTGGCGCGGAGATGCTTGAGTTTCTCCTTGTGGGACACGCCGAAGCGCTGCTCCTCATCGATGACCACCAGCCCCAGATCCGCGAAGGTGTTGCGCGCGCCCAGCAATTGATGGGTGCCGATGATGATTTCGACTTTCCCATCCGCCACATCCTGCTGGATCTGCTTGGCTTCGGCCTTGTCCACGAAGCGGTTGAGCATCTCGATGCGCACGGGAAATCCGGCGAACCGTTCCTTGAAGGTCCTGAAGTGTTGGAAGCAGAGAATCGTCGTCGGGCAGAGCACTGCCACCTGTTTGCCATCCAGCGCCACCTTGGCCGCAGCCCGCATGGCGACTTCGGTTTTGCCAAAGCCCACATCACCGACCACTAGCCGATCCATGGGCTTGTGGCTTTCCAGGTCGGCCTTGATGGCCTCGCCCGCTTCGATCTGGTCCTTGGTGGGCTCGTAGGGAAAGCTGGCTTCGAATTCCGCCATCTCGGGGCCATCCGGTGGATAGGCGTGTCCTTTTTCCAGCTTGCGCTTCGCGTAGAGTTTCAACAATTCTTCGGCCATGTCGCGGATGGCCTTTTTGGCGCGGCGCTTGATCTTGGCCCAGGAGGCGCCGCCCAGCTTGTCCAGCGGTGGCAGCGAACCATCCGGCGAAACGAAGCGCTGGATCAGGTCCGCGCGTTCGAGGCTGACCTGGAGCTGGCCGCCATCGGAATAGCGCAGCTGCACGACTTCATGCAGCTCGCCACCGACGTTCAGTTCCTGGAATCCGACGAATTCGCCGATGCCATGATCCAGATGCACCACGCGATCGCCGGGCTTCAGGTCCCGGAGATCCGACATGAAAGAGCTGGACACACTGCGTTTCGGCGGCGCGGCCATGGCCTTGCGGCCGAAGATCTCCCGCTCTGTAAGGACCAGGAGCCGTGCGTCCTTGATGTACATTCCGGAACTGAGGGCCAGGTATGCCGTGCGGCAGCCGCTCTCGCTGCCGCTGCCCAGTGGCAGTTCGTAATCCGACAGGATTTCGCCCAGGCGGTCCCGCATTCCGAGCGTGGAGCCGGCCAGGAATATGCGATGTTCCATGAGAGCGAGATCCTGCAGATAGGTGGCCAATTCCGACAGGCGGCCCTGGAATTCCCGTGCCTTTTGCGCCGTAAACGGCACGGTGGCTTCGGTCTGCCATTCTGTGAGCTGGATGGTGGCCCGGCTCGGATCATTGGGCAGGAACCGGTCACCGAAATCCGGGCATACCACGCCGCCGCGGCGAAGCGTCTCCAGGCTCTGCTCCACCCGCTCCTGTTCCCGCGCGCGGAGGGCGTCACTCCACTCGGATTCAAGCTTCACGCGCAGGCAGGGCGCCACCCAATGGGCCAGTTGACCCGAAGCCTGATCCAGCAGCGGATAGAAAAGTTCTTCGCCGGGAAAGTGGCCATGGGTCGCCAGCCGTGAGCAACGGAATGCGAGATCATCCTCCGCATCTTGGGTGCTGCTTGCCCGCGATTGCACCGCTTTCACCAGAGGAGTCCCGTCGCCGCGGGCCGCCTCATAGCGCGGGTAGATCGACAGCTTTTCCAATTCTTCACCCGTGCGGCGCTGGGTGTCGGGGTCAAAGGGCGCAAGCTTTTCCAATTCATCGCCGAAGGTTTCCAGGCGCAAGGGCTGGTCGAGATGGTCTGGCCACAGATCGATGACCAGGCCACGGGCGCTGAATTCACCTGGGCTCGAGGCCAGCTCCGTGCGGCGGTAGCCGAGCGCCACCAATGTCTCCAACAACAATTCCCGCGGCACTTCAGTGCCTTTCTGCAATTCCAATTTCTGCTTCTGGAACCAGGTCGGATGGGGTAGTTTTTCATTGGCAGCCAGGGGCCCCGTGACGAGCACCGTGACGCGCCGCTCCAGCAAGCCGATGAGCGTGGCCAGGCGATCCCGCAACACCATGCCGGGTGGCGAGGATTCACCCCCCACGTAGGGCGCCATTCCGGGAAATTGCGCCACACCCACGCCCGGCAGCAGTACCCGCAGATCCTGCGCCAGGCTCTGGGCCTCGGCCTCCGAAGGCGCGTCGACCCAAAGCGGCTGGACTCTTCCTTCCCGCGTTATCCACCGCGCCAGCAGCAGGGCCAGGGCCGAAGGTTCCGCCCAACGTAATTTCGCATCCGGCATCAGACCCGAGCTGGGCCCATCCAAAAGTCGCAGCAATTCATCGAGCCTGGCCCGGTCGCGGGATTCCATAGCCCTCCAGTGTGGCGCAGGCTGGGCCTATTCATTCACAGGAAAACTGGAGCGCGGGTGCCATTCCTATTGAAATACCATCCGGGCCTAGGCGTGAGGCGTTATTTATTGTCGAAAACACTTCATCGGGTAGTGGCGTACGTATTACAGGTCCGCCATGATCTGGGTTGGGTACCTTGCCATTCGAGTTTGGAATCCCGGTTGAAAGCGCATCACACTGGCGACATAGGTGTCCCCATGGCTACCGGACACTGGGTGCTCCCCCTACGGGAGAACCTGAAGTCCTGGCCGGTCTACCAGACTTTCCTTCCACCTCTCCAATGAATTCAGCGGATGCGCATGCCTGAGATCTCATTCATCACCACTTGCATGGGACGGCTCGAGCACTTGCAACAGAGCCTCCCCACCTGGCTCGTTCAACCCGACTGCGAGGTCGTGGTGGTGGACTACTCATGCCCGCAACGGAGTGGGGATTGGGTGGAGAACACCCACCCCGGCGTGAAGGTTGTCCGGGTGGAAGGCCAGCCGTACTTCAACGTTTCCAAGGCCCGGAATGCCGGGGCCAGGGTCGCCTCTGGGCGCTGGTTCTGCATGGTGGACGCCGACGTATTACTGGCGCCGGGTTTCGCTACTGAAGCGAAACTGCTGCTGGACGCTGGCTGCTTCCTCCGCGTGGAACAAGGAGCGCCCAATGATCTGATGGGCATGGTCATGATTTCCCGCGGCGCATTCAATGCCGTCGGCGGCTATGACGAAGTAATGGAGGGATGGGGTGCCGAAGACCTCGACATGTACCTCCGCCTGCATCACATAGGCCAGCGCCAAACGGCGTTACCGGCCCGCCTTCTCACCGCCATTCCACATGGAGACGCGCTTCGCACCCAGAATGCCGCCATCCGGGATCGCGTGCTGGGGTGGAACGTGAACCGGCTCTACATCGAAGGAAAGATGAGCCTGTGGAGGATGCTGGGTGTGCCCCCCACCTTTGAAGAGAGGCGGTCCTTGTACGCTCTGATCCGGCGCGCAGTGATGGAAAATTCCGACGCGAAGGAGGTCCGGGTGGAGCTTTCCTTGGGCCCAAATCCGCGCGTCACCCGCGCGGACGTGGATTTCAGCGTGGTGCTGGTCCTGAGAAACCCAGCGAATGGGTGATCCGCCAGTTGGATGGCGCGTCGCAATAGGTTCTTGCCTCAGTCCAATTCTGGCTCTGTCGCATCGACCGTTTCGATCACTTCACCGTTGAACTTCCGCTTGAACCAGGCGAGCAATCTGCCAAGGCTCCAGTCGTCCAGGATCTCGTAGAAGACCGGCACAATGATGAGGGTGAGCATGGTGGAGGTGATGATGCCGCCGACCACCGCGCGAGCCATGGGCGCGCGCATCTCCGCGCCCGCGCCCAGCGCCAGGAATAGGGGCAGCATGCCGCCGATCATGGCGAAGGTCGTCATGAGGATGGGCCTGAGCCGTGTCATGCCCGCCTTGATGAGAGCATCGGTGCGGTTCATCCCTTCCTTCTGGAGCTGGATAGCGTAGTCCACCAGCAGGATCGCGTTCTTCGTCACCAGGCCCATGAGCAGGATCTGGCCGATGCTGGTCATCATGCTCATGTTGTCGCCGGTGATCAGCAGCATCATGACCATGCCCACCATGGAGAGCGGGAGGCTCAGCATGATCGTGATGGGCAGCTTGAAGCTCTCGAACTGCGACGCCAGCACGAAGTAGATGAAAAAGATCGCCAGCAGCATCGAGGTAGCCATGTACCCGGCGGTTTCCTTGGAGTCCCGCGCCTGGCCGAGAATCTCGACTTTCACGCCTTCTGGCAGCTGGCCGGATTTCTTGAACTCCGCGATCTTCTTGGCGACGCCATCGCTCACTTCCTGCAAGGTGTTGCCTTCGAAATTACAGGAGACTTCCACTTCTTCCTGAAGGTCGTGGCGCTGAATCTTCGCGGGTGCGATGGACTCCTCGAAACGCACCACCTGATCCAGGCGCACCATGGGATGTTTGCCACCGCCAAGGTCCTTAGTGCTCTCCACAGACATGGCCGAAAGCTGCGCAGCGAGACGCCGTCCCTGGTCCGACAGGCGCACGCGCACATCCCGCTGCTCTCCGCGTTCGTCTTCATACTTGGCCACGACCTGTCCATCCACCAGAGGCCTGACGAGCTGCGCCACCAAGGCCGGCGATACACCCAGATCGCTTGCGATCTTCCGATCCACCACAAGTTTCAACTCGGGCTTGCCTGAGTCCTGGCTGGTCCAGACGTCCACGGCTCCAGGAACGCTGATGAGCGCCTGTTTGACGAGCGGCGCGGCCCACATCACCGCGTCGCGGTCAAGGCCCTCCACCGCCAGCATGATCGGCCGCTGGTTGCCGAAATCGCTCACGGCGCTGACCGAGGTCTCCACGCCAGCCACTGTGCGGAATGCCTCCCTCAGGTGGCGGCGGATCCAAACGTGCTTGGGCCGTTTGCCATCCTTCAATTTCACGTACACTCCGCCCGTGTTGATGGTGCCGCCCAATCCAGTGCCGATGGTGCTGTAGGCCTGCTCGACTCCCGCTGTCGCGATCACGATGGCCTCCAATTCCATTGCCTTCCTTTTCGTGGCTTCCATGCTGGAGCCGGGCTCTGTTTTGAACGTGATCTGCAGATCGCCGCGATCAAAATCGGGCATGAAGTTGTTGCCAAGGAGGCCGATCAACCCGATGGCCAGGAAGAAGCTGCCGAAGCCGATCCCCATCACGCTCCAGCGGTGCGCCAGGCTCCATGTGATGACTTTCTTGTAAAACAGTTCCCAGCCGTCCAGCACGCGCCCGAAGGCCTCGGCCGCCCGCATGATGGGGTTGCGGCCCTTGTAATGCACATGCCCATCGGCACTCTTTTCGTGCTCCGGGTCGGGCCACACGGAACTGAGCATGGGGTCCAATGTGAAACTCACGAAAAGGCTCACTGCCACGGCGAATGCGACGGTGATTCCGAAGGGGAAAAAGAACTTGCCCACGATTCCGCCCATGAAGGCCACGGGCACGAACACCGCGAGAATGGACATGGTGGTGGCGATGACCGCGGGTCCGATCTCGGCGGTGCCTTCCCGCGCCGCCGTGACGTGGTCCTTGCCCATTTCCGCGTGGCGCGTGATGTTCTCGCGCACCACGATGGCATCGTCGATCAGGATGCCGATGGCGAGGCTCAGGCCCATCAGCGTCATGGTGTTCAGGGTGAAGTCCAGGACTCTCATGATGATGAAGGTCGAGATCACGGACACCGGCAGCGTGAGGCTGGTGATGAGCGTCGAACGCCAGGATTTCAAGAAGAAGAACACGATGATCACCGTGAGCAGACCGCCCAGGTAGATGCTGATGTTGACGTCTTCCACGGACTGGTGGATGAAACGCGCATTGTCGCGGGCCTTCACCACCGCGATGCCCAGCTTCGCAAGCTCAGGATTCATCACATCCAGGGCCTTATCCACGTTGGCCACCATGGCCACGGTGTTGCCGCCGGTCTGGCGCTGGAGTTCCAGAGCCACCACATCCTGGCCATTGAACCTCGCCAGGCTGCGCTTCTCCTTGAAGCCATCCACGATGGTGGCGACCTCCCACAGCTCCACGGGGCGGCCCTGCTTGTTGCCCACGATGACATGGCGGAAGTCATCCACGGATTTCGCTTTGGCGTCCACCTTCACGGCCACTTCCCGGGTGGCCTGCAACAGATTGCCGGAAGGCATGTCCTTGGTGTCATTGCTCAAGGCTCCCATCACTTTGGGCAGGGAAAGGCCGATGGCTTCGAGCTTCGCGGGATCCACCTGCACCTGGATCTCCCGGGTGCTGCCGCCCACCACGTCCACTCGGCCCACACCGTTCACGTTCTCCAGGCGGCGTTTCAGAAAATCCTCTGCGACGCGGGTGAGCTCCCGGTTCCCCATGCCCGAGTGCTGTCCGTCGGCGCCCACGACCAGCGAGACGACCGGCAATTGGGCAGGATCGAATTTGGAGATGACCGGTTCTTCCATGGTGCTGGGGAGGTCGCGCCGGATCTGGGCGATGCGCGTGCGGACATCATCCAGCGCCTTGTCAACGTCGCGTCCCAACTGGAACTGGATCATCAAGGTGCCCACGGACTCCTGGCTGGTGCTGGATATCTCCTTGATCTTTTCGATGGGGTTGACCGCTTCCTCGATCCGTTTCACCACGTCCTGCTTCACGGCCTCCGGTGAAGCGCCGGGGTACACGATGGAAACGGTGATGACTGGAATATCGGTGTTGGGAAACTGGTCGATGCCGATGTTCTTCACACTGAAAAGGCCCAGGACCACCAGCGCGAGCATGATGCAGACCGTCGTGACAGGCCTGCGGATGGAGAAATCCGAAAGGAACATGGATCACTTCCCTTCGGGTTTGGCAGCGGATTTTGGCGCGGCATCGGATCCGCCCGGGACGATCTGGAGTTTGCTTCCGTCCCTCACAAGATCCTGCCCCGTGGCGACCACTTTAGTCCCCGCCGGAACTCCATCCAGCGGACGGTAGCCATCCTGCTCTGGACCCACGAACACGCTCTTCTTTTTCGCGACGCCGTTTTCCACCACGTACAAATCGCCATTCTGGCCTTCGACCTTTATGAGCGAGGCCGGGATCGCAGGCCGCTGGGTCTGGCCGTTCCCCAAGATCAGGCCTTCCACGAACACGCCGCTTTTCAGTTGGCGGTCGGTGTTGGGAACTTCCATGCGCACGTGCAGGTTGCGACCGTCCGGCGAGAGCACCGGGCTTACCTGGGTCAGCGTGCCCGTGAAAGACTGTTGAAATCCAGGAACGCGGAAATGCACGCTCTGACCGGGTTTCACCAGGGCCATGGCATTGGCGGGGAGATCCGCCTGGATCTCCAGTTTGCGGTTGTCGACCACTTCGAACACGTTCTGGCCAGCCATAAGAACGTCACCTGCCTGCACCATGCGGCGGGCCACCTGGCCATCGAAGGGTGCCAGGATGCGGGCCTTTTTCATGCGCACTTTGGCCATGCCCGCCTGGCTTTCGGCGGCCTGCACAGCTGCGGCAGAGGCGTTGTTCGCGGTCTCCGCCACTTGCGCCGCCTGATGTGTGATGCTGCGCTTTTCAAGCAGCGTCTGAGCTCTTTCAGCGTCCCGCTTGGCTTGCAGAGCCTGGGCTTGTGCCTGGGCCAGCTGGGCTTCGGCGGATTGCGCGGCCAAGGAAAGATCGTCCTCATCCTGAGTTGAAAGCACGGCTCCGGCCCTTACGGTGTCGCCTTCCTGGACCAGAACGCGCGTCACACGGCCCGGCACCTCAGCCTTCAGTTCGGCGCGATTCATCGCCAGCAGGTTCCCGGTGAACGGGATGCTGGGGCTGAAGGGACGGCTTTCCACCGTGGCAAGGGTGACGGCCACCAGCCCCTCTGCTTTGACCTGGCTCTGGTGGCTCAGTTCCGCATTGCGTTGGCTTCGGTGGTAGGTGGCGGCGCCCGTGATGACGACCAGGACCGCGATGCCGATGACTAGGGCTTTCTTTTGCATATTCAACTCCGGAAAACGACTTCAGTTCGTCCAATTTTTACAATTCTCAAAGAGGAGGCAGGCCCAGGCTGCGGCGTTCATCAAACAGCGCCGCCCACACGCCCAACTGGGCACGGACCCGCCCGCTTTCCATCTGCCGCTCGGTGCGTTCAGCCTGAAGCAGGTCCAAAGAGGTGATCAAGCCCTGATCGAAGGATTCACGGCTGACCCGAAGCGCTTCATTCCCTGCATCGTGAGCCTTGGTGGCGGCTTCAAGCAGTGCGATGGCCTTCTGGATTTCACGCCGTGCCGTCTGCTGCTGCACCTGGATCTGGCGCTCCAGATCCACCTTCTGCTGCCGCACCTGCTCCAGCACGGCGCGGTTCTGAGCCCGCTTGCCGGAGCTGCGCAAGCCATCGAACACCGGTATTTTCAGGGTCAAGTTGAGACGCCAGGTTTCGTAGGGTTCATGGAACAGGTTGTCCGTCTTCCCGGTCTGCCATCCATAATTTGCATTCAAATCCAGTTTTGGCTTCAGGTCCGAGGAAAGGATGCGGTCATTGATGACGATCGCTTTCTCCTGCTGCTCCAGCTGCGTGAGTTCGCTGCGGGACACGCCCTGTAAGTCTTTGGGGATTTCAGGCCCCAGAAGTTTTTCCAGCTGCAGCGGAGTGCGAGGATCCAGGCCCAGTTGTCCATCAAGAACCTCCAACGCCCGTTCAAAATCAGCCTTGGCCTGTAGCACATCCGGGATGACACCCTGGAGCTCCGCCTGGGCCCGCAACAGATCCAACTGTGTGGCGCTTTGGGCGTCCAGTTTAGATGTCACGTCTTCAAGAAATTGTTCAGATGTTTTCATGCGTGCCGCCACCACATCCAGCTGGGCCTCAGCCCCCATCACCGCGAGATAGGCCTTGGCGACGCCATGCAGGGTGTCCAGCTCGGCCGTGGAGTATGCCGCCTGGGCTTCGCGCTCTCCAACCTTGGCCACTTCCACGGCGCTGTTCAGTTTCCCGAAATAAAAGAGCGGCTGGCTCAGGCTGAGTTGAGTGGTGTAGAAACTGCGTGGGGAAACGAGGCTGTTCCTGTCGAGATTGAACTGCGCCAGAGTGTCTCCAAAGCTGCTGTTGAGGATCGAGACATCCCGGTTGCGCGTGAAATCCGCAGTGGCGTTGAACTGGGGAAGCGCATCGGCACGGGTCGCCGTGATGAGGCCGCGGCGCTCATCCACGCGCGCTGCGGCAGCCCTCAGCAGCGCATTCTGGTCCTTGGCGCGGGCGAGCGCACTTTTCAAATCAAAGTGCAGTGGTGCGTGGGCAGGTGCTTCGGCCACCTGGGCCGGGGGCATGGGCAGCATGTCAAGCTCCTTGCGGCGCGACGCCGAGGGCGCGCAGGGTGTGGTCGGTGAGGAAGCGGCTGAGACTCACCGAATCAGGCGGGAAAGCCGAGCCCGCGTTGAGTTTGATGATCGCTGGAATGAATTTGTAGATCATGGCGCTGCCATGGATGGCTGCCATGGCATAGAGGGTTTCCATCTCGCCCCAATCCGGCCGGAGGATCCGCACGCAATCCCTCAGGTGTGTGAAATAGGGCAGCATGAAATCCCGGTTGAGCTCTTCAAGAAAGGGTCCCCCAACCGCCAGTTCCCTCATGAGCAGCGAGCTGGAAGCCTTCATCAGCGGATCGCAATCGCGCATCAGCAGCTCGTCCACAAACACGCGGATGTGGTCCTGGATTCCTTTCAACGCCAGTTCTTTCGCTTGAGGATGGCTGGGAAGCGGAATCGGGGCTAATTGTGCGACTTGACTGGGGCAACGCTCGAAGCCCGCCCTCAACACGGCCAGATAGAGACCCTCTTTCCCCCCAAAGTGGTAAGCCACCATGGCGCTGTTGGCATGGGCTGCTGAAGCGATCTCCCGAAGCCCTACACCATCGAAACCCTTCTCTGCGAAGAGGAGCGTCGCCGCTTCCACAAGGCGGAGCTTGATGTCGTGTGGCAAGTCATTGAGGGGTTGCACCATGGATCCCACTGAGTTAATCAATCGAATGATTAGTTCGAGACGAACAGAATTAATCAATCGTTTGATTGAGTCAAGATAAAAAATTCATGATATTTCTGGATGGCCCGCAAAGCCACTGGAGTTGCCGATGTTGCTCTTCTACGTTTTCTATTACGTGCTCTTTACCCTGATGGTTTTTCAAGGCCTCCATATCGCCTCTGAAGTGGCGGATCCATTGGGCACAGTGCCCGAAGAAGTAGGACAGACATCCACCTCAAGCCTGGCCTGGGGCAGCTTCCTGGTGGCCTATGGCACGCTTTGCCTCGTTATCAGCCTGCTCAGCCATCCCTATGAATACTTTGTCTCGGCTCTGCGCCCGCTCATGGGCACAGGCATGGTGACCGTGGCACTCTTCAGCGCCTGGGTGGTTTTCAAAGGACGCACCGTGACCTACATGGGTGAAGCCGCAGTGGACCTCGGGCACGGGGGCCATTCAGATAACGGCCACTCCTAGCAGATCGGTTCCAAGCGGAGCCGCTGGACCAAAACGGCGTAGCCCTTCAGATGGCCGGTAAACCTACGCGTAAACCAAAGCGGTACAAACTTCAGTCCTGGCGGCGCGCCATTCTTCCCACGCCGCATGAAGTTCCAAGCGATGCTGCGCCATGGCGGCCTTCCACTCGGCCTTGGCGTGGCGCCATTGTTCAGCCTTGGCAAGACCCATCGATTTCCATTCGGCCTTCCGGGCTTCCCAGGCTTCGTGTTTTTCCTGAATGGAGGCAAGAGCTGCATCCACCCGCAGCCGTGCGACAGCAAGGCGTTCCTGCAAGGGCGTTGCCACGGCAGGGCTGGCGATGATCAAACGCTCCCGCAATTGTTTTTCTTCCATTTGAAGACGAGCCCGGCGCATGGCCGCTGCGCTGACCCGGCGCAACTTGGTGACGAGGCCCATCCATGACATCACGCTCAGCAGCCATTTGGTTGTGTCCCACTGGTACCACCGCACACCATTGCGGTAGTCCCACTGCCACATGTGGTGGAAGTTGTGATAGCCCTCGCCGTAGGTCAAGGGGGCTAGCACCCAGTTGTCGCGGGCGGTGTTGGCGTCGGTATAGGGGCGGCTTCCGAACATGTGGGCGGCGGAATTGATGAGGAAGGTCGTGTGGTGGGTGAGCACGATGCGAAGCGATAGGCCCATCACGAGGTAGGCCCAGAAATGTCCGGTCACCAGTCCGAGATAAAGCGGAATGCAAGCCACCACGGCACCGATGAGAAAATGGTTGCGATGCTGCCACATCACCAGTGGATCCTTTTGTAGATCCGCCACGCCGGACACGCTGCTCTCCTTTTCTTCCATGACCCAGACCCAGTGCGCGTACCAGAAACCCTTCTGAATGGTGTAGGGATCCTTCTCTGTGTCCACGAATTGGTGGTGCAAACGGTGATCCGAAGCCCACTTCAAGGCTGAATTCTCAAAACTCGCGGCGCCGAAACAGAGCAGCAGGAATCGCACCGGCCAGGTGGCCTGAAAAGCGCGGTGGGAAAACAGCCGGTGATAGCCCGCACTGATCGCCGTGCCGATGGCGAACACCATGGCGGCGCAAAGCGCTATTTCGGTCCAATGAACCCCCTGAATTGCGACCTTCACAGGCACGAGCACCGCCGCAACCGCGAGTGTGCCTACCAAGAACGAAACGTTTAGAACACTCCAGCGGGAGCGTATCGGCATGAACTACTCCTGAACAGCCCAACCTTGCAGGCGAGGCCTCTATCAAGCATAACCCTCCTTTATGTACGTACGGCGTGACTTCATCTTCACAACACTTAACCCCAACATTTTCATTGAAATTGCTATTATTCCTGCCACCAGCCACACCTTCGATTCCCGGTAGAGGATTCCTTTGCGCATGCTCCGTTCCATTTTTTCCGCCCAGGCCCTTGTGGCTTCTTTCCTCGCCGTGGCGACGATCGTGTCCTGCGGCGGGGGTGGTGGTGGGAGCCCGAATACCACGCCACCGGCCGTTACCGTCGCCGTGAGCCCAGCCTCGGCCAACCTCGTCTTCGGTGGCACCCAGTCCTTTACATCCGCCGTTGTCAATTCGACCAATCAATCCGTGACCTGGAGCGTGGACCCCGTCGGCCCTGTGAACGTGGGTTCAATCACAACTGCTGGCTTGTATACCGCACCAGCCGCCGCAGGGACCTTCACGATACGGGCAACGTCCGCAGCCGACCCCACCAAAAGCGGAACAGCCAGCGTCAACGTCACTCCACCACCGGTCATTGGCATCACCCTCAATCCGACCCAGCCCAGCCTGGCGGCGGGCGGCGCGCTGCTCTTCAGCGCCACGGTCACGGGCAGTTCCAATCAGAACGCCACCTGGACGGTGATCCCGGGCAGCGCCACAGGAAGCATTCCAGCCGGGCCTTCCGCCACCGCCACCTTCACAGCAGGGCCCTCCGCTGGAAGCTGCCAGGTCAGGGCCACCAGCGTGGCGGATTCCACCAAAACCGCCACCGCCATCGTGACCATCACCACCGCCATGGGTCTGATCATTTCACCCTCGTTGCTCTCCATCGCCCCGGGAACCATTCAGCAATTCGGGGCGCTGCTGAACGGTATCCCCACGAGTACCGTGGCCTGGAGCATACAGGAAGGCGCTGTGGCGGGCGCAATCAGCGCTACGGGCCTGTACACCGCGGGCAGCACTGTCGGCACCTATCACGTGCAGGCCGCCACGACCAGTGGTCCAGCCCTCTCCGCCTCGGCACAGGTCACCGTCGCCACCACGGTGTCCATCCAGATCCTGCCGGGCACCTTGACCCTCAGCGGCGGGGACACGGGGAACTTCAACGCGCAATTGGATCCCAGTGGCATCCTGCGGAATGTGACCTGGGCCATCCAAGAAGGAGCGGCCGGGGGCAACTACTCCACGGACAACAGGAATATGGTCTATTTCCCGCCCATCGTAACTTCGCAAGCTCTTGTCCATATCATCGTCACCAGCGTGGCGGATCCCACGAAATCCTCCACGGCCGCCGTGACCGTGAACCCACCACCTTCCGGCGGCATCGGTTTCTCCGCGGCGCCCCAATCCATGGCCTCCCGCCGTCAGCAGTTCACCGCGTCCCCGCTGGCCGACGGCCGGATTTTCATCTGTGGCGGTACCTACGACACCCTTACAAATACGCCCAACGCGGACCCCCAGGAAATATTCGACCCTGCCACCCGCGCCTTCTCTGCCGTCGCAGGGACGATGGTGCATGGCCGCAGCTTCCACACCGCCACGCCGATGGGCAACGGCAAAGTGCTGATCTGCGGTGGCGCCACGGGTTACGAGAACCCCAACCGAGCCAGCGCCGAGGTGTTCGACCCAGCTACGGGTCAATTCGCCGCAACCCTCAACTCGATGAGCATTGTCCGGGGCGCCGGGCACCAGTCCGTGTTGCTGACCTCCGGACCCAATGCAGGCAAGGTGCTGGTGCTGGGTGGTGCGGGCTACTACTACACGACGGACGCGACTTCTTTGGCGGATCTCTACGACCCCGCCACGAACAGCTTCTCCGCCCTTCCTTCAGGAATGAACGATGCGAGAGCTGGTTTCACCGCCACGAAACTCCAGGATGGGCGCATCCTTCTGGTTGGCGGAGTCAAGAGCAGCGCCGAGAGGCAACTCACCACTGCGGAGATCTTCGATCCCGCCACTCTGAACTTCACCCGGACAAATGGCAATCTGGCCACGGCCCGCTACTGGCACACCGCCACCCTGCTGAACAGCGGCAAGGTGCTGATCACCGGCGGACTCGGAGCCTACGATGGCCATCTCGAGCTGGCAGAGATCTTCGACCCGGCCACGGGCCTCTTTGCGCAGATCGCCAGTCCCATGGCCGTGGCCCGCTATTACCACAGCGCCACACTCATGGGCAATGGGCAGGTGCTGGTGACGGGCGGCAAAGATGGGAATAGCTACGTCTACCGCACCTGCGGGAGCGCGGAGATCTATGACCCCAACAGCAACACCTGGTCCAGCGCAGGGCGTATGGGTACAGCCCGGGAGGAACACGCGACTGTGCTGCTTAGCTCCGGTCCCTCCGCAGGGAAGGTGCTGGTGATTGGCGGTTCCAACGGCAACGCGAAGAACAGCGTGGAGATCTTCAATTGATGCCTCGGCCGGAGGCTCATCCGCCTGAGGAATCATCCACCGTCGGCCAGTAGCTCTGCTCGTATAGGAAGGCGAAAGTCAAGGTGGCGCTGGTGGCCATGATCACCACGACGGCGCCTGCCGCTGGCTTTTCGCCCAACAAGGGAATACAGGAGCGAGCGAGCAGCACGAGGCCGGAAAGAGCCGAGAGCCAGCCACCGGCGCGATGACGAAGCATGAGCGGCACGACCGCCAGCAGCAGTCCTCCCAAGCCCCAAGCCATCCAGAACCCGGTCTCCCACCGAGCC
>JANYJQ010000126.1 GCA_025358435.1 Holophagaceae bacterium
GCTGGACGCCATCCGCATGGGTCTTCGCACTTTCGATACCACCTTCTTCCAGGCGCCGGGCCGGATGAACGTCTTCGACGAGCATCCCTTCAAGGTGATCTTCGACTACGGCCACAACGCCCACGCGGTGGGCGTGATGGCGGACCTGGCCTGCGCCCTGGATGTCACCGGCCGGCGCATCATCGTGTTGGCCGGGCCTGGCGACCGGCGGAACGAAGATCTCATCGCCATTGCGGACACCGTAGCGGGCCGCTTCGATCACTATGTCTGCCGCCGGGACGATGGCCTGCGGGGGCGTGACGGGGACGAGGTGCCCCGCATCCTGGCCAAGGCCCTTCAAGCGAAAGGCGTTTCCACCGAAGCCATCAGCATCATTCCCGATGAGCACGAGGCCATCGACGCAGCCCTGTGCATGGGCCGGTCCGGCGATCTGCTCCTGATCTTCGCCGACGCCCTGACCCGGTCCTGGAAACAGATCATCAAGTTCAGACCAGAGGGTGCCACACCGTCCAAATCCGCCTCTGCCCAGCCACCTACGTCCGAACCCTCGGCTCCGCCCCCAGTCCAGTCTCGTGAGGACACGATGCGCGAAATGGAAGGCCTCATTCGGGATGAACGCGGCGTGCGCTTCGCCCGGGAGAGTGAAGACTGAGCGGAACGATCGCCACGCCCTTCGAGGAAAGCCGCCGCCTGACGGGTCCGAATCTGTTTTTCGGATCATGCGGCGCCGTGCTCGAAGTGCCCTTGCCTGGCGGAGGCCAGGAGAAGGCGCACGAGCGATGGACCTCCCTCGTCAAGGGGACGCGCCTTCGCCTGGGTTGGCCCGGCGGACCCGTGGTCGCCCGGTTCCACGCCAGTGGCGCGACGCTGGCCTTCGCCGCCCCAGAAGACCAGCTCTTCACGGCGACGGAAGTGAACGAGTGGGCCTGGCAGCGAGCCTTGAAGGAGAAAACGGATGCTTCTATCCCGAGATTTTTCGCGCCCGGGCACCCTGCCACGTGGGATGAGGCTTCGGCGATGGAAACGCTGCGCGCCCTTGCCAACGCGGAGGCCCGTCCCGAATTGATGATGCTGCTCGAGGAAGCCCGCCGCCTGGACCTCCCGGTTTTTCTGGACGAAGCGATGCTTTCCGTGGGAGCCGGATCGGGACACCTGGCTTGGCCCATGGACGCGCTGCCTCCGCTGGATGGTGTTCCCTGGGAACAGCTCCACGACATCCCCACAGTGCTGGTGACGGGCTCCAACGGCAAGACCACCTCCGTTCGCCTGCTCGCAGCCATGGCCGCTGCCCATGGCTGGACTACCGGTCACACCTGCACAGACGGAATCTATGTCGCCGGAGAACTCGTGGAAGCCGGGGACTTCTCGGGGCCTGGCGGTGCCCGTGCGGTGCTGCGCGATGCCCGCGCCGAGGCCGCCATCCTGGAGACCGCCCGGGGCGGCATCCTGCGGCGGGGCCTCGCCGTGCACCGGGCGGCCGTAGCGCTCGTGACCAACGTGAGTCCAGACCATTTTGGAGAGTATGGGATCCATTCCATCGAGGAGCTGGCAGATGCGAAGCTTGTGGTGGCGCGGGCTGTGGAACCCGGAGGCCTCCTGGTCCTCAACGCCGATGACACCCAGCTCGCGGCCCGGACGGCCACTTTCAAGCACCATGTCGGATGGTTCTCCCTGAAGGATGACCACCCTTTGCTCATGGCCCATCGCACCACGGGCGGTGCGACCTGCGCTGTTCGCCGGGGCCGCATGAACCTGCATTGGAACGGCGTCACCCACGATCTTGGGGAAGTGTCATCCATGCCCCTGAGCGCCGGTGGCCACGCGACCTATAACATCTCGAACCTCGCCGGCGCGGCGCTGGCGGCGATGGGCCTGGGCATCGAACCGGCGACCATCGCACGCATCCTATCAACCTTTGGCGCTTCCCACGGAGACAATCCGGGGCGGCTGGAGACTTGGCGGTTCGGCGGCATCACGGTCTTCATGGACTACGCCCACAATCCTGAAGGTCTCGAGGGTTTGCTGGTGGTGGCCGCCGCAGTTCGAGGAACAGGTCGCCTCGGCCTGCTCCTGGGCCAGGCTGGCAACCGGGAGGACGGCGCCATCCGCGAGCTTGCGGCCACCGCAGCACGTTTCCACCCCGAGCTTCTGGTGCTGAAGGACCTCGATGGATTTTTACGAGGGCGTGAGCCTGGCGAGGTTCCGGCTATTCTCCAGGAAGAACTCGAAGTCCATGGAATCATGGCGGATCGTCTGCGGGTGGTGCTTCCCGAGGAGGAGGCAGTGCTTGCACTGCTCGGCTGGGCAAGGCCTGGGGATGTCCTGGTGCTGCCGGTCCATGGACGGCAGGTCCGGGATGCGGTGGCGGCAAGGTTGGGCCGCCTTGAAACCGAAGGATGGCGGGCCGGGGGCCTTTTACCAGGTTGATCGGGCATGAATTTCATTCCTCCTGTTCCCTAGCGGCCCTTCCTGGAGTACCTTGGCTTCGCCCTTTCCAGGTCAACCTGGTTTTTTTGGAGAACCCCATGACACGCGCATTGCGATTGAACCTCGTCACCGGTGTTGCAGCCATGGGCTGCTTCGCTTCGCTGGCTTCGTTTCCCGCCTTTTCCCAGAGCCTGACGCTGCCGCCCAGCGGGGAGAACCAGAAAGCCTCGGTCACGCAGCACATCGGCCTGGTGAAGGTGACGGTGAGTTACAGCAGCCCTCGGGTGCACCGCGCGGGACAGGACCGCACGGGCAAGATCTGGGGGGAGCTGGTGCCCTACGGCCTCAGCGATCTGGGCTTCAACGACTGCAAGGAATGCCCGTGGCGCGCAGGGGCCAACGAGAACACGGTCTTCAAGATCACGCATGACGTGAAGATCGACGGGAAACCATTGGCGGCGGGTTCCTACGGGCTCCATATGATTCCCGGCACCGAGAAATTCACGGTCATCTTCTCGAAGGAATCATCGGCCTGGGGCAGCTATTGGTACAACCCGCAGCAGGATGCCCTGCGGGTGGACGTGAAGCCCGCCAAGGGAGAATTCCAGGAATGGCTGACCTACGAATTCACTGAACGCGAGCCCGCGAAAGCCAAACTGGAATTGCGGTGGGAGAACCTGCGGATTCCCATGTCGATCTCAGTCGACGATTCCGACGAACTGTATTACCAGAGTCTCAAGAAAGAAATTCATGGGGCGCCTGGGTTCCAATGGTCCGACCTGATGGCTGCCGCGCAGTTCACCCTCCAGACGGGCAAGCACCTCGACGCCGGTCTGGATTGGGCCCAGCGTGCCGTCAGCGCGCCCTTTGTGGGCAATGAGAATTTCCAGACGATTTCCACCCTGGGGCAGATTCAACTGAAGATGGGGAACGCAGAGGCCGCCCATGCTACCTTCGACAAAGCCATCGCCAGTCCATCCGCCAAACCCACAGACGCCCACCAGCTGGGCCGGCAACTGCTGCAACAGGGACACAAGGCTGAAGCTCTGAAGATCTTCCAATCCAACGCGAAGCGGTTCCCGGGGCAATGGCCCGTGAACGTGGGCCTGGCGCGGGGTTACGCAGCGAATGGCGATACGAAGAAAGCTCTTGAACACGCCCGCCTGGCGCTGGCACAGGCGCCAGATGAGCTCAACAAGAAGTCGCTCAAGGCGCTCATTGACCAAATCGAGAAGGGCCCAGTCCCGAACTAGTGATTTTCAAGCGCCAGCCGGACCGCGGCTATGTCATTGGGGATTTCCTTCGACAGCAATGGACGATCACGCAAGGCGGCAAGCGAGTCCGGAATCGGGACGGGGATGCCCATAGGTTCGTAAACGGGCAGGAACTTGGCGGGGTGCGCGGTGCCCAGGAACACTCCGGTTTCGGATAGGCCCAGGCGGTCTTCCAGCACGGCGTAGGCCACCGCAGCATGGGGATCCGCGAGATAACCCATGCCCATCAATTCGCGAATGGAGCGCTTGGTGTCGGCATCGTTCTTGAAGCCCCAGCGCAAGGCTTGGCGGAGGGAATGGAAGTCGCTGCCGAAAAGGTGCTGGATGCGTTCCCAGTTGTTGGGAGCGCCCACATCCATGGCGTTGGAGAGCGTGGCGATGCTCGGCTGGGGTAGATATTCTCCGGTGTCCAGATAATGGGGCACGGTGGCATTGGCATTGGTGGCGGCCACGAAAGCGCGCATGGGCAGGCCCGCCATCTTTGCCATGAGGCCCGCGCAGAGATTGCCGAAATTTCCAGAGGGCACCGCCACGACGATGCCCTCGCGCACATCCTGCTTGTGCAGTTGGGCTACGGCTTCAGTGAAGTAAAGCATCTGAGGCAGCAGCCGCGCCAGATTGATGGAGTTCGCGGAAGTAAGGCCGTGGCGGACCGACAGGGCGGCATCGTTGAAACATTCCTTCACCAAAGCCTGGCAATCGTCAAAGGCTCCATCAACTGCGAGCGCAATCACGTTATCCCCGAGCGTCGCGAACTGGCGCTCCTGCAACTCCGAAACACGGCCTTTCGGATACAGCACCACCACCCGCACCGCGGGGCGATGCCAGAAGGCTTGCGCCACGGCCGCGCCAGTGTCTCCGCTGGTGGCGGTGAGGATGGTCAGGGGGTGCCCGGGTTCGCGGACGAGCTCCAGGATATGGGCGAAAAACCGCGCGCCGACATCCTTGAATGCCAAGGTCGGGCCATGGAAAAGTTCCAGGGCGTAAAGACCGCGCCGCACCTGGACCAACGGAATCGGGAAGTCCAAGGCGCTGCTGATGGCTGCGGTCAGCGCGTCCTGATCAAATTCATCGCCGATGAAGCGGCGAAGGATGATCTCGCTGCGCTCCACCCAGCGCAATTGCAGCAGGCTGTCCCAGTCTTCGAAAACCGGCAGGGCTTCTGGCATCCAGAGGCCGCCGCCGGGGGCTACACCGCGCAGCACGGCTTCACGGAAGGTGGCGGTATCGTTCGGATTCCGAGTGTTGATGAATTTCAAGCGAGCACCCTCGCGCCCAGGGGATCCACTCCGCAAAGCCTGGCCTCGGAGGCGAGTCCGGCGGCGTTGAAGGCGGATTGAAGGGCTGCCACCACTTCCTCTCCATGCTCGATCCCTTCGGTGACCGCAAACACAGAAGGGCCGGATCCTGATAGCGTGCAACCCAAGGCTCCATTCTGCATGGCCGCTTTCTGGGCGGTGCGGAATCCCGGCACCAGATCCGCGCGGCGGGGTTCGGCCAACACGTCGCGCAGGCAGCGCACGAAGATCTCTTGATCCTGGGTGTGCAGAGCGTGGACGAAGGCCGCAAGATTTTGCGCGAAGGCCAGGACTTCCGGCATCGGGAGCAGGTTTGGAATCACCTGGCGCGCCTGCTCGGTGGGTAATTCGAAGTGGGGATGCACCACGGCGATCACCAGCTCCGAAGGCCAAGGCAGAGCGCGGGGTTTGGAACTGCCATCCCCGCCCGGCACCAGCAGCAGCAAGCCACCGTGCAGAGATGGCGCCACGTTGTCCAGATGCACCGACCCCGACACGAGGGACTCGGCACGGCCGGCCATCTGCAATAATTCCGACCTCGTGAAGGGTTCCCCCAGCAGGATCTGACAGGCCACCAGGGTCGCCACGATGGAACTGGCGCTGGAACCCAACCCGCTCGACCGCGGAAGATTCTTTTCCAGGGTAAAGGCCATTCCGGGGCATGGAACACCCTTGGAAACCAGGGCCTGTTGAATAAAGCCGAAGGTGCGGAGGACAAGGTTTTGAGTCGGGTCGGGCGGCATCAGATGCGCGTAGGGGCCGGTGGCGATAAGGGTGGTTTCAGAAGCTGCTTTAGCGCTCACCACGTCGCCCCACAGCGAGCCATCAAGAGGGGCCAGGGCCGCCCCCATCAAGTCGAAACCCGCCGCGAAGTTGCCGATGCTGGCGGGTGCGTAGGCTCGGATGGCAGTGCTCATGGGAGCCCTTCGAAAGAGGCGATCTTCAGGATATCCGCTAGCACCCCCGCCGCAGTCACTTCGCCCCCCGCGCCGTAGCCTCGGACCACCAAAGGCGTCGGTTGGTAGTGCTCAGTGAGGAAAGCCAGGGCATTTTCGCCACCCTTCACGGAAAAGAGCGGATGTTCCTTTCCCACCGCTTCGAGGCGGACGGAACAGAGGAAAGTTTCGCCTGAGGCCTGGATGCTGGCCACGTGGCGGAGCACGCGGTCTTCGCTTTTCAGGCCTGTCATGCGCTTGGCGAAGGCTCCATCCAGCTCCTTGAGACGGACCATGAAGGGCTCAACGCTGCCCGACGTATCGAAATCAGGCGGCAGCACACCCTCCACGGAAATGTCCGACAATTCCAGTTCGGCTCCCATTTCGCGGGCCAGGATCAAAAGCTTGCGCGCGACATCGAGGCCCGAGAGATCATCCCGTGGATCGGGCTCCGTGAACCCCTTCTCCTTGGCGATGAGCACGCTTTCGGAGAACGCCATCCCTTCATCCAGAAGACCCAGCAGGAAAGAAAGCGACCCCGAAAGGGTGCCGTCGAAGCGCAGCACCCGGTCGCCGCCGCGCATCAGGTTCCTCAGCGTCTCGATGACGGGAAGACCCGCCCCCACGTTGGTTTCATATAGGAACTTGCGCCGCAGGATTTCCGAGGCGCGGCGCAAGGCCCGGTATTCTTCGAAACCGGCGGTGTTCGCTTTCTTGTTGGCGGTCACCACATGGAGCCCTGCTTCCATGATCCTTGGATAGGCTTTGGCGACCGCATCATCGGACGTGCAGTCCACGAACACGGGATTTGTGAGCCGGGCTTTGGCCATCGACTTGAGAAATAGATCCAGGTCGGCGGGATCAGAGCTGTCTTCATCCATGGATTCCCAATCCTTCAGGCCATCCACATCGAATGAAAAAACTTTCGAGTTGGCCACGGCGCAGACCTTCAGCTCCACTTTCCGCCTAGGGCTGGCCTGATGGATCGCGATGGCGCGAAGCAGCTTGGAACCCACGTTGCCTTTGCCCCAAACCGCCAGCTGGAGCTGCGGAAGGGAACGGAAAAAGGCCGCGTGGACCTGCCGCAGGGCCCGGGCTTCATCGCCCTCGCTGATGACCACGGAGATATTGCGTTCGCTGCTTCCTTGCGCGATCGCCACAATGTTCACGCCCACGGCCGCAAGGGCGCCGAAGAAGGTGCCCGCGACGCCGAGGCGATGCTTCATGCCGTCGCCGACGAGGGACAAGATCGCATGACCGGCGCGCTGCTGGATCGGATCCAGCATCCCCGCCGCGAGCTCCGCCACGAATGCCGCCTGCAAAGCTTCCGTCGCCTTCCGGCTTTCGGATTGGGCAACTGAAAAGGATATGGCGCACTCGCTGGACCCCTGGGTGATGAGGATGACGGAGATGTTCGCGGCCGCCATAGCCTGGAAAACGCGTGCGGCGATTCCAGGCACTCCGGTCATGCCGGGGCCGCTCACATCGATCAGCGAGACTCCGCCCAGGAACGTCAATCCCCGCGCGCCGTGGGGCGATGGCTTCACCTCTCCATGCACCAGGGTTCCCGGCACCGAGGGCGCGAAGGTGTTTCGGACGCGCACCGGGATGTTCTTTTCGCGGGCTGGTTGGATAGTCTGGGGATGGAGCACCTTCGCGCCGAAGTAGGAGAGCTCCATGGCTTCCTCGAAACTGACTTCAGGGAGCGTGAAGGCTTCGGGCACCAGGCGCGGATCGGCGCTGTAGATTCCATCCACGTCGGTCCAGATCTCCAGGAGGTCGGCGTTCAGCGCCCAGGCCGCGATGGCCGCGCTGTAGTCGGAGCCGCCCCGGCCCAGAATGGTGATCTTGCCATCAGCATCGGCTCCGAAGAAACCCGGCATCACAGACATCGGAGGCGGGCTCTCCCGGAATGCTTCAAAGGCCTGGGCCGTGGCTTTCCAGTCCGGGGTGGCGAAAAGGGCACCCCGGTTGGTGCGGATATAGCTTGCCGCATCCAGCCAGCGGGCATTCAGCAACCTGGCCAATAGTAAGCTGGAAGCACGTTCGCCCAGGCTGTAAAGGCTTGCCATGACGCCGGGCGGGCATTCTCCCAAAAGCTTCACGCCCTGGAGAAATTGCGCGAGATCGCTTTCGAGGTCCAGCAGCTCCGCTTCCAGTGGTGCCTTGTCTTCGGGGAACAAATCAGCCGCCGTGGATCGGTGCAGAGCCGAAAACCGGGTCAGGCAACCGCTCGTATCTTCGCCATCAACGGCGGCCTGGACGCCATCCCGCAGCAGATTGGTGACGCCGCTCATGGCCGAAATCACCACCACCACGGGGCCGGAAGCCGCTGCTTCACGGACGATATCCGCGACTGCACTGATGCGGGCTGCCGAAGCCACAGAGGTGCCGCCGAATTTCATCACTCTCATATCGTTCCTGAAACAAAAAGCCCCGCCATGGGTGCGGGGCCGGGTCAGCGAAAAGAAAAAAGCTAGACCGGCCGCGCCATGAAGGTCGTAGTCGTGGTCGTGACAACCATTGCGGAATTGATCTGGACCGGGCCCAGGCCAAAGGACGTGAAGATTGAACTCACGATCAGCGGGCATGGGTTGGGTGCAGTGCGCATAAGAAAACCTTTCCCGATTCTCCGCCAACGGTCAACGGAAAATCTCAGCGAACTCAGCCACAATGAAGACTCCAGGAGCCCCCCATGTCCTCCCAAGAACCATTGCGCCTCGGCCACCGGGGCTATTCGACAAAGCATCTTGAAAATTCCATGGAGGCTTTCCGCGCGGCCCTGGCGGCGGGGATGGATGGCTTCGAGCTGGACGTGCAGCCCACGCGGGATGGCGTCTGCTGCGTGCTGCATGATGATGACCTGGCCCGCACGGCCATGGGCGGCGGCCTCCTGCGGCAGATGAAAGTGAACGAGCTGCCCAAGCTCAAGAATGGCGAGAGCGTGCCGCGCTTGAGCGATGTGCTGGAGCTGCCCGCGAAGCTCATCAACGTGGAGCTCAAGGGCGAGCCCGGCTGGAAACATGCCCTGGCCGCGGTGGATGCCGCCGATGCCTTGGACCGCGTGCTCTTCAGCAGTTTTGAGCCGAGCGAAGTGCTCCAGCTCTGGGCGGACTGCCACGAGGCCCGCTGCGGGTTTTTATGGGACCTGGAAGAAGCCATGGAACTGACCGGAGAAGAACTGGAAGAGCTGCCGGAGGCCCTGATGTTCCATCCGCCCATCGCCGCGGTGATGGAGAGGCCGGAACTCTGGAAGCCCTACGCGGGTCGCCTGGTGCTTTGGGGGATGAAGTCTTTCTCGGCCGCAGAAGCGCTACCGTTCCAGCCCGCGGTCCTGATCGCCGATGGCCCCTGAATCCGCGCCCTCGTCCAGGCTTTCCCGGTGCCCCGCCAGCCGCGCGCCGGTCCAGATCCAGGCCGCGCCCGCAGCCACGCCCAGGAATCCCATGGGCACCGCAAGCAGGGCGGTCAAGGTGGGCAGCCACACACCGATGGCATCGCCGCCGCGGTAGATGAAGGTGTCGATGAAGGGCTTGGATTTGTACTTTTCTTCAGGCCCCAAAGGGATGTACAGCATCTCCCGCGCTGGCTTGTCCACGGCGTAATGCAGGCCCCGGCGCACAACTTGCACCGCCGCCAGCACCGCGAAGCTGGGCCAGAGCCACAGCGCGCCAAAGCCCAGGACGGTGAGGAAAGGCACCAGGCAGAGGGCGCCCTTCATGCCCAGGCGGGTGAAGATGCGCCCGGCAAGCAGGAACTGGGCGGCCAGGGACAGCGCATTCACCCAGAGGTCGATGCGCGCGAAAGCTGCGGTGCGGCCCGCGGTCCCCAGGAAGGCGCGCTCCACGATGCCTCCTTGGATCAGGTATAGAAAGGTCGAGGTCAGGGTGAACAACAGCAGGTAGAGGCAGATCAGCCGCAGGTATGGGGAACGCGCCACCAAGCGCAATCCTTCGAACACCCCGGGTCCGGGCTCACGCAGATTCTGCTTCGCGCCGTCCAGATCGAAGCGGCGGCCCAGGCGCTTCATGCACCGGGTGGCGATCTCCAGGCAGGCCGCGGACAACAGGAAGAGCATCGACGGTGCAGCCTGGACATGCCAAGCGCCCAACGGGAAACCCCGCATCAAGGCTTCGGTGAGGGCCGCCCCGACAATGGCGCCAAGAGTCCCGCCGGAAGCGATGGGACCGAAGAGCCGCCGGCCTTGGCCATCGTTGAAGATGTCGGCCATGAAAGCCCAGAACACCGAAACGACGAAGAGGTTGAAGACGCTGAGCCAGATATAGAAGCCGTAACCCAGCCAGGCATTTCCAGCCTTCCAGTGGAATAGCCCATAGAAGATCAGCAGATTCAGAGCGAAGAACCGGTAGACCATCGGGATGAACCGTTTGCGGGGGAACCGCGCCACCAGGGCCGCAAAGGCCGGGTTCACCAGCAGCATCGCCACCAGGGTCCCGGTCATGAGCCAGGGCAGCTTGTCGGCGCCCTTGGCAATGCCCAGGGCCTCCCGCAGGGGCCGCAGCAGGTAGAAGCTCAGCAGCAGGAAGAAGAAGTACAGACCCGATTCAAAGAGCGCCGGAGTTTCCCCCTCTTCCAACAGGAAGACTCGGCGCAGGACTTTTTTTGACTGGCTTGGAATCATGAGTGCCCATCGACCTTGCGGGTGGTCAGGAACGATCCTACATTGCGTAACGATGTAATACTCTCTCTGTTTCATCCGATTCCAGGACAGGTTGTCCCGGTCAACGATTCAGTGCTTTCGGAGATGCTATGACCCTTTCGCGCCGCACCTTTCTGGAACTCACGGCCACGGCGGCGGCCGGCACCACGGCGCTGGCCGTGGTCGGTCGGATTCCATCCGCTAAGAACTCGAAAAAAATCCTAATTCTCGGCGGCACGGGTTTCCTGGGACCCGCCACCGTAGAAGCTGCGCTGGCGGCGGGCCACCAGATCACCATCTTCCACCGCGGCAAGACACGGCCCGGCTACTTCAAGGGCAAGGTCACCGAATTGAATGGCGACCGGGACCCGCTCAAGGGGGAGGGACTCAAGGCGTTGGCTGAGGGGACCTGGGATGCGGTCATCGACAATTCCGGATTCTACCCACGCATGGTGAAGGCTTCGGCAGAGCTGTTGGCCCCCAAGGCCAAGCAATACCTCTACATCTCCAGCATCAGCTGCTACAAGGAGCCCAACCCCGAGAATGGCGACGAGAATGCGCCCCTGGCCACGATGTCAGATCCCACCGTGGAGACCATGGGCAAGGACTTCGCCAATTACGGCGCACTCAAGGTGCTTTGCGAGCAGGCCGCCGAAAAGGCCATGCCCGGCCGGGCCACCATCATCCGTCCGGGCTATATCGTGGGTCCCGATGATCCCTCGGGCCGCTTCACCTATTGGCCTGCGCGCTTCGACCGCGGTGGCGAGGTGGCCGTGCCCGGCAATGCGACGGATCCCCTCCAGCTCATCGACGTGCGGGACTTGGCTGAATGGCTGGTGAAGCTCGTGGAGGACGGAACCGTGGGCCGGTTCAACGCCACGGGACCGGACCGGCGCATGGCCTGGGGCGATGTGGTGAAGGCCTGTCAAAAGGCTGGCGGCCTTCCAAGCACTCTCACCTGGGTGAGCCCGGCCTTCCTGGCCAAGCAGGAGGGCGTGGAATTTCCGATCTGGGCGCCCTACGAAGGGGACACCAAGGGATTCCACACCTGGCACAACGCCCGTGCCCTCAAGGCGGGGCTGCGCTTCCGCCCCATTGGCGCCACGGCCAAGGACACTCTGGCCTGGTACAAGACCCAGGAGAAGGAAGAGAAGGGGCGCAACAAGCTGGCCGGACCGACCGCCGAAGCTGAAGCCAAGCTCCTTGCCGCCTGGCATGAGAGTCTGAAGCCGAAAGTGGGCTGAATTCCACGGCGAATGCTGGATTCACGGGCCTTTCCGTGATGAACTAAGCCGTTGTTTAAAAATAACCCAGTCCCTTGGTTCAAGGGCACGGCATAAGGTGCCATAACTCAACAACCAGAAAACCACTGGTTGTTTCGTAACGGCTCCTAACCTGTTTATCGCGGAGCGATCCATGGCCAGGCAGCCCCATTTCCTCTCCATCAATGACTATTCCCCGAAGCAGATCAAGCAGCTGCTCGATATCGCCGACGAGATGAAGCAGCACCCCAAGCGGTTCAACAAATCGCTGAAGGGCCAGGTGCTCGCGATGATTTTCGAGAAATCGAGCACGCGCACGCGCATGAGTTTTGAAACGGGCATGTACCAGTTGGGCGGCATCGCCCAATTCCTCTCATCCCGCGACATCCAGATCGGCCGGGGCGAGCCCATCTACGACACCGCCCGCGTCATGAGCCGGTTCGTGCAGGGCATCATGGCCCGCACCTTCGCGCACCAGACCGTCACGGATCTGGCGAAATATGGCTCCATCCCTGTCATCAACGGCCTCACGGACCTCGAGCATCCCTGCCAGATCATGGCGGACCTGCAGACCGTGCGTGAACACTTCGGGAAGCTCAGCGGCCTGAAGCTCACCTACATCGGCGACGGCAATAACATGGCTCACTCCTACATGCAGGGCACCGGCAAGACCGGCATGGACTGCACCATCATCACGCCCAAGGATGTCAAATATTCATGCAACGCCGCCATCGTCGAAGCGGCCCTGGAAGACCACGCGGCCCAGGGCACGACGTTGACGATCACCGACAACGTGATGGAAGGCGTGGCGGGCTCGCACGTGGTCGCCACGGACACCTGGGTGAGCATGGGCATGGAAGAAGAAAAGGCTGAACGCATCGCCGCCTTCAAGGGCTTCACCGTGGACAACGCTGTGATGGAAGCCGCCGGCAAGGATGCCATCTTCATCCACTGCCTACCAGCCTATCGCGGCTACGAAGTGCTGGAAGAAGTCATCGATGGCCCCCGCAGCCTGATCTACGACGAAGCCGAAAACCGCCTCCACGCGCAGAAAGCGATCATGTATTCGCTCATGGCGAAGTAGGGAATAAGTCCCAAGTCTCAAGCCCCGAGTCACACCCCGGCCCCGCCACGCTGCGCTGAACATTATTTCTTGGCAGCCCTTGGCGGGGGGTGTTTCGATGCTTCCGCGGAACCACGCAGATAGCCGAGAATCATGAGAGAAGCCTCGTTCACGAAGACATCCCCCTTCAACAGCTCCGGGTGTTCCAGCACGGCGGCGTGGGTGAGAGCTTCCACCGCGTGCACCAGCATGAAGGCGGAGAGATCGGGGTTCAGCGGCCGCAGTTCTGCGGCGCGGGCTTTCAAGAATTGAGACAGAAGGTTTGTTGCAGAATCCTCCACAACCCGTGTTTCCGCGAGTCCGCCGATGCTGGGCACGATGTTCACCAGCACCCGGTGCAGGGCCGGATTCACGCGATGGACCTCCACCATGGCCCGCACGATGGCCTTCACTGAATCCTCCATCGGCGCTTTCCGGACTTCCACGAAACGCTTGCGCAGGAGTTCCAGGATCTCGCGGGTATGGCGGTCGTTGAGCGCGCGGACCAGCGATTCCTTGTTGGGGAAGTACTGATAGAGGCTGCCGATGCTCACGCCGGCCTTCACTGCCACATGATTCGTGGTGGCGGCATCGAAGCCTTCCTTTTCGAGAATGTGAGCAGCCGCGGTCAGGATCGCCTCCACGGTTTCAGCGGAACGGCGCTGGCGCGGTGTTTTGCGGATCTGGGATGGGTTGGAGGGGCTCATATCGGATGCGAGTGGCAGATGTGAGTAAAAGCTCACATTCTTTAAGGGTGCTGACAAGCGCTTTTTAGGGGCCGTTACAAATTAACCAATCAGTTCTGGGTAGTTTGTTACGGCCCCTTATGCCGAACCACTTTTCCAATCACCAATTTTTCGAGCCGCAACGGCTTAGGGAGATTTGCATGAAAATTTTCGTGGCCCTTCTCATCGTTCCCGCTCTCATGGCGGCGGAGACCACCAAACCCGCACCCATCGCCATCAAGACCCTGAAAGCGCCCACAGGCACCTTCACCCTGAGCCAAACCCCCGATCTGCCCCAGGGCATCGAGCTGGCTGCCGAAGGCGTCCCCTTTCTTATGCGGGGCTATGCCGAGAAGCGCCTGGCCGACGTGAATCCGGCCTATCGCCGCGTGGTCCTGAGCCACGATGATTCCAGCGTCAGCATCCAATTCGACGGCCGCAAGCCGGTCCGCGTCCCCCTTCAGGGTGGCACCGCCTGGACCCGCGAAGACGGCGAAACCTTCTGGGTGAACGCCAGCGCCAGCCCCTCGCAGATCGTCCAGACCTACAAAGCCAAGGATGGCGAACGCATCAACGAATTCACCCTGTCCCCCAGTGGCGAATCCCTGCTGCTCAAGGTGAGCGTGCGCAGCCCCAAACTCAGCAAAGTGCTGTACTACTCGCTGGTGTACAGCGCCGCGAAGTAGGTATGAGGGGCGAGGTTTGAGGTATG
>JANYJQ010000135.1 GCA_025358435.1 Holophagaceae bacterium
GCCGAAGAGGTCCGCTTGGCTGCGGTCTGTACATTGGCGATGGACAAAGACGAGAAGGAAGCAATGGAAGCAGTGCGGGCTGCCTTGAATTCGAAGCTGCCTGAGCTCCAAATGAGCGCTGTGGCCCAAAGCGCGGCTATCGGAGCAGCTCGACGAAAAGATTGGGCGATGCAGGATCAAGCCAGCGCGCGTCTGCTATCTCTCTACCCAAATTCGCTTATTGCTCAGAATGGGCGGGTCGGCAGTCTGATCACATCTGGGAAACTGCAAATGGCACTGCAAACAGTGGAAGCCGCCATCATGAAGTACCCTGATGACCTAAACCTACCAAGCAGAAAACTATATATTTTGAATCGGTTAGGACGATCGACCGAATTCGAAGCACTTATGGCCGACCGAATCGCTCGAGGGAAGGCAAACCCAGGCGATTTCAACAACCTTGCCTGGTGGCATGTTGTTCAGGGAAAAATAGACGCCCAGACACTGGACTATGCCCGCAGGGCAATCATGGGCACAGGGGCGTCTTCGAGTGCAGCCCATCACTCCTTGGCCACGGTTCTCGCAGAATCTGGCCGAACGGCTGAGTCATTGGAATTTTTACTCAAAGCAGTTGGAATGCGAGATGAAGAGGCCCCCAATGGTGCCGACTGGTATCTTTTGGGCCGAATTGCTGAGCAACTCGGGGAAAACCCGGCCGCCGAATCCTACTACCGACGTGTCGAGCCTGATCGTGGCGAATTGGATCAAGGCGAAGACGGATGTCCAGCTTTAGCCAAGCGTCGATTGGAGGTTCTAAAGAAAGGAATTAAGTAATCGTATCAACCTCTCATCCAACCGATGGCAAAGGTCGGGTAAGAAAACCGATCATTTCCAACCGAGACGATATCCGTGACTGACTACGCAAGTTCGCTAAGCGCCGAACTCTGAGTGAATTGACACCCGGCATCGTGGATCAGATCCGCGATGCCGGGGCCTTCTCTCTAGTTCAGGTCGTTGACTGGCTGTTCAAACCAGAAGCTCACAACTCAACGCGTATCTTATAGCTCATCACCCGCCGCTTGCCAGTTTCATCAGGGCTTCCAGCGCGTTGCTGGGGCCGAGGGCCAGGATGTCATCGCCGGCCTGGAAGGTTTCATCGCCTTTGGGATTGAAACGCAGGCCGAGGCCGACGCGGTTGATGCCGACCACCAGGGCGCCGGTGCTGTCCCTAAGGCGCATTTCACGCATGGTCTGGCCTACCAGCCTGGAGGCGGGATGGATATGGATGCGTTCCATGCCCAGCTCAAGCTGGTCTTGATGCAGGACCACATCGAAAAAATTCATCATGTCAGGGTTGAGCAGCAGCGCCGCCATGCGACGCCCGCCGATCTCGTAAGGGCTCACGATGTGGGTGGCTCCTGCGGCGATCAGCTTGCTTTCGGTGCCGAGCTTGGCGCTGCGGGCCACGATGGGAATATTTGGCGCCATCTGCCGCGCGGTGAGTGTGACCAGCACGTTGTCGGCATCGGTGGTGAGCGCGGTGATCAGCCCCTTGGCCTGTCTTACGCCGGCCTTCTCCAGCACCATTTCATCCATGGCGTTGCCGTAAAGGATGATGTCAGCGTTGAATCGCGGGTTGTTGCGGCCCTTGTTTTCCTCGAGTTCGATGATGACGAAAGGCACGTTCGCGTGCTTCAGCTCCCAGGCGGCCTGGAAGCCCATCTTGCCGAAGCCGCAGACGATGACGTGGTCTGACAGGGACTCCAACCGTTTTTCCATGCGCCGCTCCCGCAGATAGCCTTGAAGGTCTCCCTCGACGATGAGGGCCGTGAGATTTGAAATCGCATAAGTGGCCACGCCCAGGCCGGTGATGAGGTAGAAGATCGTGAACAGTTTCGTGCCGTTGTTCACTTCGCCCAGTTCCCGGTAGCCCACCGTGGAAAGGGTGATGATCGCCATGTAAAATGCGTCCAGCCACCCCAGCCTGGCCAGGAGGTGATAGCCGATGGCCCCCGTGACTCCCACCATGAGGAGCAGCACCAGCGCCTCGCGTAGACGGCGCATGGGAGCGAGACTGCGGAGCTTCATGCTTCTCAATGGCGGTTCACCCGGGCAGATTGGGTTTGATGCTGAAGTGGGCGGTGCAGTGGGCCACCATGTTTTTGCCGCATGTGAGACGGCATTCCAGGACTGCGCCGCGCTTGGAAAGGCGCACGACTTCCGCCTTGCCGATCACCTGGCCTTTGGCGGGCTCCAGGTAGCGGATGTGCAGATCCTGGGTGGCGAAGGGCATGAGTCCGTCGAAGACTGTGCACAGCGCGAGGGCGCAGGTCATGTCGGCCACGGTGGCAAGCACACCGCCATTCACGTTGCCCCTGGGCCCGTTGAGGGTGAATTTATTGGGAGTGAGTTTCAGGGTGGCTTCGCCGGGATCCAAAGCTTCGAAGGTCATGTCCCATTCCTGGATGAGCGGCCAGGGCGCGAAGCGCGCCCGCACCCGCTCCAGGAGATCGGGTGCCAGGGAGGTTGGAATCTGGAGTGGGGGCATGGGCTCCAGTCTAAGCCTTCATCAAGAAATACGCATGCCGCCATATTGGAGATGGATCCGCACGAGGACGGCCCTCCGCCGCATCGGCGAGATCATTCCGCAGCTTCTTGATTGGTTGTATGAAGGATCACTTCTGCTTCACCAGAACGGCCTTGATCTCTGTGGTCGAGGCGCTTTTGACATTCACCACCTGCATGGAAGTCTCTATGTAGCCTTCGCGGAGGAATTTTGCTTTGTATCTTCCAGGTTTCACACCAACGAAAGTGAGATAGCCGCTCTCACCCGTGGCGCCGGTACGGATCGCCTTTTCATCCTGTTCCAGAATCACCGTTGCTACATCCAAGGGATTCCCGTTCTCGGCGGAAACAAAGGCGATGAGGTTGCCGATGTTCTCATCCGGTTCATTCCCCGGCGCGGGACTTTCTGGCTTGGGGGTTGGTTTGGGCGGTGGCGCCGGGTCCTTGGTCGGCAACTGGGCCACCAGGATGGAAGCGAACGAGAGGGCGATGAGAGGGCGGAAGAGGTTGGACATCGGAGACTCCTGAATGGGGCTGTTGCTGGTCTAGGGTTTTGTGCCACGAACGCGGTGCATGGTTCCCGGCTTACAACTCCAGTGATTTGCGCAGAGCTGCTGCCATTTCCATGAACACCTTGGTCTGGGGGGAATCCGGGTAGGCCTCGACCACGGGGCGGCCGTTGTCGCCGCCTTCCCTGATGGCCAGGTCTATGGGCACTTCGCCCAGGAAAGGCAGGTTCATGCGAAGCGCAGCGGCCTTCACCCCGCCGTGGCCGAAGATCTGCGTTTCCTCTCCACATTTCGGGCAGACGAAACTGGTCATGTTTTCGATGATGCCCAGAATCGGCACCTTCACAGTGTTGAACATCCCGATGGCCTTTTTCGCATCCAGGAAAGCAACGTCCTGGGGCGTGCTCACCACGATGGCGCCGGCCACGCTGGCATTCTGGATGAGCGAAATCTGCGTGTCGCCGGTGCCCGGGGGAAGATCCATCAGCAGCACGTCCAGGTCGCCCCACAACACATCGCCCAGAAACTGGGTGAGGGCCTTGTTGAGCATGGGGCCGCGCCAGATCACGGGCCGGTCTTCGTCGATGAGGAAGGCCATGCTCATGAGTTTCAAGCCGAACTTTTCGATGGGGATGATCTTGCCTTCGGGAGTGCCTTCCGGCCCTTCGGTGACGCCGAACATCATGCCCATGCTGGGGCCGTAGAGATCAGCGTCCAGGAGGCCCACCTTGAGGCCCTGCTTCGCCAGAGCCACGGCCAGGTTGCAGGCCACGGTGCTCTTGCCCACGCCGCCTTTGCCGCTGCCGACCACGATGGCGTGCTTGACGGATGGAAGCAGA
>JANYJQ010000147.1 GCA_025358435.1 Holophagaceae bacterium
GGACAAGGCCCAATGGAAATCCGCTCAGACTCGATACAACACAGGAAAAGCCTTCACTTCATCAGTGTTTATCCGTGTTCATCTGTGGTTCCAATTCACTCCAAGCCGCCTCAACCTTCGGATTCGCTCCCGGCAAGGCCCATCGCAGTGGCTTGCAGCTTCCACCCGCAGAGCGCCCAGCAAACCAGGCCGAAGACCAGGAGAACCAGGATGGCGAGGCCCACTGGCGTGGTGATCTGTTCCTGGGCCAGCAGCTGGTTGGCGGCCACATCGCTGGAACGCGTGCCGACGATGCTCTCGATGTAATGGACGAACGTGATGCGCTGCAAGTTGCCGGGAAAGATGCGCACCAAGGGATCCCAGATGAAAAGGTAAAGAGCCCCCCAAAGCGTGCCGCGCTTGAAGACTAGGCCCAACAGGCTCATGAAGGCGAGAATGGCCCAGTAGGCGAAGACCATCGCTGTGGCCTGATAGAGGAAGGATTCGAGGCTGGACCCTAATCCCAGCAAGCCGGCGCAGGCCACCACCAGCCAGATGGCGCCCCACCCGAACCAGAGCAGACCCTTGCCGAAGGGAAGCATCCAGATGGTCGAGGGCCGCGCGAGCATCAGCGGTATGGTCCTTTGCTCGATGTCTTCGCGGATGCCTGCGGGTGCGGCCACCAGCGCCATGATGGGCAGCATGAATTTGGCAAGCACGCCATGAAAAGCCGTCAGGTAGAGGGCCGGGGGAATGCGCTCTCCCTGCATTCGCAAGAAGGCGGTGAGCGCCAGGCTGAGCATCACGGGCAGAACCGGAATGGCGGCCAATACCCAGCCACGCACCTGGGTCACGCGGGGCAGATACCCACGGGCTACAGCCTGCATGGTTTGAAAAGGAGAGGGGATCGCACGGGTGGACATCAGGCGTTGTCCTTCGTCAAGTACTGGAACACCGCGTCCAGATTGAGGTCCAGCGGGTCAAGGGCTCTCAAGGGCAGTCGGCCGGCAGCGATGGCATCTTGCAATTTCGGCAGGAAATCCCTGGGGTTCCGGACCGCGAGGATAGCCGCGCCTTCGTCCATGCGCAGCGCCACCAGCTCGCTCTGCTCGACGGCCCAGCGGGCCACCTGGCGGACGTCTTCGGAATCCACGCGCAACTCCACTGGATGGCGATCCAGCAGTTCTCGGATCTCCGGGACTGACCCTTCAGCCAGCAGTCTTCCGCGGAACAGCAACAGTATGCGATCCGTGAGCTGCGCCACTTCGCCCAGGATGTGGCTGCTGACGATGATGCGTTTGCCCGCCATGGCGAGCGTGCGCATCAGATCCATCAGATTGAGCCGCGCCTCGGGATCCATGCCGTTGAACGGTTCATCCAAGATCAGCAGATCGGGATCGTGGAGCAGAGCCTGGGCCATGCGGATGCGTTGCCGCATTCCCTTCGACATGCTCGAAAACCCAATCTGGGCACGGGTCTCCATGCCCACCGCCAATAGGCTTTTCTGAATGGCGGCATCCAATTCAGAACCGGACAGCCCGGACAGTTCTCCCATCATGCGCAGCCATCGTGTGCCGTTCAGGCCCACCGGGAAACGGTCGCCCTCGGGCACCAAGCCGATGCGCACGAGCACCTCGGGGTTGCGGAAAGGCGCCTGGCCGAAGATGCTCACCTCGCCGCCCGAAGGTGGCAGGAGCCCCGCAAGCATTTGGATAAGCGATGATTTCCCTGCGCCATTGGGTCCGAGAAGTCCCGTGATCCCGCCGGCTTCGGGCAATTGGAAGCTGGTGGGTGAAAGGCCCAGGATGTCGCCGTAGCGGAGCGACGCGCGTTCGAGGCGGATCATAGGACCGCCTCTGAAGGCTTGGTCCGCTTCACGGCGATCCAGGTCCAGAACGCGATGTGGACCACAGTGCCCGCAAGGGTGGGGATCCATTTAAGCAGGGGCTCGCTCACGTTGAAGATGAGCTGCGGCCATGCCTGCACGAGAAAATAGGGGCTCATGGCCATCCATTGTTTGCTTTGAAGGGCGCCGCTGAAGATGCCACCGATGGCCGAGGTTCCCAGCACGATGCCCAACACCCAGCCGAAACTGGCGCGTGGGGACCCGGCCATGGCCGAAGCGCCCAGAGTCACCGCGGCCATCAGCAGGCCGATGATCAGGGCCGCGGGCAAAAGATATAGTGGCGCGGATATCCAGATGGGGCCGGCCTTTCCGGCCATGGCCAGGGAAAACCCCCAGGGCAGCAGCACATAGGGAAGCATCACCACCATGGGGATGATAAAGGCGGAAAGCGCCTTGGCGGTGATGTAGTCCTGTGGCCGCACCGGGTGCGCATAGACCAGGGGCCGGATGCGGTAGAGCGAATCCCGCGAAATGAGGCCCCCCACCATGAAGGCCATCATGAACCACAGCGGAATGAGGATCCACCAATCGATGAGGCCCGCCTGGTAGTCGGCGCCCTGAGTCATGATCTTGTTTGCGAAGTCCTTGAGCCCACCCAGTCCAGGCGAGGTGTTGATGAGGTATTTCCCATAGAGCACGATCAGCTCGATGAGCAGGATCGTGAGAAAGATGAACCCGAAAATGAAGAAGCCCACCTTGCGTTTGACCACGCGCTTCAGGTCGAATTTCGCGAGCACGGCGATAGGGTGGCTGCCTTCGGAAAGCTCGGGCCGCGGCGGCAGGGAAGGGGCGTAAATGGGCATCAGTGGCTCCCCGACATGAACGAGGGGGGACCGCCTGGTCGCTTCGCTCCCTCTGCGTCCCCCCTCGTGCTCCCCCACGTGGTGTCCGGGCAAAGCCCGGCCACCACGTGGGGGGTTTCGCTGATGGCCTCGCCGATGGTTCCTCGCAGCGCCCGGATGAGCACTTCATCCAGGCGGTCGTGGCGCGGCGTGAGCTGCACCAGCACCGCGCCGAGGTCCTTCGCGAAACGGAAGGCCAATACGGGATCCGCCGCAGCCAGCTCCACATCGTAGATGCCGTTGCGATGCTCCAGCACCGTGCCCAGTTCCCCGAGTTTTCCGGTCTGCGCTTCATTCAGTGGGTCCAGGAATCTCAACTCGAAACGTTTGGCCAGCATCTTCCGAAGGCCTGCCATGGAGCCGGCCGCCTTGACTTCGCCCTTGTCGAGAATGACCAGCTGGTCGGATACGCGCTCTACGTCTTCGAGCAGGTGCGAAGCCATGATGACCGAGGTCCCCAACTCCGCGCGGACCTTCAGCACCAGATCCAGCATTCGTCTGCGGCCATCGGGATCCAGGCCGTTGGTGGGCTCGTCGAGAAATACGAGTTCTGGTGAATGGACGAGCGCCTGGGCCAGTTTCACCCGCTGGCGCATGCCCGTGGAATAGCCGCTGACGGGGCGGTAGCGGGCTTCGTCGAGCGCCACGAAATAGAGCACTTCATGGGCGCGGTCCCGGGCCTGTTCTGGGGTAAGACCTGATAATTCACCCCAAAAAGCCACTTGTTCATAGGCGGAGGTGTCTTCGATGAGCGCATCGTACTCTGGCATGTAGCCGATGCGGCCCCGCAGTTTCGCGGCTTCGTGCGTACCCAGCGGGATGCCCAGCACATGGCCGCCGCCTGCGCTTGGCGTCAACAGGCCCAACAGCGTTTTCAGCAGCGTCGATTTTCCAGAACCATTGGGCCCAAGCAAGCCCACGATGCCGTCTTCCAAAGAGAGGCTTACCCCCTTCAACGCGACTGTGGGGCCGTACCGTACCTCAAGGCTTTCGAATGAAATCAAGGGGACTCTCCTGGGCAGGGCGGATGAGGCGGTTACGAAGTGGCCATGATATCGGTTTACGGGTTCTTCGAAAGCGTTTGGACCTGTGAATGAAGCGCCGATCGGAGCGCCTCGGCATCCTGATGGTCCTTTGGGTCTACTGGGCGGCCGATGCGCAGGTGGTAAGGCCCTGACGAGACGCGCCAGTCATCGGCGGGAAGTATATGCCGACCCCCCAGGATCGCGACTGGGATTAGTGGGATCTGGGCTTCCCACGCGATGTTGAAGACACCTTTTTTGAAGGGCAGCAGGTCACCGGTGCGGCTGCGGGTGCCTTCGGGAAAGGCGGCGATGCTCTGACCGCCATGGATGCGCTGGGTCGCGAGTTTCAAAGATTTCATGGCATCCCCGCGATGGCTGCGGTTGATGAAGATGAAATCGGCCAGCCAGATGACCCATCCTAGAAAAGGGATGTAGGCCAGCTCACGCTTGGCCATGAAGACCGGGTTCGAGGGCAGGGTTGCGATGATCAAAGGTGGATCGAGCAGCGAGGTATGATTGCCGATGAAGATCGCCGCCTGCCGTCCTTCCCGGATTTCCACAGGCAGGTCTTCCCAGCCTTCAAGGCTCCGCCGGATGCCAAAGAGCCAGGCCATCATTCGGATATAGCCCGGCGCGATGGCCCAGAACCCCTTGGGACCGCTCCAACGGAAAAGGGCTGTAAGGTAAGCCAGACACACGGCCACGGCCAGGGCCGGACAGCCGAAGATCCAAACCAGGAGTGGCCGCAGGAAGGGGCGGGTGGACGTCATTTGGCTTCCAGGACCTCGGCGGATTTTATTTTCACGGGATAGTCCGGAACATTCGGTTGGCCTTTCTTCCAACCCGTCTTCACTTGCTCGATCTTCAGGGCGACCTCCATGCCCTCGACCACCCGGCCGAAGGCGCAGTATCCAATGCCGTCGGCGCTCTCATTCTTGAAATCCAACGAGGTGTTGTCAGCCGTGTTGATGAAGAACTGGGCCGTGGTGCTGTCGGGGTCGCCGGTGCGGGCCATGGCCACGGTCCCCCAGGCATTCTTCAGACCAGCCTTGAAGCTTTGGGGCGCCTCGTTCTTGATGGGCGCGGCGGTCGCCTTCTCGCTCATTTCTTCGCTGAGCCCGCCGCCCTGGATCATGAAACCTGGGATCACGCGATGGAATATGGTGCCAGTGTAGTGGCCCTTCCTCACGTAGGCGAGAAAGTTCTCCACCGTGCGTGGGGCCGCGCCAGGCTCAAGCTCCACCACAATCACGCCGTAGTTGGTGGCCAGACGCACACGAGGTTTGGCGGGGACCGGAGCCGTGGCCTGTGCGAAGAGGGGCAAGGAGATGGCGAACATGGCCAAGCGGGCAATTCGATGGAGCAGCACTTTCATGGGATCTCCGGAAACAACCTGTCTCACGATTATCAACGATCCCGAGCCGTAGAATCCTTTCCGTCCGATTTATCCCTGCTTGGAAACCTTTCTGAACAGGGATGGAGGGGAAGCGGAACTGAAAAGAAAAAAATAGCCACGATGAGGGGGATACATGGGATGAAAAACGAGTTCAGCCAGTTGGCTTTATCCGCACTTTATCCCCTTCATCCTGGCTTAAAAATCTTTCCAGGCAGTTAACCCCGTTTGGGCTTGCTCCTAAAGTGAGATCCAACTTAGCCTCCTGGCCATCTACTCGCTAAGCTTTACCAATGCTGTCTATCGATTATCCCACTTGGTTCCTGGCGCTGATGATCGCGCCTTTCGGCCTGGCCGCCGGTTCCTTTGCCAATGTCCTTATTTATAGGCTGCCGCTCGAAGAACCCGAAGATCGCAATGTGGTCACCAAAAGCAGCCATTGCCCCAGCTGCAAAGCGCTGATAAAACCTTGGCAGAACATTCCGCTGTTGGCCTGGCTCATGCTGCGCGGCAAGTGCGCTGCCTGTGGCTGGAAGATCCCCGGCCGGTATCCGCTGGTGGAACTTATGGGTGGACTGATTTTCGCGGCATCGGTCTATGTGTTCCCGATCGGATCCCTGATCTGGTTGAAGGGGTTGCTCTGCGCTTTCGCTCTGCTGGTGCTGTTCTTCACGGACTACACGGAGTTCTTCCTGCCGGACGCGCTCCAGTTCCCCTTGATGGCCATCGGCGTGCTGTTCACGCTGCCTCAGATGTTCTGGCCCGATGCAACGGTGACGATTCTGATCGGGGACCATCAATTCCTGCGGGCGGATCTCTTCCACAACGGGCTGCAGATGTCGCCGCTCTGGTCCCTGTTCGGCGAAGCCGTGACCTGGAAAAGCAGTCTTATTGGATTGGTGGTTGGCTATGGCGGGCCGACGGTCATCAACGCGATCTACAAACTCATCCGCAAGACCGATGGCCTGGGCATGGGCGATTTCAAGATGCTCGCCTGGCTCGGCGCCTTCTGGGGCTGGGCCCCCATGCTGGGCATCTTCTTCGGT
>JANYJQ010000181.1 GCA_025358435.1 Holophagaceae bacterium
CCGCACCTCCACGCCCTCCGGTACCGAAATCCTGATCGAGCCGCTTTCGCATGTGCGGAGCTGCTCGGTGGGGTTCTGGGTGCGGCGGGGCAGCATCCATGAGGGACCGGGCGAGGAAGGGTTGGCGCATTTCATTGAGCACACGGTGTTCAAAGGCACCGAGCGCTTCCCGAATCCAGAAGCCTTGAGTGCCGCCACGGATGCCCTGGGTGGCAACGTGGATGCCTTCACGGGCAAGGAAACCGCCTGTTTTTATGGCAAGGTGCTGCGCGAGCAGCTTCCGGACCTGGTGGCATTGCTGGGCGATCTAGTGACCACGCCGCGCTTTGATTCGGCTGAACTGATCCGGGAACGCAGCGTGAACCTGGAAGAAATTGCCCAGAGCGAAGACCAGGCCGATGACTGGGTGAGCGAACTTTTCTATCTGAATTTCTGGAAGGGCGGCGCTCTGGCCCATCCCATCCTGGGGCGGCCTGAGCAGGTAGCAAAATTCGGATCCGACGAAGCCCGGGCCTTTTTCCAGAAAACCTACCGGGCACCCAATCTTTTGATCGCCGCGGCGGGCGATATCGAGGTGGAGCCATTCCTGAACTTGCTGCAGCCGATCCTGGATCGCCTGCCCAAGGGCCCGGCTGAACCGGCCTTGCCCCTCAGCGCGCCAGCCCCCTTCATCCTCAATACGCCCCGCAAGGATCTTCAACAGGCCAGCTTGATTCTAGGTTTTCCAGCCCCTGGCCACCGGCATCGGGATCGCACGGCCGTGAACCTTCTGAGCCACGTGCTTGGTGGGGGAATGTCATCGCGGCTCTTCATGGAACTGCGAGAAAAGCACGCCCTCTGCTACCAGATCGGCAGCTACCTCACGCACTACGGCGACACGGGCGCCCTGCAGATCATGGCCAGTTGCGCCGCAGATAAGGCCCGGGAACTGGTGCAGCGCGCCACGGTGGAATGCGTGCGGTTGGCCGACCAGGGCGCCACCCCGGAGGAACTGCACCGCGCCAAGCTCCAGGCCCGCACCAGCCTGGTGTTCAGCCAGGAATCCACCAGTGCCCGCATGTTCACGCTGGCCCACCAGGCCATCCACATGGATCGCATTTTAGATCTCGATGGCCAGGTGCAGGAAATCGATGCCGTGGACCTGGAACATCTCAACCGCGTGGCCAGGGAAATTCTGAAACCTGCGGTCATGGCCGTATCCGCCCTGGGCACCAGGAAAAACGGAGCCATTCGCGCTCAGGATATTGCTCCCTAAGGGGCTGTGTGGAATTACACCACCACTTTGGCGCCCCGTCGGTGGGGCAACCTTGGCCACGGTAAGATTCTTCTCTCGGCTTTCATAAGGATCCCCCATGCGCCTTCCTCGTGTTCTTCTCGGTGCCTTGGCTCTGGCCTTGCTGGCCACCCCTCTGTTTGCCGATCGCAAACTCGCGGGCACCTTCATCAAGACCGCCAGCGGCCTGCAAATAGCTGAAATCAAGCCTGGCAAAGGCCCGGGAGCTGCCAAGGGACAAACCCTTGGAATGCTTTACCGTGGCTGGCTCTACGACACTCAGAAGGGCCGCCAGGGGCAGCAGTTCGACGCCAACCTCAATCGCAACAAGCCCCTGGAGTTCGAGCTAGGCGCAGGCCGCGTGATCAAGGGCTGGGACGAAGGCGTGGCGGGCATGAAGAAGGGCGGCAAGCGGGTGCTCATCATTCCTCCCGAATTGGCCTACGGCGACCGCGGTGCGGGTGGTGTCATTCCCCCGGGCGCAACCCTCCTGTTTGAAGTGGAAGTGGTGAGTATCCAGGGCGAGGCCAAACCCATCCAGTAGACTGGAGGCATGGCTGAATCCGTTCTGAATTCCTGGGATCGCCCCGCGCCCGAGCGCACGGGGAAGCCCTCGGTCTTTGCGCTATTACCCGAGGATTTCGCCGCCTTGGGTGCCCCTGGCCGAGCCGAGCACATTTTTGTGCAATGCCAGCACCCCTGGGCCTGGGTGGACAGTCGCCCTCGGGTGAGCCGCGAGATCCGTGATTGGATGGCCGAACACCTGGATTCTGCTTTGCCCCAAATCGTGGAACGGCATGCCTCCGAGGACGGCAGCACCAAGCTGGTGCTGGCCCTGGCGGATGGTGAGCGTATCGAGGCCGTGCATATGCCCCGGGACGTGCGCAACCCCCGGGTCACCCTTTGCATCAGCAGTCAGGTGGGCTGCGCCATGGGCTGCACCTTTTGCGCCACGGGCGCCATGGGCATCAAGCGCAATCTCACGGCCGGTGAAATCGTGGGCCAAGTGCTGGCGCTGCTCCTGGAACTGGGGCCCGAAAAACCCCACCAGATCACCCTAGTGTTCATGGGCAT
>JANYJQ010000077.1 GCA_025358435.1 Holophagaceae bacterium
CTGCGGACATGCCGCGCCACGAAAACCAGGCCCCCGTCCGTCGACACCGGAGGCCCGATCTCCACCGAAATCCCACCCACATCGAAGAGTTCTGGTCGCTTTGTCATCACCCATTGGGTGATACCATGACCCCAGAAAGTACCAGCAACAGTGCGCGTTTCAGATGGTTTTTTGAACCCGGTTGATTAGGTCAGGTTAAGGGTGCTCTCATTGCCTGCTCTCATTGCTTTTCGGGTATCTCTGATACTTGATAAGGCCGAGGCTTATTACCCCTGGAAAGGAAGGCAGGAGGCAGGCCTTTGACGTGGGCATCGGCTTCTTCACGGGATTTGAAAGACCCACTGAAGATTTGTGTGCAATACTTGCTATCATTCATCTTGATTGGCAATGTGTAGTAGGGAACGCCAGCAGCATCCAGCAGTTTGGCTGCGTTGTTGACGGTCTCTTTCTGGCAGGCAATTTCAAGGCGGAGGGTCCAGGAACCCTTGGGCAAGGTGGCCATGTGGGCCTTCCCCTGGGCATAGGATTTATTCAAGCCGGCATCCTGGGTGACGGGATTTGGGCCTTGTGGGGATGGGTTGGTCTTGGGCGCAGGAGGCGTTGAAGGTGCCGAAGTTGGAGGCGGTATCTTTGCTGATTTTTCAAGTTCCGGTGCGGGCGCTTTGATGGGAGAGGCTGCGGGAGCAGGTGCGGGCGCTGCGGCTGCGGGTGGCTTGGGAGAAGTCTCCACGGTTTTACTGCCACCTTTGCTGTCGACCGAGGGCACCACCAATTCATGGGGTGGTATACGGGTCGCTCTGTCATGGGTCCACCAATACCCGGCAAAGGTTCCTGCCCCAACTAACAGGCCGAGTCCAAGGACGAGCCCCCATCTGATTCCGTTCGGTTGTGATGCTTGTCGAGGCTCGCCGTAGGAAGGATGGGGAAGCTCTTCACTTTCGGGAGGAAGCCGGAGCAGGGGGACTCCCATGCTCGGCGTGGGCAGGACGGCCTGTCCCGACTCCACCGTGTAGGGAATGGGAACCTGGTCACCGATTGCCGGTGGCGGAAGCACCTGATCATCTTCGTCTTCCTCTCCTGGAAACCCAGGATCGATCGGGACATTGGATTCTTGCGCTCCCTCGGAATTCCAGGTCTCTTTGATGCGATCCAACGCTGAAGCCAGATGATCCATGTTGTGGGTCGGCGAGGAGGCGGCCTGGATGCTATGGAAGAGTGGCGGTGTGGGGGAGGGGTGTTCATCAGGCTCGGACGGGGGCGCGGGTATCTCCGCCAGGCTGATGATCGGCGGGATCAAGCTCGGAGTCTCCTCCTGCAATATCGGGAGCGAGGCCGGAGTGACTAGGGCGTCCTCGCTGCCGAGAGGCAGTTCCAATAGATCTTGGGTGGAGGGTTCCGGATGGTCTTGCAGGTGCCCCCACCCCATTTCCCGCAGGAAGAGGACGAATGCGCCCAGCCGCACTGGCTCCGCCGCGGCATCCCGGCTCAATTCAAGCAAGGTCCGTCGCCCGTCGAGAAGACTCGGGACCCGTCCCAGGTCAGGTGGCAGGTCCAGGCCGTTGAGCCTCATTCGATCCAGCACCATGACTTGCGAGAGAGGTCCCAGCAATTCCAGCAACCGCTCCCGGTCCTTGAGATTCAACAAACCGCCGAGCAGCAGGGCCGGAGTATCCAGGTTCAGCCGGACCACGGTGGCGTCCAGTTCCTTGGCCATGAAAACCGGGGCCACGTTGGCGGTGCCGATGGCGCCCCAGACGACCCGCTCCACTTGGAGTTTGGCCATGTCCAGCAGATCCCGCTGGGTGATGAAACCCAGCTGGATCAGGTTCTTTCCCACGCTCATCCCCGGCTGGAGATTGGCCATGGCATAGTCCATCTGATCCTGGGTGAGGCGGCCTCTTTCCACCAGCAGGTGGGTGAGCCGGTCCAGGGGATGGGTGCTTTGGGCGAAGACGATGCGTCCCTGGTCAAAAAAGATGTTCCGCTGGGGATCGCTGCCCAGGCGCCACTGTCCCGTGGCCCCTTCGCGGTAGCGCTGGAAGAGATCCTGCAGGGCCGAAAGCGCCGTCATTTGACCACCCAACGCTGAAGCTTGAGCTTCCCGACCTTGACCAACAATTTCATGGCGGTTTTCAGGGCCAGCCGGAAGGAAGGATCCGATACTTTTTCCCCATCCAGGCTTACGGCGCCTTGGGAAATGAGCCGCTCGGCTTCCTTCCGCGAAGCGGCGAGGCCTTGTTCCACCAGCAGGCGCGCCAACTGGATCTCCCCTTCGGTGGGATTCACGCTCACCTCTGGCGCGTCCGAGGTCTGGCGTTCGGAGAACCGCTTGATCCAGCGATCCTCTGCCTGGGCGGCTTCGTCGGCGCCATGGAATTGGCTGACGATCTCCGCAGCCAAGGCCTTTTTGGCGTCCATGGGGTGGCCAGTTTTCATGGATTCGATTTCAGCCGGAAGCTTGTCCGTAAGCAGCAGCCACCAGTCCCACATGGTGGTGTCGCTGATGCTCATGGTCTTGCCGAATTGCGTGTCGGAATCCTCCATGAAGCCGATGTAGTTGCCGAGGCTCTTGGACATCTTCTCCACGCCATCTGTGCCCAGAAGCAGGGGCACCGTCAGCACCACCTGGGGCGGCTGGCCCGAGGCGTCCTGGAGATCCCGGCCCCGCATGAGATTGAAGAGTTGGTCGTTGCCGCCCAGTTCGACATCGGCTTTCAACGCCACGCTGTCGTAGGCCTGCACCAGCGGATAGAGCAACTCGTGGAAGCTGATGGGCTGCTGGTCCGCCATGCGTTTTTGGAAATCATTGCGTTCGAGCAACTGGGCCAGGGTGAATTTCGATGCCAACCGGATCCAGTCTTCGCCTTTCAGCGCGCCCATCCATTCGCTGTTGAACCGGATTTCCGTTTTTTCCGGATCCAGGACCTTGAAGACCTGGTGCTTGTAGGTCTCGGCGTTGACCAGGACTTCCTCCTGGGTGAGGGCAGGCCGGGTCGTCTTCTTGCCTGTGGGATCCCCGATCAGTCCTGTGAAATCCCCGATGAGAAAAATGACGGTGTGGCCGAGCTTCTGGAATTGGGTCATCTTCCGCAGCAGCACGCCATGACCCAGGTGAAGGTCGGGCGCGGTGGGGTCGAAGCCTGCCTTCACCCGGAGTGGCGTACCCATGGCGAGCTTGGCCTTCAGCAGTTCCCGGGTATGGCAGGTCACCGTGCCCTTGAGCAGCAGTTCCAGAACGTCCTTAGGCAGAGCGACAGCAGTCATTCTTGAATCTTCGCGTAAATTCGGCCCATCAGCTAGCGCACTGTGAATTCGATGAGTTGATGGCTGTTCGGGTTGCCCGTGGTTTTTTTGCTATCCCAAGCAATGCGCACGTGTTTGCCGTTGGGAAAGCGATAGCTCAGCCAGCCTCCACCTAATCCTTGGGTAAATTGCAGATCGTGGCTATCGAGATCGGGCATGGCTTCTGGAATGGGTTGCAGCTCTGGGCGCCAGCTCTTGACCGCCTCCAGGAAGCGAGCCTCTGAAGGGTACTGTTCGTTGAGTTTCGGGTTGGCGGCGTAGAACGCTTTGGCGCCTTCGTCGGTCCCGATCTGCTGGACGGCTCTGCGCAAGAAGGCCCAGTCGTCCTGGATCTTCGCCTGCACAAATCCTTTGATCTGACGCTCAAAGCCTTTTGGGTCCTGTTTGATTCTGTGCTGAAGGTAAAAGGATCCACCCACGCAGGTGAAGAGCAACAACAGCAAGGTGATGCCGCAGCCCAGGCCAACCTTCAGCCACGTCGACATCCCGCTTTTGGCGGGCCTGCCACCTCCGCCGTTGTCCCAGCTGGAATCCGCCATCAATTCACCGCGATCATCTGGAGCCGCCCATTCTCCCAGCGGCTGGCGATGGCGGCGCCACGGTTGTTGGTATAGCCCAGCTCAACTTTGCGGAAGCCGCCGTTCACAGAAACGTTGTAACTGATCTTCCCGGTAAAAATACTGGGCATCTCCGCGGGCAGCGGCTCGAGTTTCGGGCGCCAGAGCCTGGCCTGCTGCAGGAAATTCTCTTCGGAGAGATAGGCCTGTGAAAGCTCTGGGTTCGCCTGGTAGAGCGCCTTGGCCCCTTCGTCGCTTTGCAACTGGCGCACGGCCTCCTTCAATTGGACCCATTCACGGCCATCCATGGTCTTGCCAACGACCTTGGCACAGGTGGCGCCCAGGACTACGCAGCCTCCCAGTCCCAACAGGAAGAGAACGCCGCAGCCAAGGGCCACCTTGGCCCAAATGGACATCCCCTGTTTGCGCTGCATGGGTTGCCCGCCATTATCCCAACTCGAATCCGCCATGGTTTCCTCCTTCACCAGCGTTCAGTTTAACGAAAGTGCCATCAGTGAGCCGTTCTCCCAACGGGAGGCGATCCGAAGACCCTTCGAATTCCGATAGGAGATCCAGGCCAGACGGGCTTTCCCGCGATCCTGGAGGGTGCAGGCCGCCGGGCCCCACAAGGCCCTTGGCACGTGGGAGGGCAGGGGTTCCAACCGGGGACGGATCCGGGCCAGAAGGCGGATGAAATCTTCCTCAGCCGGGCAGTCTTGAATCCGTTTACCCGCTTGGGCGTAGAGCGCCTTGGCGCCATCGTCATTCTGCAACTGCTCCACCATTTGTTGGAGCTGGCGCCATTCCTTGTTCTCCACCGCCTCGGCGGAGGACCGCTGCAAATCGAACAGTCCGATCAAGGCCAGGAATATAAAGGCGACGAGAACCAGGCCCAGCGTTGCGAAGGTGAGCTTCCATTTCAACACCTTGAAGCTGGGCGGAAGCTTTGTCCGAAGCCCAGCAGGGAATTCGTTCATGGATGATGGCATTGGAAAATCAGAGAAGATTGCTGGCCAGCTCCGCCAATTTGCTGCGTTCGCCTTTGGTCAGAGTCACGTGGCCGCTGACATCCTGGCGCTTGAAGTGCTCCGCAAGAAAGCTCAGGCCATTGGTGCTGGCGTCCACATAGGGGTTGTCGATCTGCCCCGGATCGCCCGTGAATACTACCTTTGTGCCTTCCCCGGCGCGGGTGAGGATCGTCTTCACTTCGTGGGGCGTCAGGTTCTGGGCTTCATCCACGATCATGTATTGCTCGGGAATGGATCGGCCCCGGATGTAGGTGAGCGGCTCGATACTGAGGTAGCCGCCTTCTTCTAGCTGGCCTGCCGTGAGCGTCGAGCGCCGGCGCATGTCCATGTTGGCCGTCACGATGAAATCCAGGTTGTCGTAGATGGGCTGCATGTAGGGGCGCAGTTTTTCGTCGACGTCGCCAGGCAGGTAACCCAAATCCCGGCCCATGGGCATGACCGGCCGGCTCACCAACAGCTTGTGGTAGCGCTCATCATCCACGACCTGCACCAGGCCCGCCGCGATGGCCAACAGTGTCTTGCCCGTGCCGGCCTTGCCCAGCAGCGTGACCACCTGGACGGAATCATCCAGTAGCAATTCCAGGGCGAATTGTTGCTCACGGTTGCGGGGCTTGATGCCCCACGGCGGCTGCTCCAGCCGCTTGATGGGCCGGATGAGCCCATCAGATTGGTAGTAGCGGCCCAGGGCCGTATGGCTGGGATTCGCCCGGTCCTGCAGGGTGACGAACTGGTTTGGGTTGAGCCGATGGTCCGGAGGCGGAGTCATGCCCTTGTCAAACAGCTGGTCGATCTGCGCGCCGTCCACATCCATGGTGCAGGTGCCGCTGTAGAGTTCTTCCATCTCCACCATGTCGGTGGTGTAGTCCTCTGCCAGAAGACCTGCCGCATCGGCCTTGATGCGCAGGTTCGAGTCCTTGGTGACCAGGACGACTTTTTCTTTCCGGGATTTCAGCAGGGACTGGGCGCAGGCCAGGATGTGGTTGTCCGCGTGGTGTTTGTCCAGGCTCGGAATGCCCAGGTCCAGCGGATGCATGGCCACATCCACCTTCACGGTGCCGCCGCCCTCCATTTTCACGCCCAGGCTCAGGCTGCCCTTTTCCCGCAGGTGGTCCAACTGGCGGGAGACGGTGCGCGCATTGCGGCCGATCTCGGTCTGGTCCTTCTTGAAGTGGTCTATTTCCTCGATCACGACGATGGGAATCACCACATCGTGTTCCTGGAAATGGAAAATGGCGTTGGGGTCGTGTAAAAGAACGTTTGTGTCCAGAACGAAGATTTTCTTGCTGGATGCGGCCAACCTTGCCTCCGATTTCTTTTGGGGAGCCTACCACTGACTCCCATTATGGTCACCCCGAATACCATCACCATGCGATGCTTATCTTTTCTAAAGATTATTGGAGACCAAGATGAGGATTCCCTTGATGACCCTGTTCGCCGCCACTGCGCTGATGGCCCAAGTGCCCCTGAAATATCCGGAAACCCGGCGGGATGCCGTGGTGGATGACTACTTCGGCACCAAAGTGGCGGATCCCTATCGGTGGTTGGAGGATGACAACGCGCCGGAGACCAAGGCCTGGGTGGAGGCCCAGAATAAAGTGACCCGGGCTTCCCTGGATGCCATTCCCGAACGGGGGGCTATCAAGGCCCGGCTCACGAAGCTCTGGAACTACGAGCGCTTTGGCGTTCCCTTCAAGCGGGGCGGCAACTACTTTTACAACCGCAACGACGGATTGCAGAATCAGGCTGTGCTCTTTGTGACGGCCGACCTGAAGGATGGCGGCCGCGTTTTGCTGGACCCCAACACGTTGAGCAAGGACGGCACCATCGCCCTCAACAGCATCTCGGCCAGCGAGGACGGCAAGCTATTGGCCTACGGCATTTCGGTCGGCGGGAGCGACTGGGTCACCTGGAAGGTGCGGGACGTGGCCACTGGCAAGGATCTGGACGATGAAATCAAGTGGTCGAAGTTCAGCGGCGCTTCCTGGGCCAAGGACGGCTCTGGTTTCTACTACAGCGCCTACGCCGAGCCTGCTTCAGGCGACGCGATGAAAGGCGTGAACAAGAACCAGAAAGTCTATTTCCACAAGATCGGCGACAAGCAGGCTCAGGACGCGCTCGTCTATGAACGCCCGGACCATCCGGACTGGGGTCTGGGCGCGCAGGTCACCGAGGATGGCCGCTGGCTGCTGGTCCACCAGAGCGAAGGCACCGAAAACAAGAACCGGATCTTCCTGAAGGATCTCTCCAAGCCAGGGTCCGCCATCGAACCCTTCCTCGATCACTTCGACGCGGACTACGGCGTGGTTGGCAACGATGGCGATCTCTTCTACATCAGCACCGATAAGGACGCGCCCCGGCACAAGCTGGTGGCGATCCGCCGAGACAAGCCCGAAAGCAAGGATTGGAAGACGGTCATCGCGCAAGGCAAAGACGTATTGCAGGCCGTGGATCTCATCGACAACCGCTTCGTCGTGGTCTGGATGCACGATGCCAATGAAAAGGTGGAACTGTTCGACCTGGACGGCAAGAAGCAGCGGGATATCGCGCTGCCGACGCTTGGCACCGTGGGTGGCCTCAGCGGACGGCGCCACGACAAAGAGGGTTTCTATGCCTTCACCTCCTTCACCTATCCGAGCACGGTCTACCGCTTTGATTTCACTACGGGGAAGTCCACGGTCTTCAAGCGCCCGGCCGTAGATTTCAAGTCTGCTGACTTCGAGACGAAACAGGTCTTTTTCAAATCCAAGGACGGGACGAAGATCCCCATGTTCCTGGTGTCCAAAAAGGGTCTGAAGCTGGACGGCCAGAACCCCACGCTGCTTTACGGTTACGGCGGTTTCGATATCTCGCTGACGCCCAGTTTCGGTGTGCAGACGCTCACCTGGCTTGAAATGGGCGGCGTCTACGCGCTGGCGAACCTGCGTGGCGGCGGAGAATACGGGTCCGATTGGCACAACGCCGGGCGGCTGAAGCAGAAACAGAATGTGTTCGATGATTTCATCTCGGCGGCTGAATGGCTCATCAGCAACAAGTACACCTCCACCCCCAAGCTCGCCATCCGCGGAGGCAGCAACGGCGGACTTCTTGTGGGTGCCTGCATGACCCAGAGGCCGGATCTTTTCGGCGTCTGTCTCCCCCATGTCGGTGTCATGGACATGCTGCGCTTCCACAAATTCACCATCGGCTGGGCCTGGAAGAGCGATTACGGCAGCAGCGAAACCAAGGATGATTTCAATACGCTCATCAAGTACAGCCCGTTGCAGAACCTGAAGCCCGGTGTTAAGTACCCGCCCACGCTGGTCTTCACGGGCGATCATGATGACCGCGTAGTGCCCGCCCACAGCTTCAAGTTTGCCGCCCAGCTCCAGGCGGACCAGTCGGGCCCTGCTCCTGCGCTCATCCGGATCGAGACCAACGCCGGCCACGGCGCAGGCAAACCCACCGCCAAACTCATCGACGAAGCCGCGGATGAATGGGCGTTTGCCGTCAAGAACTTAGGGATGAAGATCAGCCTCAACCCTTGATCCCGCGCCCCTTTCAAGGCAGACTTACCCATTCGGCCGGTGTAGCTCAGCGGTAGAGCAGCTGATTCGTAATCAGCAGGTCGGGGGTTCAATTCCCTTCGCCGGCTCCAGATGAATGCAGTGGGAGGGACGAGCGTTCAGCCCACTGCTTCTGGCATATAGGATGCGGGAATTGAACCCCCGATCGTGATGGCGCGCAGGT
>JANYJQ010000085.1 GCA_025358435.1 Holophagaceae bacterium
TCAGGCTGTCGCCGTATTCCAGGGTATGGACCTTAAGTGAGCGGCCCAATACCTCCAGGTGGACATCTTGAGCCTTGGGCTTGCGGGGGAGTGGCGTGACTTTGCCAGCGGGGATGCGGATGGAGGGAGCCTTCATTTCAGGTCTTCCACAAGCTTGAGGATGCCCGCCACCTGGGTACTCAGCTCCTCCCGCTCTGCCACGAGAACCTCTTTGTCATGATTGAGGCTTTCCACTTGGGCCCGGAGACGATGGAGTTCCTCGTCCTCTTCCAGGCCCTCTTCTTTTATCTCATCCAATTCACCCTTCAGTGCGGCGACTTGATCCCTCAGCTCATTGCGCTGTTGGACCAAGGATTGAAGTTTGCCTTCGAGCTGTTTGAGAAGATCCATTTGGGGCACCCAGCGAATAGTTTAGCGACCGTTACGAAATAACCAGTGCTTTCCTGGTTAGTTTCGTTACGGACGCTCCAGCTATCCGGCGCAGTGCGCCGTTCTGCTCACTACGTTCACAGAGCTGGAGCCTCTATGCCGGACGGAGCACGGTGAATCCGCCAGTCTACCCTCGCAGTTCCACCCTCAGGAGCCGGGCCGCATCCAGGGCCGAGCCCAACCACCCATCAACTTCGTCCCCAGTAAGGGTGCGTTCGCCTTGGAATACCAGGCGTAGAAGCCAGGCCTGATGGCCTTCGGGCAACCCTTTACCTCGGTAGATGTCTACGCAGGTGAGGGTTTGAAGTGGTGTCGCAGCCAGAGCCCCTTGTATAACCTTGGCAAGCTGGCCAAAAGGCACATCGAAGGGCACCACCAGAGATAGGTCCCGTTCCACTGAAGGAAAGCGGCTGAAACCCCGGAAAGTTGGAATTACCTGCTCGGGGGCGCCAGGGATGTCCGCCAAGGCCACTTCAGCAGCGAGCAGGCCTCCTTCCAGCGTTCTCACCTTTGCAAGGTCTTCGCGAGCACCCAGTGCCTTAAGCACGCCTTGCATGGCAGCAGGGTGGATAGGACCCTTAGGGGTCATTGGATCCAATCCGCCCGTTTCGCCCGCCCATACGATGCTCAGTGTCGAACGTTCTTCTGGGCCATGAGGCGTGGAATGGAAGGTGGGCGCGATTTCAAAGAGCCTGACTTCTCGCGCGCCTTGCCGCAGATTGTGCTCGGCTATGAGTTTCAACGAGGGCAAAAGAGAACCCCGCAGCACAGAATATTCGTAGCCCAGCGGATTGCCCAAGGTGCGTCCTTCCGCAGGCGTGTCGGCGAATTCCACATCAGCCTCTGGGCTGATGAATCCGAGCGTCACAGTCTGATAAAAACCCAACGAAGCCAGCCGCCGGGCGATGGCATGCCGCTGCCTGTAATCCGCGGCAAGAGGCTCTGGATCAGATTCCAAAGGCGGCAAAGCGGAGGGGATGAGATCGTAGCCACGCAAGCGCAGCACCTCTTCAGCCAGATCTTCAGGGAGTGTCAGATCATGGCGCCAGGTCGGTGGCACCGCACGAAGCGACTGGTGATTCTCCTCCACCTGGCAACCCAATCGACGCAGCATCGCCGCCGCGTCTTCGATGGACAATGCCTCCCCCGAGATGCGCTGCAGTAATTCCTTGGTGAGGCAGATAGGCCCACCTGATTGGATTTCCTGGCCTTCGGTCCAAGCCCCATCCAGAGAGGCCCAGGCCCAGTTCTTCAGGCGTGCGGCCAGTAGGTCGCGGGCGATGCGGGCCATGGAAGGGTCCGCCCCACGGCCGAAGCGATGGCTGGCATCTGTATGAAGTCCGTGGCGGCGCGCCATGGCGCGGACCACGCGGGGCTCGAACCAGGCTGATTCCAGCAGCACACGCCGGGTCTCCACATCCACTTTGGTGTTCTCGCCGCCCATGAGTCCCGCCAGAGCAATGGCGCCACTGTCGTCTGCGATGACCAGGTCTTTTTCGGTCAAGGCCCTTTCAATGCCATCCAACGTGGTGATTTTTTCACCGACGCTCGCGTAGCGGATCACGATCCCGCCCTTCAACTTGTCCGCATCGAAGGCGTGGGTAGGGTGCCCATAGCGATGCAACAGCTCGTTGGAGGCATCCACTGCCGCGAGATCCTTGGCGCCGGATCCGAGACTCGCCAGGAAATTCTTTACCTCTTCAGGAGTGGATTGGAGCGCGCCGAGGGTCAGCACAGCTGTCGAGTAGATCCGGCAGGCATCTGCCTCTAAACGAATTGGGACCAGGGCTTCACCTTCTTCCAAGGGGTCCAGATCCACCGGAGAAAGGTCCAGGCCGAGCTTGGCCGCAATGTCCCTCGCCAAGCCCCGGTGGCTCATCACATCGCCGCGGTTGGCGGTGATGTCCACTTCCAGAACTGGCCCGTTTTCTCCCTGCGCGACGTCATCAATGGTGAACCCAAGGGAGGCGATGATTTCACAAAGATCATCCAGAGATGTGTTCGCGATCGCGGGCAATTCACGTTGGAGGGCTTTCAGCGAGAGGAGCATCAGTCCAGTCCTCCCATGGCTTTCAGGAATCGTTGATCATTTTCGAAGAAGAGCCGCAGATCCGGCGTCTGGCTCACCATCATGGCTGTCCGTTCCACGCCCATCCCGAAGGCGAAGCCGCTCCAGATTTCAGGATCGATTCCCGCAATGCGCAGCACATTGGGGTGGATGAGCCCCGCGCCCAGGATCTCCACCCAACCACTGCCCTTGCACACGCGGCAGCCCGAGCCGCCGCATAGCGGGCAGTGCACATCCATCTCGCAGCCAGGCTCGACAAAGGGAAAGTAGGAGGGCCTGAATCTCACGTCGGCGTTCTGGCCGAAGAGCGCCTTCATGGCATAGGCCAGTGTCCCCTTGAGGTGGTGCATGCCGATGCCTTTGCCCACCAGCATGCCCTCGACCTGATGAAACATGGGCGAGTGGGTGGGGTCGATTTCATCTTTCCGGTATACACGGCCTGGCGCGAGAAACCGGATGCCGCCCCTCGCCTCCAACTCAGGTGCCAGCCGTTTGAGCACGCGCACTTGGACGGGGCTGGTGTGCGTGCGCAACAGAAGTTCAGAATGCTGGGCCAGATAAAACGTATCCGCAGTGCCCCGCGCCGGATGGTCTTCTGGGATGTTGAGACCGTCAAAATTATGCTCCTCGGTCTCCACCTCAGGGCCTTCTTCCACGTGGTAGCCCAAGGGGCGGAACACATCCACCAGCCGATCCATGAGCCGGTTCAGGGGATGCAACGCGCCTGCAGGCGGCATGGGGGGAGGCAAGGTCGCGTCCCATGCGTTCTTGGTGGAATCGAGCTGTTTCTTCTCTGTTTCCAACTCGGTCTGCCGGGTCTTAAGTGCTTCTTCCCAGTTTTTTTTCAGGCCGTTGATCACGGCGCCCAAATCCCGCTTTTTCGCCTTCGGCGCCACTTTCAATGATTCCATCAGCTGCGCAGCGAAGCTTCCGTCTCGTCCGGTGTAGGTGCCTTTGAGCCTGTTCAGGGCGTCCAGGTTCGCGCAGGCTGATAGGGCCGAAGGGAATCGCTCACAGGCCGCTGCCATATCGGCGGGTAGCAGGCTCAGGGCTTTGGCGTCCAAGTGGGTCACGGGAATCCTGTTGAATAAAGAAAGGCCGCTTTCGCGGCCTTTCGGGTCCTCATCGAGTGAGTTCGATCAGCCCTTGGCCGTGGCCACGAGCTTGGTAAACGCCTCGGGATTGCGC
>JANYJQ010000093.1 GCA_025358435.1 Holophagaceae bacterium
TCCTCCCACGGGTTTTCACCCCATTCTTCACGACCAAGGAAAATGGAACGGGGCTAGGCCTCATCATCGTCAAGAAGATGGTGACCGGGATGAACGGCACGATCTGGATGGAACCGGCCCACCCCCGCGGCGCCCGGGTGACTTTCACGCTCGTGAGCGCCTGACATGGACCCACGGAAAAATCTGTTGATCGTCGACGACAACTCGCTCTTCAGGAAGTGCGTGGCGGATTTCTTCAAGGATCGGTTCAAGGTCCTGGAAGCAGGGACCTGCGCGGAGGCGTATGCGCTTCTTGCGAGGGAATCCATTGATCTCGCGATCCTGGATGAACAGCTTCCGGATGGCAGCGGACTCGACCTATGCCGGCGCCTGCTCCAGGCCAGTCCATTCGCCAAGGTGGTCTACGCAACGGCCTTCCCTTCCTTCGGCCATGTGGTCGATGCCCTGAAAGTGGGCGCCCATGACTACCTCTCCAAGCCATTCGAAGTGGCGGCCCTGGGACATGCTGTGGACCGGTTGATGTCCTTTTCGGCCCTCGAGCGGGTGGGCCGCCTGGAAGCCTGGCGGGCCAAGGCGGATAGCCATAGCGCAATCCTGGTGGGCGAGTCCGCTCAGATGTCCCAGGTCAGGAAGATCGTCCGGCTCGCGGCAGGGTCCGACGCATCCGTGCTCATCACGGGAGAGACGGGAACCGGGAAGAATCTGGTGGCCCGGGCGATCCATCATGCCAGTGCGCGGAGCACGGCGCCTTTTGTGACGGTGAACTGTTCCGCTCTGCCCGAGAATCTCATCGAGGCTGAATTATTCGGCTGGACCCGGGGTGCCTTCACAGGAGCGGTCGCCTCGCGCGAGGGCGTCCTGGAGATGGCCGAGGGAGGAACCCTGTTCCTGGATGAGATTGGGGAGATGCCCATGCATCTCCAGGTCAAGCTTCTGTCCGTGATCGAGGACCGCACGGTCACGCCCTTGGGCGGGCGGGTGGGAAAGCGGGTCGACGTCCGGATCGTGGCGGCTACGAACGCCCTGATCGAGAAGGCCATCGAGTCCCGCCTGTTCCGCGCGGACCTCTACTTCCGCCTGAACGTGCTGCGTATCGAGTTGCCTCCGCTGCGCGAACACATTGAAGATCTGCCTGGGCTCTGCGCCTTCCTCCAATCAAATCAGACCGGCCACGGACACCCGCTTCCCAACGAGGAGCTGTCCCGTCTGGCGGACTACGCCTGGCCGGGGAATGTGCGCGAATTGAAGAACGTCCTGGAACGCGCGTATCTTCTCGAGTCGCCGCCGTCCACCTTCCTGATGGGCCAAAGAATCTCCGGGTCAGCTCCCTCATCCTCAGCCCCGGATGGGGCTCCTCTTCAAACCCTGGAGGAGGTGGAACAGGAGCACCTCATCCGCGCCCTCAGGTTGCATCAAGGCAATTTCACCCGGACGGCCGAAGCACTCCACATCTCGCTTTCGACTCTGAAACGCAGGATGAAGAAATTTGCAGCCGTCGGGTCAGGTTGACGATCTCAGCTCGAATTGACTGGTCCATTTTGAATTGGCTGCTCTGATGATGTTTTTTAAGTATTGATATTATGCAAGATATAAAACATTAACAATTGGCATCCCACATGCTCTGGTCAAGCCATGGAAGATCCGCCATGACCCCCCCTCCCACCCTGCTGGTGGTGGATGATGAAGAGCTGTTCCTGAGAACAGCCCTGGATGGCTTTGCCGGATCCGCCCTGGACATGACGGTGCTCACTGCGAAGAACGGCAAGCTTGCTGTTCAGATTCTCGATGAGCGGCAGGTGGACCTGGTTGTGACGGACCTGAAGATGCCAGAGTTGGACGGCTATGGGCTCCTTTCTTACATGAGCCACCATCATCCGGAGATTCCGGCCATCGTCATGACCGCCTTTGGCACTCCGGAAATCGAAAGCCGCCTAAGCGAACAAGGCATCACCTGCGTGCTGGACAAGCCCTTCGATTTCCCACGCCTCCAGAACGCCGTTGCGGAGGCCCTGTCCGCCATGGCCAGAGGCCACCTCACCGGGATCAGCCTGGCCACTTTCCTCCAGATGATCCAGATGGAGCGGAAGACCTGCATGGTGCGCGTGGAGTCGAAGGAGGGCCAGGGACTGCTCCACTTCAAGGACGGCCAACTGATCCAGGCCCAGGCGGGGGAATCCTCAGGGGACGGGGCGGCGATGGCCATCCTCGCCTGGGAAGAGCCTGCCATCGAGCTCTTGAAGAGCCGCACTCCAATTACCGGACAACCCATGCGGCCGCTGCCGACATTGCTGATGGAAGCCTACCGCATCAAGGATGAATCCCGGATGGACAAGGCTTCCGGCTCTACCGGGCCGCCTCGCCAAGCCCGACCTCTTTCTCCCGCAGACCTGGATGGTTCCCCAATCCTCCAGGTCCCTCCACCTCCCCTCAATTCCCTTAAGGAGCACGCCATGGCTGCTGCTGACAAACTGAAAGAACTGGCCCAGATCGACGGCTTCGCAGGCTGCGGCCTTTTCACTCCCACAGGAGAGCAACTCTGCCTCCTGGGTGCCGAAGGTGTGAACCTCAAGGAAGTCGGCGTCCTTGCCAACAACGTGTTGATGAATGCCCAGAAGGCCTCCTTGGAGATGGGGACCGGCCGGGGCCAACAGGTGCATGTGGAAGCCGAGCACGCCCACATCCTTGTGCGGTGCCTCAATGAAGGCACGGATCCTTTGCGTTCGATGCCAGGAAAGGCCCACATCCACCTGGTCCTGATCTTGAAGGAGGATGCGAGCATCGGCATGGCCAAACTCAAGATCAATTCCGTGATCGCCAAGATGGCCGAAGATTTCCGCGGTTGAAAGAACTTGCCAAAGCGGCGGCGGAGATCCTGCCGTTGGATGGATCTCTGCCGCCAAGTATTCATGTGCGGTCGGAACTTCTCCAAATTCCGCAGAATTCAAATCCCCGCTCTAATTCCGGTATACGCTGCTTGGGGAATTCGGCTTGGTGGCGGTGATTGACCAGCGTGCGGTCACCTTCCCAGCGCGCTATTTATGGGAAGGGAAAATCCATGGAATCCTTTCACTGGGACGAACATTTTGTCACCGGCTTGGCGGAGGTCGATAAACAGCACCATCACCTGGTAGACGTAATCAATCAGTTCGGCGAACTGCTGATGCAATCGGAAGGTGTCGCCTTCGATGATATTGAAAGGGTATTCGGGGAGCTGGCGGCCTACGCAAAGTATCACTTCACCGAAGAAGAGTCGCTCATGGTCCAAGCGGGGATAGACCTTCGCCATCTGGAGCATCATCGGCAGGAGCACGCCCGGTTTTTACAGGAAGTGACGCAGCTGCACGCCGGAGTTTCGCCCGAAAATCCCGGCAAGGCGAAACCCCTGTTGAATTTTCTCATCTATTGGCTGGCCTACCACATTCTTGGTTCCGACCAGTCCATGGCGAAGCAGATCACCTTGATCCGGTCCGGGCAAGGCGCTGCCGATGCCTACCTGGCCGAGGAGCACATGAAGGAAGGGGCTGTCGAACCCTTGCTGTACGCGCTGAACGGCCTGTTCCAGCAAGTCTCGGAACGAAACCTCGAACTGCTCCAGTTGAACCAGACGCTGGAAGCCAGGGTCGTTGAGCGCACACTGGAGTTGGCCAATGCCAACCGGCAGCTTGAGGAAATCGCGCTGACCGATGTGCTCACCGGCTTGCCCAACCGGCGCCATGCCATGCAGCGCCTCGCGCAGGCCTGGGAAGGAACCGCCACGTTGGCCTGCATGATGATCGATGCAGATGGCTTCAAGCAGATCAACGACAACTACGGGCATGATGCCGGGGATGAGGTGCTGCGGCAGCTCTCCAGGAACCTGCTTTATTCCGTGCGCACCGATGACGTCGTGTGCAGATTGGGAGGAGATGAGTTTCTGGTCATCTGTCCGCACACGCCGCTGGATGGGGCGATGCAGCTTGCTCAGAAACTGCGCTCGGCGGTGGCTGCGCTGCGCGTGCCCGCGGGCCACGGCGAATGGCGTGGCAGCATCAGCATCGGCGTGTCGGTTCGCAATGCTGGAATGGACAAAATTGAAGAGCTGATCAAAGCGGCGGATGATGGCGTTTATGCCGCCAAGAAGAACGGGCGCAATTGCGTAGCCACCTCATAGCCCCTTCCCGGCCATAGCTTGCCGTCTCTTGGCCGCGGCAGCTAGGTTAAAATCAATCTTGTATGAAACGAGTGTTACATGTAACAGTCGTTTCATGGGCGGACGACGCGAAGAACTGATAGAAAAGGCGCTGGACTACTTCCTGGAGCACGGCCTGGCCGGGCTCTCGCTGCGGCCTTTGGCCGAGCGCATAGGGACCAGCGCGAGGCTCCTCGTCTACCACTTCGGTTCCAAGGATGGCCTCATCGCCGCCGTCATGGACGAGGTGCGGGCCCAATCACAGAAGTCCTTTGCCCTTTCCGCGGCCCGCAGCGCCAAAGGAACCGCGAAAGGCCCGATGCATGCGTTCTGGGCCTGGACAATCCTTCCCGCCAACATCCGGCACGTGCGCTTGCTGTTCGAGGTGCAGGTCCTGGCGCTCCAAAACCCGGACGTGTACGCACGCTACCTGGAAGGGGGCTCTTCAAGCTGGTTGGAGCTGATCGAAGGTTCCCTCCCGCCATCCAAGGATAGGCGCGCCATCGCGACCCTATGCGCAGCCGTCATTGATGGGCTTCTGCTCGAATACATGAGCACCGGGGACCGTCGCCGCACCACCAAAGCCTTGGATCTCTTCACCGAGCTGATCCAGGGCAGAGCGCGGGATGCGTGATCGGAACCAAGCGGGCATCTGGAATAAATAATCTGATTCAGCTTTCGGACAATGATCCGTGCAAGAGGAAGTGCGTGATGCAAAACCAAGCCGCCGATATCAATGCATTCAATGCGGAACCGGAGCATGAGCCCGTGGCGAGCTACCGGCATTCGCTTGGGTTCTTGGGGATCATGGCGATCACCATCATCGCTGGTTTCGCGGCCCAGCATCGCCAGGTGGCTGGCGGTGGCTTGGTTGAATCCCACGCGAATGTCATCCCGATTTATGTGTCCGTGACCGTCATGAACTGGCTGCTGCTGCTTTTCGTCTGGAAGGGCATCCGCGGGTGGGGCGGCAGCTTCGGCTCGCTCATCGGCGGTCGCTGGGCGAATGGCCGGGAGCTTCTCAGGGATCTCGGAATTGCAGTGGTCTTCTGGGGGGTCGTGTTCGGGGCGGCCTGGGGCATCCATGGCCTGTTGGGCGAGGGACAGGAAAAATCCCTGGACATCCTGCTCCCGCGGACGGCGTTGGAGGTGGTGTTTTGGATCGCGACTTCCGCCACGGCAGGATTCTGCGAGGAATACGTTTTCCGAGGCTACGTTCAGCGCCAGTTGTTGGCGTTGAGCCAAAGCACGTGGGTCGCGGTGGTGTGCCAGGGCCTCCTCTTCGGGGTGGGGCACGCCTACCAGGGCTGGCGTGCGGTCCTGGCGATCGGCTTCATCGGCATCATGTACGGTTGGCTGGCGGCCTGGCGGAAAACGCTGAGAGTCAACATGGTGGCCCATGGCTGGTCCGATGTTTGGAGCGGCTGGCTAGGCCTGGTGGTGCTGAGGTAGTTTTGGGCCACGCGATCATTCCCACGACGGACATTTATTAGTTTGAGGCCCCATGCCCCTGCTCCACGTTTCCGCAGCCTTCAAGGCTCTGCTCACCGCATGGGATGCCTGGCTCCTGACCTTGCTGGTAGGGATAGCCTTCCCGGCCTACGGCTACTTCTTTTTGTACCGGAAACTGAGGGAGGCACCTGAAGCCGCGGAGGCATCGGCCCGGCGGTCTGCCTATATGTCGATCATCGTGGCCCAGTGGCTGCTGGTCGCGGGTTTGGTCTTTGTCGCGAGAAGGCACCACCTGTCCGCAGCGGACCTCGGGCAGCATCTGAATCACCCGCGCCGGATCCTGGTGGTCACAGGTTGCCTCTTGGCAGTGCTCGGAATCCTGGCGGTCCAGAACATTTGGCAACTGCGGCGCACGGCCTCTGAGAAGATGGCAGCCCACCTGGGCCCTGTGCGGAAATTCCTCCCCGTTGGGAAAGGGGACCTGATCACATGGGTGGCTCTATCGCTGACGGCTGGCGTCTGCGAGGAGCTCCTGTTCCGCGGATGGATGGTCAATTTCCTCGGGGCCGCCATGGGGTCCATTTGGATTGGCCTGGTCCTCAGCAGCCTGTGGTTCGGCCTCGGGCACGCGTACCAAGGGGGCAAGGGCATCCTCGTCACGGGCCTGGCGGGGCTCGTATTCGGCCTCGTCTACGTGGGCGTCGGGAGCCTGGTTCCTGGGCAAGTCCTCCACGCACTTGTCGATATCGTGAATGGGTTCATTGGAGCCGGCATTCTTGTGCGGATCCGCAGCCTGCCCAAGGAAACAACCGGCCAGGGCTGACAGGCGAGCTAGAACAGCCCTAGCGCCTGCTCTGGTCTGGGGGCCACCATGGCCTGCTCATCCCCAGCCCAGATGGACCCCGCCCCCAAGGCCGAGGCCCTGGGCCATGATCCAGGGAATTCGAGCGCGCTGTCGGGACCAAGGAGGCCGGGTCCGCACGATTCTAAATCAACGCTCCATCACGCCATTTTTCCGGTTGGGAAGGGGCTCGAGAAGGTGTTTCACTTCGGCTTCGATCAGCCCTTTGGCAGAAGCAGGGTCCTTGGATCCGGATTTGGGCATGGGCAGTTCCAGAACGCCGGTCCAGATCATTTCAGTGCTGGTCCGCTCCACTAATTCGACAACGACCACCAGATCCCCTCCCAGCGTGGAGAAATCCCTTGAGGGGGGATCACTACCCTCCTGCCGGTTCGTTTCGCCCTGCTGATTCCGACCCCCCATGCCACCTCTTCCTCCTTCCATTCCACCTCCGCGAGATCCTCGCCCGCTTCGTCCGCCCACGGCTCCGCCTCGCCCTTCGGGTTTCCCATTGCTATTGCCATGTCGGGATCCTCCCGCCGCCATCGTGAAGACATCCAGCCATAGCTCCGCCTGCTCCGCAGGCACAAAGCGGTAACCCTTGGCCTCAAGCGCTCCCATGACCTGGCTTTGGATTTCCGGGGCATTCACCCGGTGCATGTTCTCCATCCCTAGGATGAAATCCTTCCTGGGATCCAGGGCCACATCCCGGAAATGCTCAACAGCGGTGCCAGGCCTTGAATCATAGGAATACGAAGGCCGGGAACAACCTTCTCCGATCCCGCAAATGATCAGCAATACGGCAATCATCTTCAGGCCTTGCAATCCCACCCGACCGGTTTCTAACAGACCCCAGACTTTCATTCAGACTTCCTTTGAATGCAGCAAGGGTGTCTGGGAAACGGTCTAAGTTTCAAACGGGGCGATTAAATATCCCTACACATCAAAGCCTCCGAGGGACCAAAATAAGGCGATCGAATTCCCCTCTTCTTTCGAGTCAAGCGAGTGTGGGACGGTTCCCATCAACCCGAGGCCGCACCACCCAATGTCCAGCCACATTTCCCTCCGACACCGCTTGGAATATGCCCTGTTCTGGGTATTGGAAGGACTATTGCGCCTATTGTCCTGGCGGGCTGCGCAGGCCCTGGGCCGCGCGGTGGGCAGCACTGTGTACCTGGCCAGCGGGCACTATCGGCGATTGGTGCGTGACAATTTGCGCCGATCGGACCTGGGCCTGTCCGAGGACCAGATCTCCGCCGTCGCCCGGGATTGCTTCAAACACTATGGTTCCTTGTTCTTGACCGCAGTCCACCTGCTCCATATGAAACCGGAGGAAGTGAAACGGTGGGTCCACCTGGATGGATTCGAGCGCTGGGATGCCGCCAAGGCTACGGGCAAGGGATTCATCGTAATGACGGCCCACTACGGCAATTGGGAGGCCATGGCCATGGCGATGGCCGCCACCGGCAGGACGTTGGCGGCCATCGGGCGCAAGCTCGGCAATCCACTCCTCGAAACCAAGCTCTTGGCCCTGAGGAGCCGGCTGGGGAACAGGGTGATCTATAAGGAAGGCGGTGTGCGCGAATCCATCCGTGAACTGCGCGCCGGACGGGGCACTGGAATCCTCATGGACCAGGACGCCTTGACCCGGGGCGTCTTCGTCAGGTTCATGGGCCAGTGGGCTTCCACCTACTCCTCTGCGGCCCTGTTGGCCGTCAAATACAGAGTGCCCGTGCTGCCGATCTTCAGCACACCCCACCCCGACGGCACCTTTTCAGCAAGTGTTTTGCCACCCCTCGAAATTCCCCTCACCGGCGACCTGGAACGGGATGCGTGGACGGCCACCCAGATCATGACCTGGTCCCTTGAATCTCAGATCCGCGAGGATCCCAGGTGGTGGTTCTGGATGCACAATCGATTTAAGACACGCCCCACGGAAAATTACCCCCTGCCGCCGGAGCCATGGCAAGCGGCCATCCAGCACCTGGCCCCAAAGCCACGCATGTAGCTAGCCCGGCCAGCGCCATAGAGGGTTGGTCAATCCTTCATGATCGCCGCTCGATGGGCGGCCAACCACTGTTCGAAATTCAACAGACCGAGCGAAAAAGATCGTTGACCGCCTCAGCATTTATTTGCGAGGTGAAGCAGAAAGACGTGCCATCGTGTCAGCGGCATGGCGGGCTTTGGTCCCCGGCGGAGTGATGGGCATGGATCTCGAAGCAAGAGAGCAACCCCAGGGAACCCAAGGCCCTCCTTCCCAGAGCAGGGGGGTGTTGAGCGACCTCCGGTGCTTTTTCCTGAACAAACCTGCCTTGCCAACCCTGATCCAGTTCCGGACCGAAGAGGAACGGCAGAATTACAGCCATCGGATCATGCAACGGATCGGAATCGACGTCTCTGAATACGTCATCATGAACCTGCACAAGATCGGGATTAACGCTCCGGTCCGATATGTCTTCGAGGAACTGCTCAAGTGGAACGGCGATTCCACCTGCTGGCCCAACCACCTCGCGCAAGTCGAACGCATCGGCGGCCGCCTTGAAACCATCCGGCTTTTCCTATGCGGCTGGAGGAACTATCCCTTCGGGTTCCGCAGGGGGATTTTCGGCCTGAGCTTCATTCCGTTGTTCAACCTGAATGCGAAGCGGTTTCAACGCGTCCCGCCTTCCTCCGATTGCGACAATGCCAGGTATCTCCTCTATGAATGCAGCGGCGGCTATCCCATCGGGGTGTTCGCCATGTATGCCCGCTCATCCATCTCCGAGCAGAACGAAACCGAGGCGACCCAGGTCTTTCTCGCTGTCGGGTTCAATTTTTATGGGAAAGAAAGCCTGTCAAAAACAAAGCTGGTGAACCGGACCTGGGAATGGATCCACGACCGGGTCACCGCCAACGTCATGAACAGGTTCAAGCAACTGTGCGAGTGGCGGTTCAACCAGATCCAAGACGGCCATGGGGAGGGCTAGGCCGCATCTCGCTTCTCATCCGTCAGCACCTGGAGATGGTCCTTGCCGGCATCTGCGGAGCAGCCGCCTCTGGTTCTGGAATCCGATAAACAAACCGGGCCCCGGTCCGTAGCATTAATCAAGACTGGAGCCCACCTTGGAAACCATTTTCTTCAATCGGGACCACCACCTGCGCAATGGATGGTGGATGCTCATTTTCATTGGATTCGTGGCAGCCGTCGGGTTTGCCTTTGTGCCCGTCGGCCGGGGACTGAAGCATCTCGGCTTTCCCGGACACTGGCTCCAGCCGGTCCCCTTCATCATCAGCCTCCTGGCGACCTGGGCCTGCACACGGCTCCGGAAGGAACCGCTTTCAAGTGTCGGATTCCATCTGGACCAGCGGTGGTTGAAGGAACTCGCCTGGGGCACGCTGCTTGGCATGGGGGTGATGCTTGCCGCCGCCGGGATGACCTGGGCCTCGGGCGGAGTGCGCTTCGAATTGGATCCCGCACGCAGTTTGAAAACCCTCAGCTACGGGTTCTACGTGTTTTTATTTGTGGGTCTCTTCGAGGAAAACCTGTTCCGGGGCTTCCTTTTTCAACGGTTGCTGGACGGAACGGGCGTCTGGGTCGCGCAATTCGTGCTGGCGCTCTTCTTCGCCTCGGCCCATTGGGGAAATCCGGGAATGCATGGCGCCACTAAAATCTGGGCCACCATCAACATCTCCCTGGCGGCCGTGCTCCTGGGTCTGGCTTACCTCCGCACACGAAGCCTCGCCCTTCCCATCGGCTTGCACCTGGGGTGGAACTGGACCCAGGGAAGCGTCCTGGGCTTCGGCGTCAGCGGCAATTCCGGAAAGGCCGGTTGGATCCATCCGCTCTTCCAGGGCAAGGCCGAATGGCTCACGGGTGGCACTTTCGGCCTGGAGGCCAGCGTGTTCGGCGTGGTGGCGGTGCTGATCGGCATCGCGCTGCTCTGGAAATGGAAGGGATCCATCGGTGTTCCAGCCGCTGCCCAGGCTGCTGGATCGTCGGACCCCAAATCCACCTGAACAAGCAGGGGCCCTATCAGCCTTCGGTGCCTGAGAACAAGGCCTTGAGATCCAGCGAAGGTGTGTGGATCTTTGTGGCCAGGGACAGGTATTTCCTGGCCAAGGCGTCCTTGCCGGAACCGAGAATGGTTCCCACCAATCCCAAAGCCTCTCCCTGTTCCGTTGCGGGAAGCTGCTTGAGGATCTGCAACCAGATCACTTCCTCCAGCACGTTGTAGGCCGTTTGCACTTCGGAAAGGTCCACGCCTCCCTCGAAGCGCTCGGTGGCCACGGCGTTGGCATGGGCCACGACGGGGGTCAAAATCCGGTCCCGAACGGCATCGATGGTCAGCCCGAGGAGGTCGTCAAGCCGCTGGCGGATCCGATCGGTCCCGGCTTTCTCGTAGTGCTCCAAATGGGCACGGCCCACCGACTCGACCGCTTGGGCAAGGATCTCCTGCCTGCCCTCGACAAGGAACTGGTGGAGGTTCATGGGACGCTCCTCAAGATTGAAGACCGGATCAGGTCTGCACGACGTGGATCATTTCCCGCGCAGTTTCATGTTCGGTCCTTCGACCCGTGATTTAGGTCAATAGCTCTAGAGCCCACACTGCGGAAGAGCAGCGACGCCAGCAGGGATCTTCTGGTTGCAGTCGAGCAAGGCGATATTAGCGCCAGCGCTTGTCTAGGCGCCTGACGCGGGTGCAAGCGCTCTTCGCAGGGACATTTTCAAGCACCGACCTCGTCGCCGCACTCCGCGTGACCGTGCGACTTGGCCCCGGCGCAGAAGTGGTCACCTCGATGGGCGGCTCCGGCCTGAAAAACTAGAGCACCAATGTGTACAAAAGGCCTTCAAGGCTTCGATGTTTTTATTTGTCCCCGTTAATCCTGTTTTGTCCCCGGCTAAAGAAGCTTTTTGCCGGGGACGCACGGGGATTAACGGGGACAAAAAATAAAGCCTGTGTTTGAAGACACAAAGTCCTTCATCCCCGGCTCACGCATACGCTAGAACAGCTCCAGCATGCATTCCGCAGGCCTCGCCACCACGGCCATGGCATCCCTATCGTTTCCGGAATGGCGAAAGGTCAGGACCTGAACAGGGGCCGGTAGCGGTCGCGGTGGTAGTAGGCGACGAAGCCGTTGGCGAGGACCAGGAACACGGCCAAGGGGATGCCTTCGGGGCCCAGGAACACATGGGTCAGCAGGATGTTCACGATGATGGGCGCGATCAGCACTGAGGCCAGGGGCACGAAGCGGCCCGACAAAAAGGCCAGGCCGCAGACCAGCTCGATGACCTTCACAGTGGGCATGAGGTAGCGCGAAGCCTCGATGCCGTCGTTGAACACTTTCATGGGCCCCGTGAGCGGCGGCGGCGTGATGAGCTTGAACAAGTAGGTGACCGACGCGAAAAGGAACATCAGCCCCATGAGGCTGCGCACCAGGATCATGGCGATCCTCATACCTTTGCCGGGAGCAGCGGGCGGGACGGCTTCAGCGTTCATGGTTGGCTCCAGGGTTGGGGTGGAGATCTGTGAAGGAAGTCAGGGACTATCGTAAAC
>JANYJQ010000113.1 GCA_025358435.1 Holophagaceae bacterium
TTAAGAAAAATTAAGCGGCGAGGGCCAGTTCGAAGTTATCGTTGGCAGTTTTGTTTGGGCGGATTGTTAAGGGGGCCATCCGTCCAACCCCCGCCTGCACCATGCACCCGAGTCATAACCTGTCGAAACCGGTCACCCCCGAGTCACGCCTGAGTGGCGCCCACACTTGCGCCCCCCGCGGGAGGCCGCATCGCGCGGAGTTCAAGTATGAGGCTCAGCGGAGGGCTTTGCTACACTCGGTTTCGGAGGACCACGATGCCCATCTTTGAATACCGCTGCGAAACCTGCGGCGAGATTCTTGAAGCTCTGGTGCGGGGGGCGGACTCGGAACCTGCGCTCTGCCAGGTTTGCGGCGGCAAGCTGGCCCGCATGGTATCGGTGCCGGCGGACCTGAAACGCCTGGGCGGCTTCTTTCACAAGGAGAAGTTCAGCGATGCGGAGATCGCATCGAAGGGCCTCACCAAGTACGTCAACCGGGGCGATGGCACCTACGAGAAGGCGGCGGGGTCGGGGCCGAGCATCATCGATCGGGACAAGCTGCCGGGATGATCGAACGAATGGCTGGACGGTGCGCCTGCTTTACGTGAGCTTCGGCGAACTGATCCAGAGGGAGCCGGCCACGGCGTAGCGTCGCAAGGAATGCTGATCTTCCTTGGTGGCGAAGGCGATTCCCACCCGGGGGGCCATGAGGATCGCATCACGCTGCTCGCCCTCCCGCAGTTCCAGGTCGCCTTTGCGGAAGAGGGCCTCGCCGTTGAAGACCTTGTCCAGACTCAAACCTTGAGCCACTCGGCCAGGGCCTGCCAGCAGCGCTGGTTTTACAGCCGTCATCATCCGGCGGGCCAATAGCGTTTCCGTGCCCGCCACCGGTTCGCAGGCGCGGATGAGCACCGCGGAACCCTGGCCTTCTTCGCCGGTGACGATATTCAGCATCCAATGGAGTCCGTAACACAGATACAAATAGGCGTGGCCGCCCTTGCCCCACATGACGGCGTTGCGCTCGGTGCGGCCGTGGCGCACGTGGCTGGCGCTGTCTTCCGGGCCGCCGTAGGCTTCGACCTCGGTGATGCGTAGGATCACGTCATCGCGCACCAGCAAATGGCCCAGGAGTTCGCGCGCGACGAGGTCCACGTCGCGCCTATAGAAGGACTGCGGAATCAACTTCCCTGGATGAAACATTGCTTCCCGCGCACAAAAGTAGCCTGCACCATGCGCGGATCCGCACGATACACAAGCCGCGACAAAACACGGTCGGCGGTATCTTCAATGCGTTCCGCAGGGTCTGTAAGGCGAGGGTCCACCACCACGAAATCCGCATCCATGCCCTTGTCCAGGCTGCCGATGCGAACCTCCAGGCCCAAGCCCTTCGCGGCTGCCATGGTCGCAAGATGGAAGGCCTCGACGGGTTTCACGGTGGCATTTGCTTCACTCAATAGCGCAAAACGCAATTTTGACACCGTGCAGGCCATGGCCATCTCGCTCCACATGGAAAGCGTCGGGCCGCCCGCCACGTCCGTGCCAAGGCCAATGGAAAGGCCCTCATCCAACCACCGCCGCAGGGGCATGACGCCGCTTTCCAGGAATGCATTGGAATTGGGGCAATGCACGATGGTGGCGCCTGCCGCGCGGATCATGGCGCGTTCGGCTGTATCGAGGTGAACGCCGTGGCCCAGCAGCGTCCGGCCATTCAGCATTCCGTGGCGGCGATAGACATCCGTGTAGTTGGCGCACTCGGGATAGAGCTTTTTCACCCAGGCCATTTCATCCATGTTCTCAGCCAGATGGGTCTGGATGTAAGCGCCCGTTTTCTCTGAAAGGGTCCCCACGCCGCGCATGAGGGCTGGTGTGCACATGGGCGCGAAGCGCGGAGCAAGGGCATACATCAGTCGCCCGTGCGCCTTGCCATGCCATTGCTGGATGAGCTCATCGCTTTCTTGAAGCGATGCTTCCGTGTCCTCTGACAATGCTTCCGGGGCGTTCTGGTCCATCATCACCTTACCGATGGCCGCACGGATGCCGCAACTTTCGGCCTCTTGGAAGGCGGCATCCGTGGCCTCTTGGTGGATGGTGGAATAGACCACTGCCGTGGTGGTGCCGAGGGAAAGCAGATCGCGGAAGAATCGTCGTGCAGCCCGTCTTGCCAGGCTTGCGTCCGCGAACCGTGCTTCCGCTGGAAAGATATGGGTGTTGAGCCAAGGCAGCAGCTCAAGGCCGTCCATGGCCACGGATTCGTATTGCGGCAAGTGCACGTGAAGATCGATCAGGCCCGGCAGTATCCAGTGGGGGCGCAGGTCGCGGATCTCGCTGCCGGGGTGCCGCGCCGCCATTTCATCAAAGGGCCCGGAGGCCATGATGCGGCCCGCTTCATCCACGACCAGGGCGCCGTCCGCGACTTCCCCCACTTCAGCGAGGGAGGCGGACCAGAGCAGATGTGCGCGGTAGAGGGTCACACTTCATCAAAGAAGAAAGGCTTCAGCACCTGGATGCGCGTTTCCCAGTCGGCGGGATGGATGAAGCGCAGGGCAGCGGCCAGGCTCGATAGCAGGCTGTTGCCATCCTGGGGCGTGAAACAGAATCCCACGAGTCGATGCTTGTTTGGCATGGTGAGGGTACTCACGGGGATGACCGTCTGATTGAGAATGCGGCCGAAGTGGCCTTGGTCGCGGCCGAAGGAAAAGACCGTGTTGGCATCCTTTTTTTCGGTGATTGCGATGCGGTCATTACCCTTGATTTTGACCATGATGGCTTCGAGGTCAGTCGGGCGCTTCATGCGCAGATCGAACCAAAGGCTGTGCATGTATTGAGTGTTGAGCTTCACGGCGGATGAGAACAAATTCAAGTTCAGGCCCTTGGTCTGGAAAAGATGGTAGGCGTCGCGGGCGTGGTGGGTGCCGAAGCGGCCCTCCTTGTGCGCTCCGACCTGGGGACCTGGGCAGAAATCCTTCACTTGGCTGATGTCGTTGGCCCGGCGCATGCAGACGAAGGAGGCTTCATCAAGATTGTCCTTGCCATCGGCGAGCACCAGCGTTTCCAGCAGGCAGCTCAGGTTATGGGTATTGCAGCTCACCACGTGGATGTACTTGTCAGCAGGGGTGATGACTTCATCGTTGATGCCGCGGGCGTACATCTTTCCGAATCCGAACTCGCTGCCTTGCGCGATGAAGCCCAGGGTGTTGTGTTCGTAGTGTTTGTAGATCTTCTCCTTCATCTCAAGGCCCTTGGGCGAACAGTCGATCACCACGGAGGCTTGTTCCAGGGCCTGCTCATGGGTCAGCACGGGGCTCATGCCGGCTGCCTTGAAGGCGTCCATTTTTTCAGCGTCCACCGCCAACTTGGCGCCACGATTAACCAGGGCCTTTACTTTAGGCCGATCGCTGATGCTGTGTTTGTGGAAGGTCACCTCGTCGAGGCCCAGTTCTTTCTGGTAGTGGGAAAGAAGACCAATGAGCGGCTCTCCGATCGTTCCAGTGCCCAGTAAATGGATGATGTTTCTGGACATGGAAACTCCGTGGCAGATCGGAGTGTTCTGGGACGCCCCGCCGATCCAAACAGTCTAGTTTCTCAGGGGAGGAAGGCGGCGCCAATTAAAAAAGGGCTGTGGGCTGTGGGCACTAGGCTGTAGGCGAATTGGCGGCTTCGCCGCACCTCTTGGCGCGGCCTAGGGCCGCATCTTTATTGAACCCACAGCCTAGTGCCTATAGCCCACAGCCAGGATGATTCACCAGCCGCGCATGACGTTGGCTTTGTAGACCCGATCGAGGGCCAACACGAAGGCGCCGGTGCGGTAAGTGCAGCCGTGCTTGACCACTTTGGCGTGCACGTCTTGGAAGGCCTGGACCATGATTTTTTCTTCTTTTTCGAAGACCTCGGCTTCATCCCAGAAGAACTGCTGCAGGTTCTGCACCCACTCGAAGTACGAGACTGTCACCCCACCGGCATTGGCGAGAATATCTGGGATTACCGGCACACCTTTGCCCTGAAGGATATGATCAGCGCCCGTGGTGGTGGGAGCATTGGCGCCCTCCACAATGAGCTTGGCCTTGACGCCCGGCGCGGTTTGCTCGTTGATGACACCCCCCAAGGCAGCAGGGATCAGGATGTCACAATCCTGAGCGAACACCATCGCGGCATCAAAAGCTTCGCCGCCCGTGAATCCACCCACGCCTTTGTGCTCTTTGACGTAGGCCATGGCAGCTTTCACATCCAGGCCCCCGGCTTTGCGCACGGTGCCCGTGTGGTCCGCCACAGCCACGATTTTCGCACCCATCTCATCCAGGAACTTGGCTGTGTAGGAGCCCACATTGCCAAATCCCTGCAACACCACGCGGGCACCTTCCAGGGTTATCCCAAGCGCATTGCAGGCTTCGCGGGTGATGATGGCCACGCCTTTGCCAGTGGCGGCTTCGCGGCCCTGACTGCCACCCAGTTCGATGGGTTTTCCGGTGACGCAGGCGGGCTGGTAGCCTGCTTTGCGGCCGTATTCATCCATGACCCAGGCCATGGTCTGGGCGTTGGTGTTCACGTCGGGCGCGGGAATGTCGCGAGTGGGCCCGAGGACCATGCTGATCTTGGAAATGTAACGGCGAGTGAGGCTCTCCAACTCATGGAGGCTCATCTTGGAAGGATCGCATTGCACACCGCCCTTGGCGCCGCCGAAGGGAATGTTCACCACAGCGGTCTTCCAGGTCATCAGGCTGGCCAACGCGCGCACATCGTCCAGATCCAGATCCGGGTGATAGCGGATGCCGCCCTTCTGGGGGCCACGGACGCCGTTGTGCTGGACGCGGAAACCGTGGAAGACCTTCATACTGCCGTCGTCCATGCGGATGGGCAGGGCCACGGATACCTCGCGGTAGGGCGTTTTCAAAATGTCCCTGAATTCCGCGGCCATTTCGAGAATGTCTGCAGCCTCGTCGAACTGCCGGTTGACGTTCTCGAAAAGATTGATGTGATCGGTCATGGTTCCTCCACGAGGAATCCAGCCTATCCGCTTCTGGAAAACGCGAAAGGAATTCTCAGGCGGGAAAAGCCTTTGCTTCCCGCCATTTGTGGTTGTTGTGTTGGAACAGCGGATTTACTTGATGGTTCCAGGCCAGATCAGGTACTGGATGTTGCCAACGCCGTAGAATTCGCCGGCGCCGCCTGCATCAACTTTTTTAATGCAGCTGATGCGGATCATCTGGCGGTTGTTGTAGGAAAGGGTCACATCCATGACCTTGGGGCTTGATGGGTTCACACGCACTTCAGAAACTCTCATATCGGCCCAGACATGCACGGGAAGGCCTTTGATCAGCCGGTAGATGCCAGCATTGAAAGCCAGTCGCGCATCTTCAATGCCATAGCCTTCTTCGGCTGCGCGGGGCAGCGCGTCCAAGCGGCTTGCGAGGTGCGTGATGCCAAGAACCTTCATCTCGTCCGGGGTTAGTGAAATCTTGAGGTCATTGGATTCCTTGTGGAACCACCAGGCAGAAGGGAATACCACATCTGGACTGATGGGTGCGATGAGGATCAGGTGTTTATAGTTCTTCCATGCCGCCAGATATTGAAGGTGCGGCAGGATCGCGCCGGGGGTCTGCGCGGCGGTGGGTGGCACATTTGGAATCGGGCCTTCTTTGTTTCCGCAACCAATGGAGAACACCAGCGCAGCCAGCACTCCAAATCCCGTGAGGTTTCGTCCAAGCCTTGCCATATGGCCTCCGATGACCGTTTACTTTGGAATCTTGCCGTGGTTTCCCAGGTACTTCCAAACTTATTCTCATGTCGCGTCTGAAAATGCCCAGGAAGGTGATCAATGTCATACCCTTTGCGGCTGTATGTTTTCGGTCGACCCAAACTCGCCTGTGCCCGGGAATGGGAAGCCCACTACCTTTCCATGCTGAAGCCCCATGCGCGTCTGGAACTGGTGGAACTGGCCGAAGGCCGTGGCCAGCCTGCTCAGCAATTGAAGGAGGAGGCCGACCGCCTGATGCCCAAGCTGGCGGCCCTTAAATGTCCAGTGCTACTGACCCCCGAGGCACCGGCGCGCAGTTCTGAAGCCTTGGCGGGCTGGCTGGGCAAAGCCATGGACCGGGGGCTGAGCTTAGGTTTCGCCATCGGCAGCAGCCACGGATTCGATCCGAGCCTCAAGACCGCCATCCCGGAAAAACTTTCCCTCGGACCCATGACTTTTACGCATGATCTGACCCGCGTGATGTTCCTGGAGCAGCTCTACCGAGCCTTTTCGATCCTTAAGGGCTCGCGATACCACAAATGAGCCCCGGGTCCTGGGGTAGCAACGATGCACGCTTAGACCCCAGGACTCAGGACTCAGGACCCAGGACCTTTTCAACGGCGGCGTAGGGATCGAGTTCTCGCTTGGCGATGGCGTTGATGAGTTCTTGGATTTGTTTTCCGGCCCGGGCCTTGGCGCGGCGGGAGGCTTCTTCGGCCAAAAGAGAATCGAAACGGAGTTCGGCCCGCTCCTGGGCTTTACGCTCAAGGCCACCCCCGCTGCGCAGCCAGGCCCCGTGTTCGCCGACCCGCTGCAACAATTCCAGGATGCCTTTGCCTTGGGTGGCGATTGTCCGGCAGGCGGGCGGGTCCCATGATTTGGGTGGACTTAGGCTCTTCATGGCCTCGATCTCCTGCTCCACCTGCTCGATTCCGTCGCGGTCGGCCTTGTTGATGACAAACAGGTCCGCGACTTCCATGATGCCGGCTTTGATGGCCTGGATTTCATCCCCGAGGCCTGGCACCAGCACCACGGCGCAGGTATGGACGCAGCTCACCACGTCGACTTCGTCTTGCCCCACGCCCACGGTTTCCACGATCACGGTGTCGAACCCGGCAGCATCCAGAAGATCTATGGCGTCCTGGGTGGCCCGCGCCAGCCCGCCCAAGGCGCCTCGCGTAGCCATGCTTCGTATGAAGATGCCGGGGTCTGGCGCGATGCGGCCCATGCGGATCCGGTCCCCCAGGATGGCGCCACCAGAGAAGGGTGAAGTGGGATCCACTGCAAGGATGCCCACCTTCTGCCCCTTTTCCAACAGTGCCCGGGCGATCTGATCGGTCAGCGTGGATTTACCCGATCCAGGGGCCCCCGTCAGCCCTAGAACGGAGGCTTTGCCAAGATGGGGCCAGACCTTGGCCATGAGCGGCCTGGCCTGCGGGTGGCCATTCTCCATCCAGCTGATGGCCCGGGCCAAGGCCCGCGCATTGCCTTGCAAGAGTGGCCCCAACAGATCGTCTGCGGTCTTCATCTGCCAAGAATGCCAGCAGGCGCCGTTGTATGTGTGTCAATCTTCGCGCTCGATGAAATCAGGTTGAAATGTTAGACTTTCCTTTTGCCCAGAAGGGATGTTTGAACATTTGATGGCTGCCAAAGGTTCTTACCCCCCCGGACCGGCTGGTCCGAGCCCGGAAGACTCTGGGGTCATACGGCTACAGAAGCCGACACCGCGAACCGATGTGCCAACTCTGCGAGAGAAGACATGCGCCACCTGCGGCTGTGGCTTTACTGTCACGCCTGACCAGAAATTCTTCCTCTGCCCCAAATGCTACTCAAAGGAATTCCACCGGACCTCTAAATCAAGAAGTGCGGGAACCCAAGTGCTCACTCAGATCACTTGTGTGGAGTGCGGAACATCCGAATACCTGAGCTTTGTTCCGCAAGATGCATCCCTGGCCTTGTGCAAGGCCTGTTTTGGCCGCCGCAAACGGGAACCAAAATCCGACCCTCGCCACTAATTCACACACCTAGGAGATTTACATGCGTTTGATGAACGTGCTGCCCTTCAGTCTCACCGCCATCCTGGCTGCCCAGACTGCCTTGACTCCGGCCCCCCAGGCTAAGAAGCCAGCGGAAAAGGCAGCACCCGCCACGGTTGCCGCAAAAGTAGCGCCCAAGGCCACTACCCTGGAAGCCAAGTTTGCCAAGGACACCCTTTCATCGGTCCTGGATTCGGTCAACGCCTCCTGGTTCGGCCAACCCTACCAGAACATCACCGCAGTCCAGATGGAAGGTTCCATCAGGGCGAATGTCTCCGCTTCGGCGATCAACGCGAAGGTTGCCGCTGATACCGGTGGTCAGGTCAAGGGTGGGGCCATCAAAAGCGGCAATGCGAACGTGAACATCAAGACCACCTACTTCGCCAATGGCGATTTCAAGACTGATTTCAGCGGGGATCTGGGCAATGGCATCTGGACCCGCGTGGGCAACAAAGGATTCCTCTACAGCAAGGAACTGAACGCCTATACGACTCGTGTGGATCCCGGTCCGGCGGAAGCCCCGCTTTCCTACATGGGTTGGTTTCGTGAAGTGATTATCGATATTCGCAAGGTCTACGCCGAATCCAGCGCCTTCAACGCAACTTTGGGCAAGGAAGAATCTTTGGGTGGCGAGACGCTCCAGACGCTCAGCTTCAATGCGCCCACCGGCGCCTACGACCCGAAAAAGCGCGAGCAGAACCTGAGCGAAACCCTTGGCTTTTGGAAGCGCGGTCGCATGGACCTGACCTTCGAAAAGACCTCCAAGTTGCCCCGCAGGCTCAACTACACCAACGAAGCCAACGGCATCCGCACCAGCTTCGAATTCAGCTACAACAAGGGCAAGCTCCAAGGCATCGATATCAGCAACCACAGCAAAGGTTTCGACGGTCCCGGCGGCATGCGCATTTCCTACGATGCCAACGGCCTGATGAAGTCAATCGCGGGCGAACTCAACAGCCAGCAGAAGAAGATCGCCTTTGATATGAGCCTGAACTGGACCAAGGATCTCAAGTCTTCACAAATCTCCGCGTTCCCCCCCGCGGGCGCCAAGAAAATGGGCGGCGACGAACAGGAAACCCTCATGCTCGTCGGCGTCGCCGGCAACGTGATGGACTTGCAGCGCGCGGGCTGGAATATCATGGCCCCCAAAGTCTCCACCAACTCCCCATCCAAATAACCCGCTAGACTAACTACATTCGGGGCGTGGCGCAGCCTGGTAGCGCATCTGCTTTGGGAGCAGAGGGTCGGAGGTTCGAATCCTCTCGCCCCGACCAATAAGAAATGAAACGGCACTCCACTCTGAGGGTGCCGTTTCCATTGTAGGAGGAAGGATTCGAACCTCCGATCGGCAATGGCGCGGGAGTAGGAAAAGGCTGAGACGCGAGAGCGTCGAAACCGGTTCGCGCAGCGAATTTCCGCCCGCAGCCATGCCGCGGGGGATGGGTGGTGCTGAGCGGCATGTTGGAGGGTGCGCTCAACCCGGATTCCGCAGTTGAACCCGACCGAAAGAGGTTGCACCGATTGGAGCGATTGATTTTCCTGTAGTTGCGAAACAAACGGGAGGATCAGATGGCGGACCAATCGGTGCAGCCCAAGTTTACCGCTTCGGGTGGGGGTGA
>JANYJQ010000146.1 GCA_025358435.1 Holophagaceae bacterium
TCACCCGGGCGCCGCGGGGGTGGGCCGGTTCCATCCAGATCGTGCCGTTCATCCCGGTCACCATCTTCTTGACGATGATGAGGCCTAGCCCCGTTCCATTTTCCTTGGTCGTGAAGAATGGGGTGAAAACCCGTGGGAGGAGATGGTCTGGAACCCCAGGACCATTGTCTTCCACCGCCACAGACACTTGGTTGTTGCCGGGTGCCACACGGATCCGGATGATGGGCACCGGCTCCCCGTCGATGGCATCCGCCGCGTTCGCGACAAGGTTGATCAGGATCTGGTGCAACGCCCGGACATCGGCGCTCACCAATGGAAGCCCCGGGTCGATCTCAACTTCGAGCCCGATTCCCCGTGCGTGGAGATCAGGTTCGATCAGGGGTTTCAGCTGAGTGAAGAACGAGGCGAGATCCATCGCTTTGATCTGGGGTTGTTCAAATAGCGAGAAGCTTTTCAACGACCGCAGGAGATTCTCGGCCCGGGCCAGCTCACCTTCGATGCTTTCGAGGTATTCGGCGACGGTTTCCTTGGGGAACCTGTCCAGGCCGCTCCGGAGCACGCTTACCGCCGCTTTGATGGAGTGGATCGGATTGCCGAGCTCATGGCGGACCGCTGAGAAGATGAATCCGAGACTATTCATCTGTTCCACGGATTCGGCGATCGCCTCTAGCCGGTCCCGCTCCGTGATGTCGCGCAGGAAGATCCAGACGAACCCCTCGGAGCGGTAGAACGTGTAGCCGTAGAGGCGTGATCCCACGCGCATGGACTCTCCATCCACGTGGTCGCCCTGAAGGTTTTCAAAGGTCCCGCCTCGCCTCATCAGGAGGGCGTTCAGGCCTTCGTAGGTGTGGTCCCCGACCTTATCCAACAATTGCTTCACGGCCTTGTTCTCGAACACCACGCGCCGGTTTTCCACGTCGAGGACGAGAATCATCAAATGCATGGACTCCATCCCATCGGCAAAGACGCACTCTCCCGGGCACGGAGTCTTGCAAAATGGGCACAGGTGGCTATGGGCACATGGAAACTTTGCTGGAGCTTGGAGATTGGACATAGCTTGGTATTCCTGGATGAATCAGAACGAGAGGAGGCTGCGCCTAGGAAGAATATCCGACCGGAGAATACGCTTAGCACGCTCTAATCGAAGGTTCCTCGCTGCGGCTTCAACCTTCAAATGCACTGCCTGTGCGCCTCAAGCAGTGGAAGTCGATGAATCCCTTACTTTATCGAATCCAGAAATCTGGCCTGCCACCAGGCGAAGTGACCCGTGTCACGATTCCAACGGTTTTTCACGAGCACCCAGCACGAGGGCTATGATTGATTGCGGTAAACAGGGCTGAAGATACTCTTGGGTGTGTCGCTGGATTTCCTGTCCTGATCTGTTGTCTGGAACAAGGTATTCACCGGCGATTTTTTGTATGAACTTGAACATCTTCCAGTGGCGATCGCTCAAGGCAAAGGCGACCGCCCTCTCGAATGCCAACCAGCGTCTGGAGCCCTGTCCATGACCAGCCAGGACGAAGCAGACCTGCTGATTGGCGGCTCCAACGGCTTGCTGGAAGCTTTGGCGCGGCGCGAAGAAGCGTTGAAGGAGAGCGAGGACCGTTACCGAGCCCTGGTTGAGTGGTCGCCGGAAGCGATCGCTGTCCATGGGGGCGGGAAATTGCTATATGCGAATGCGGCCGCCCTTAAACTATTTGGCGCAACATCTGCACAGGAACTATTAAGCAAACCCATCCTCAATCTGGTCCACCCTGATTTTCACCAAACGGTGCTCGAGCGCATGAAGAGCGTTGCCGGCCATGACGGCACCCTGCCAATGATCGAGGAGAAGTTCATCAAGCTGGATGGAACGGTGATAGACGTGGAAGTCCAGGCCTCATCGATCACCTACAATGGAGCCCGAGCCGTTTACGTGACCGCACGCGACATCACCGCGCGCAAGCAGCTGGAGGATTCGCTTGAGGAGAACCGGGAGAAATTCCGCGGCTTGAGCGAAGGTGCGTTTGAAGCCATCTTCATATCCGAAAAAGGACGGTGCCTGGAACAAAACAAGCGCGCGGAAGAGATGTTCGGCTATACCGCCGAAGAAGCCTTGGGAAGGCTTGGCACGGAATGGATTGTCCCGGAGCATCGCGACCTGGTGATGAAGAACATGATGGCCGGCCATGAATTGCCCTATGAAGCAACTGGGCTGCGAAAGGATGGCTCGACATTTCCAGCGGTTCTCCGCGGAAAAATGATGCGCTTCAAAGGCCGGACGGTCCGGGTCACATCAATGAGCGATATCACCGAACGCAAACAAGCCGAGGCGGCCCTGCGGGCGAGCGAAGTAAAATTCCGGACAGTGGCCGACTACACCTACGATTGGGAGTACTGGATGGCCGCAGACGGAAGTCTCGTCTATGTTTCGCCGTCCTGCGAACGCATCACCGGTTATAAGCCGGAGGCATTCCAACAAGACCCCGGCCTGTTGGCCAGGCTCGTGCATCCCGAGGACCGCAGCAAATTCCTGCGCCACCAGAACGACGCTTTGAACGGCGTGGCAAAGGCGGATTGCCAAACAGAGGACTTCCGCATCCATACCAGAAGCGGAGAAGAACGCTGGATTGCGCACCTTTGCCAGGATGTCTTCGACCAGGAAGGCAAGCCCTTGGGTCGCCGTGTCAGCAATCGGGACATCACCAAGCGCAAACAGGCCGAAGATGCGTTGCGAGAGGCTGAGAGGCTTTCACGCAACCTGATCGAGGCAATCCCGGATGCGATCTTCTTCAAGGATGGCAAGAGCCGTTGGCTGATCGTCAACGAACAGGCCAAGAGGCTGTTCCGATTGCACGACATTCCCTGGCACGGCAAAACAGAAATGGAGCTGGCGGACCTGCATCCAGAGTTTCGCGCCGCGCACGAAACATGTCTGGCGGATGATGAAAAAGCCTGGGAAGCCCGCGAGCTGACCTTGTTCTCCGAGACTGTCATTGGTGAAGATGGCCGGATGCACGATTTCGAAGTGCGCAAGATGCCGACCTTCAACGAGCAGGGCCAACGCCAGGCCCTGGTGATCATCGGCCGCGATATTTCCGAGCGCAAGAACCACGAAAAACAACTCGTGCATCTCGCCCACTACGACGCGTTGACGACTTTGCCCAACCGTGTGCTTCTGGCCGACCGCCTGCGCCAGGACATAGCCCAGGCGCAGCGGCGGGAACAATGCCTGGCTGTGGTCTATCTCGACTTGGACGATTTCAAACCCATCAACGACAGCCACGGGCATGAAGTCGGCGACCAGTTGCTGGTGACCATGACCTCCCGCATGAAACAGGCCCTGCGCGACGGCGACACGCTGGCACGCATGGGTGGCGACGAGTTTGTCGCCGTGCTGCTCGACCTGCCGGATGCCGCAGCCAGCGTGCCGATCCTCACCCGCTTGCTTGCCGCAGCTGCCCAACCGGTGCATGTCGGCGATCTCGTGCTGCGAAGCTCGGCCAGCCTGGGTGTCACCTTCTACCCGCAGGCGGAAAATGTCGGTGCGGAACAACTGCTCCGCCAGGCCGACCAAGCGATGTACCAGGCAAAACAGGCCGGCAAGAACCGTTACCACATCTTCGACGCTGAACAGGACCGCAGCGTCCGGGGCCACCACGAAAGCCTGGATCGCATCCGCCTCGCCTTGGCCGAGCGGGAATTCGTGATGTATTATCAACCCAAGGTGAACATGCGCACGGGAGCGGTCATCGGCACCGAAGCCCTGATCCGGTGGCA
>JANYJQ010000173.1 GCA_025358435.1 Holophagaceae bacterium
TATCTGGCTTTGGATCCGCTGCTGAAAAGATCTGTGGCGATTAAAACAATGCGGGACAACGGCGAAGATGTCTCCAACACCATGGAGCGGTTCAAGCGGGAAGCCGAGATCAGCGCGAAACTGAACCACCCGAACATCATCACGGTCTTCGATGTGGGCGTGGACAAGGAGATGGGGCCGTTCTTGGCCATGGAATACATCCAGGGCGCGAGCTTGGCGCATCTGATCAAGGAAAACCTGCCCATGGACGTGGGCCTGCGGTTATTGCTTCAGGGAATGGCGGCCCTGCAAGCGGCAGAGCAGGCAGGCATCATCCATCGGGACATCAAACCCGAGAATATGCTTGTGAGCCTGGAGGGACGTTTCAAGCTGATGGATTTCGGCATTGCGCGCGGGGATCAATCGAGGCTGACCGCCGCAGGAATGGTATTCGGCACGCCTTCCTACACCGCGCCAGAGCTGCTCGTGGGTGGTGAGCCATCACCCGCGACGGATCGCTATGCCTTTGCGGTGACAGCCTTTGAAGTCTTCACGGGGGCACTGCCTTACCAGGGAACCAGCGTGGGAACGACGCTTTATAGGATCGTTCATGAAGCCCCCAAAATGCCCACCACGCTGCACCCCAACCTGCAGGATGTATTCCTCAGGGCTCTGGCCAAGGATCCCAACCAGCGGTACCGCGATCTATCGGGTTTCATGTGGGCCTTGATCAGCGCCGCGCCCATTGCCAGTGACCAGAAAGCCAAACTGCTCGACAACCTTGAAAGCAACAGGCCCAACAGCGGCAGCTTCGATTTTTCGGTGAACACCCAAGGCGGCCCAACCTCTTCACAAGGCGTCCAAGTCGCGCCCGCATCGCATTCCCAGGAACTTATTTCCACGATGTTGACTGAATCCGGATCAGTCGAATCATTCAAGGACACACCGCCGGAAGATTCGGCACCGCATTCTTCAAAGGATTCTGTGCACCAAGCGGAAAATGCGGAGAGTCCGGAAGACCTGGGGGAACCTCTTCCTGAGCCGGAAATTCCCACCGCCGCGGAAATCCTGGCTCAGATGAGTGATTCCCCACCTACTCACGGCACAGATGTCTACAACCAACCTGCGATGGGCCCAGGGGATGCGATCGACTGGTCGGCTCCGCCACAGACCCCCAAACCGCAGGTGGTAGCGAAACCGAAAGGTGGGCGAGGGTTGCTGCTCGCCTTTCTTGTAATTCTGGTGCTCGGCGGTCTTGGGGTTGGCGCCTATTTACGCTTGAACACTAAAAAATCCATCCGCAACGTGGACATTCTCAGCGAGCCACCAGGTGCCACGGTTTATTTGGAAGGCAAGAGCCTCGGAGAAACCCCCCTCAGCCATGTGGAACTGAAGGGTGGCGCATCGGATCTGAAAATAGAACTGGCAGGCTTTGAGCCAAAGACCATTCAGATCAAAGAAGGTGAGACATCCATATCAGTGAAGTTGGAATTGCCACCCTTCACCGTTTCAGTTGTGACCGATCCCGTGGGCGCTGAGGTGTTTCTTAATGGCAAATCCATGGGAAACACACCAATCAAAAGCCTTGGCATCCCAACTGAAGGCTCCAGGAAAATACGCATCACCCACGACGGTTATCTGCCCTCAGAGTTCGAAGTGGATCCGACCTTTCCCTTCCCGGAAATCATCCGTCTTACTCCGCTGCCGAAGAGCCGGCGCTGAGGCCGAAGCGTACTTCATCGAAAAGTTCGGCTGCAGCTTCCCAACCCGGTCCCCGGCTTCCGAAGTGTCCAATGACGGGCAAGCCCAATGCCCGCGCTCTATTAGCTACGACCATGGGCAGCTTGCCTTCCAGTGTGGACCCATCCAGGCGGCCCTCGCCCGTGAGCACTGCGCTGCAGCCTTGGCAGGCCTTTTCAAAGCCGAACACGTCGAGCAGCTTCTCCCCCCCATCCACCAGTTCCGCTCCAAGGCCCAGGAGTTTTGCGCCTAAACCTCCGGCAGCCCCGGTGTGCGGGCCCCCCGTCAACCCAAGGGATCGCAGGCGTTCCTGCAGGATCGGGATGTCCTCGGGGCCGGCACCCTTCTGGAATCCGAACACCGATGCTGCGTGCTCGAGATCGGTTCGCACATCGCAGAATCCAAGGGTCGGCGGCAATCGAAGCGAAGGCCAGTCTCGCCCCCCATCCACCGTGGCGCTCCCGCCCAACCCGATCCATAGGCAAGGCGCATCCACGAACTGCAGGATGAGCTCACCCAAGCCGCGGCTCGAAGCCGAGACCGGATCGCGTTCTGGACCGATGGCCAGGCCGATCACTCGCGCGCTCTCGATGGCCACAGTGCCGTCTGGCAGATGCAACACGGGAACGCTGATGGTTCGACCAAAGGGATCTTGCGCATTCCTCCAGATGAGATTTCCACCCAGGCCATGCTGAAGGCACTCGATGAATCCGTCCCCCCCATCGCTCAAAGGCAGCAAACGATCCCATGGATTCGCGAGCCTTCGCGCCGCCTCCAATGGACTGAGCGTTCCCTTGAACGCAGTAGGACAGACAAGCTTCACGGCCCGAGCACCACTTTTTTCCTCGATCCCAGGGGTGCGCGTTCCATTCCGCGGAGCGCTTTCTGCCAGACGTTTGAATCCAGCCCGATACCGATGACCACCGCCACGAGGGCCGCGGGAGCGCCCGTTGACAGCGCTCGCATCGGAGCCAATTCCAGCCGTCCATCAGCCACCTGGAAGGTCCAGAGATCGCTGCCATCATTTCGCGCTGGCCAGCCTTCAAATGTGCAAATACCTTTGGCCCGCAGCAGCTCCCCACCAAGCGGTGGATGTTGAAAGAGAGATTCCAGGGCCGTGGGATCAATGGGGTGATCCCAGCGCAATGTCAATGAACGGGCCTCGGCAAAGCTTGGGCGATCGTTCTTTATCCGTCCTTCGGGCAAGGGTCGCAGGTCGCCAGCCCAGGGGTCCATGGCTTCGGCCGGGGTCGCACCCTGGCGTGATTGAACCAGGGTGATGTGGGGAAATCCTTGCCGAATCTCGCTTTCCCAAGCCATGGCCAAGGATGGGTCAAGGTCTGCCTTGCTGATGTGGATCAGGCTGGCAAGGGCGATTTGGCGGCGAAGCAATTCACGGGTTCGTAAATGATCCAGGGGGCCCAGGCAAGACACGATGGTGAGACAACCCACTAGCCGGAGGCGGCCCTGCAGCAGAGGATCGAGTTCCAGGTCCAGCAACTCTGTTGGGTCCGCGAGTCCTGTGGTCTCCATCACCACACGCTCCGGTCTTTCTCCCACGGGTTGGTCGCACCAGGCTGCCAGGGTTGCCACTACGTCGTCCCGAAGACTGCAACAGGCACAGCCATTGATGAGATTCGCGATGCCTGCCAGTTCGGGACGCTTCGCGTTCACCAATGACTCATCCACACTTACTGATCCGAATTCATTGATGAGCACTGCCACTCGGCGGCCGAGGGCTATTTCGTGCTTCAGGAGACGATTTACAGCTGTGGTCTTGCCAGCGCCCAAGGGACCCGTGACGATGAGAACTTCGATCATTCATCCACCCTGACTCCATGATGCATCCAACCGACGCTTCCTATATCGCAGTCGTGACCCTGGCCGGCGCGGTGGCCCGCGCTCTGCGCCGTGGGCTACCCCCAGGATGGAGATTGAGGCTGGAAGCCTCCGCACCCGAAGATATCGAGCCTGGATGGGTATGGCTTCACGCGGTGAGTGTCGGGGAATTGATGCTT
>JANYJQ010000174.1 GCA_025358435.1 Holophagaceae bacterium
GCGGAGGGATCTCGCCACCTGGCGCAGCCCTCCCTTTCCTTCGCGATTCATGCGTGGAGGCGTGAATGCAGGCAACCCGAATCCTTTTCATCCTGGCCCTTGGGGCCTATCTTTCAGCGGAAACGACGGAATCGACCGACCGCCCCAAACCCAAGGCCGACGCGGCTGCGACCGTGACAGTCACCGCCGAAGCGAGTCCCGTGGACCTCGCCAAGACTCCCAACGCGGTGCGGGTCTACGACCTTGAAGCCATCCAGCGCAGTGGCGCGCGGAACCTGGCCGAGTTGCTGCAGCGACTGCTGCCTGGCCAGTCCACTTCCGGCGGGGGCATCGGCACCGCGGTGCAGCCGCTCCTCGGGGGCACGCGCCCCCAGGACGTGGTCGTCACGCTGGACGGGCTCCGGATCACAGACGCATCGGGACTGGGCGTAAACCTCAGCGACCTCGGCCTCGCGGGCGTATCCCGGGTGGAAGTGCAGCAGGGCCCCTGCTCCAGCCGCTTCGGCAGCGATGCCATGGGCGGCGTCATCGCCCTCTACACCGGCGCCCCGGCCAATTCCGGCTTCGCAGGCGTTTTGGCCATGGGCAGCGGAACCCAAGGCCACAGCCACGTCGAACTGGCCGATTCCTACGGCTGGGGGAAGGGCTGGGCGCGCTTCGCCTTCCTGGGCAGCCGGGAAGACCAGGCCACGGAGAGCGCCAAGCCTTACCGGGCCGCCGGGTCATTGCTCACCCTCGGCCAGGAGATCGGCGAGAACCACTTGCTGACCCTCACCTACCGCAATTCCTTCGCGGGCACGCCCCTGCCCTGGAAGGACGCGGGCCTCGGCACCGCGCCGCACCCCGAAAGTGCCTACGATGCGAGTCGGGAAGTGGCCCAGCGGAATGAGCAACTCGTGGCGACCTTGCGCGGCGCGCTTCTGCCGGAGATCAACTACGAGCTGATGGTGGGACAGGCTCTGCAGGACCGTAGAGAGCCGAAGTTCAGCGGCGGGGGCTACGATCCTTACGGCAGCCGGCGCACCCAGATCCAGGGCAGCCTGAACTGGAGCCTTGCCCGCCATACGTTCTCGCTCGGCATCGAGCACATCGAAGACACCGCGAAGACGACCTATCCCGAGGGCCAGGGAAAGGGCCGCCATGACGCGATTTCCTTGGACTTCGCGAGCCTTCTTACCCAGGACCTGCGCTTCACCCTCTCGGCCCGGAACCAGCGGGACTCCCAGAACTTCACCTTCACCACCAGCCCGGGCGCACCGGATACGAAGAACTCTCAAACCACCTACAAGGCTGGCCTGAACTGGACGCTTCCCGGAGGCTTCCGCGTCTACGCCAGTGGCGGCTCGGCCTTCAGCAATCCCCTGCTCTACCAGGTCATGTACAACGCCACCAACGATGGCGAGCCCCTGCGCAACGAGAAGAGCCGGTTCCTTCAGATGGGCGGCTCTTGGGCGCGTGGCCCCTGGACGGCGAAGATCGAAGCCTCCCGCACCACCTTTGATTCGGCGGTGCTCTTCGACCTCAACACGTTCACCTACGCCAATGGCCAGGACCTGCGCTTCCAGGGGATCGAAGGCTCCACGGGCTACCGCGCCGCAGCCTGGGGAATCGAGGGTTTCTGGCGCAACCAGGAAGCCCGGGATCTCAAAGCATCGCAGGTGGACCAGCTCCGCAGCGCTGCGGTGCTGCGCCGCCCCTTCAATACCTTCGGGCTCCGGGCTGATGCCACGCGCGGAGATTTCAGGGTGGATTTCAGCTGGTCCTGGCAGGGCCCGCGCTATGAGACATTCGGGGGCTTCCCCGCCGAGCTGGGCCCCTCCAGAGTCCATTTCAACGAGCTGAGCGTGGCCCTTACCTGGAAGCTCTCGCCCAAGGTGGACGCGGCGTTGCGGGGGGACCACCTGTTGCAACCTCATGTCAGCAAGGCCGACTGGCTGGCCCGCCGCTCGGACTTCCAAAACGATGCCTACGTCGCCTATAACTTCCCGGCCCAGCCGCCTGTGGCCATCCTAGAGCTGAGGGTCAGGTATTGATGCTCCACCGCGCGGTTTTCGTTCTCATCGCCTCGGCGCTCCTGTTCGCAGGAGCGCCGGCGCGCGTGGTGTCTCAAACCGTCGGCACCGACGAACTGCTGCTGGCGCTTGCGGACCCTTCGCAAATAGCGGCCCTGAGCCATCTGGCGAAGGACCCGGCCTTCAGTCCCGTGGCCAAAGAAGCCTCGAAGTATCCCTGCCTCCGCACCAGCGACGCGGAAAGCATTCTCAAGTTCCATCCGGACCTGGTCCTCGTCGCGAGCTATACCCGCGCCGAAACCAAAGCCCTGTTGCAGCGGACAGGTGTGAAACTGCTTGTCCTGGAGAAGTTTGAAAGCCTGGATGATCTCTATGCCAACGCACGCATCATCGGATCGGCCCTGGGGCATTCCGATCGGGCGGAAGCAGCGATCCTGAACTGGCAGCATCGCGTGGCAGCATTGCAAAAAAAGTTGAAGGGCGCCCGCCCCGTGCGGGTCCTGCCTGCCAGCACTTTTCTCTTCACAGCAGGAGCAGAGACTACATTTCAGGATGTCTGCGAGCACGCCGGCGCCTTGAACGTCGCCGCCGAAGCAGGGCTGAAAGGGCACCAGCCCACGCCCACGGAAAAGCTGCTCACCTGGAACGCCGAGGTTCTGGTCGCCAGCGGTGAAGAGGGCAGCCGGGTCATCGAACGGCTTCGGGAATTGCCCTCCTACAAATTTCTTCCCGCGATGCAAGCCGGCCGCGTGGTGTTGGTATCAGGGCCATGCATGGCCTCCACCGGACAGGCGCGCCTGGATGCTTATGAAGAACTTGCCCGCGCCTTGCATCCGGAGCGTTTCAAGTGAAGCGCTCCTGGGCTCCCGCCTGGTTTCTGGCCTTGCTGCTGGTGCTGGCCTTCATGGGCTCGTTGGCCTTCGGCGAAGTGCGCCTGGCTCCCTCGGAAGTCATCCGTGCTTTGATCGGGCGCGGCGAGGGCTTGTCGCGCACCGTGGTGCTTGATTTCCGCCTTCCCCGCGCGCTTGTGGGCATGGCGGTGGGTGCGGGGCTCGCGGCTTCCGGTGTGTTGATGCAGTCCTTCTTCCGCAATCCCCTGGCCAGCCCCGGTCTGTTGGGCGTGAGCACCGGCGGGGCCTTGGGGGCCGTGGCGGCGCTGGCCCTGGGCTGGGCGTCCAACTCGGTTTTCGCCCTTCCCGCTGCGTCCATCGCGGGGGCTTTCCTTGCCACTTTCGCGGTGATGGCGCTCGCCAAACGGGAAGCCAGCGCCGAACACCTGCTGTTGGCGGGCGTTGCGCTCAATGCGCTGTTCGGCGCGGCGACCAGCTTTCTTCTGAATCTCACCGCGGGCCGCTTCGAAGTTTCAGGCCAGATCGTCTTCTGGATGCTGGGCGGCCTTGAAAACCGAACCTGGGCCCACGTCTGGATGGTCCTCCCGGGGACCCTGGCGGGATGTCTGCTGCTGTTGCCCTATCGCAGGGCGATGAATCTGCTATCCCTCGGCGAGCAGGGCGCCCAGAGCCTGGGCGTGAATGTCCGAAGGCTCCAATGGGAGATCATCGCGCTCTCGACGATCCTCACGGCACTAGCTACGGCGGTCGGCGGCGTCATCGGCTTCGTGGGCCTGGTGGTGCCCCACATCCTCCGCCTGGGTTTCGGCCCCGACCATCGCCGTCTGCTGCCGCTCTCCATGATCGGCGGCGCGGCCTTCGTGCTGGGCTGCGATCTCATCACGCGGTTCCTGCCCGGGGAGTTGCGCCTGGGCGTGGTGACGGCGCTGCTCGGCGGACCCTTCTTCTTGTGGATGTTGCGGAGGCCCGCATGATCCGCGCGGAAGCCATCACGCTCGGGACGCGCCTTCAAGATGTGTCCTTGCTCCTCCCCCCGGGAAGCCTCACCGCCGTCGTCGGCCCCAATGGCGCGGGAAAATCCACCCTGCTGCTCGTGCTCGCCGGGCTGCTCAGGGCTGAAGGAACCATCGCCTGGATGGGCGAAGATTTGAACCACATCCCTTTCCCAGAACGCGGCAGGCGCTTGGCCTGGGTGGGCCAGGACCTTCAGGTGGATTTCGCGTTCACCGTGCGCGACGTGGTGGCCCAAGGCCGCCACGCCTTTGGGGACGACGGGGAATTCGTGGATGACACGATGAGGGCCATGGACATCGCCCATCTGGCGGACCGGCCCGTGACGCGGCTCTCCGGGGGCGAACGTCGCCGCACTTTCCTGGCGCGGGCCCTGGCGACGGATGCGAAGATCCAGCTCTGGGATGAACCCACCGCCAACCTGGATGTGCGGCACAGCCTGGAGGTCCTGCAGCTCGCGATGAAGCTGCGGGATGAAGGCCGCGCGGTGCTCATCTCCCTGCATGACCTTCGCGCGGCGCTGTGCTTCGATCAAGTGCTGGTGCTGGACCGGGGCCGGCTGGCCGCTGGCGGCAAGCCCGAAACCGTGCTGGATCCGGAACTCATCCACAGGGTATTTGGGGTCAAGGCCAGCATGGGCCGGGAGATGACCCTGGAATTGCCATGAAATGCCAGCCGCAGATTTTCTTTGTCAAAGAAAAAATAAGCCGCAGATTACGCAGATGATGAAGATGAAAAACAATTCGTTTATCTGCGTTATCTGCGGCTTCTTTTTTAATCGAGAATACTCAGCAGGATCTTCTCGCTGGTGACGCCGCTGGACAGTGTGAGTTCCAGTTGCTTGGCGGGGGTCTTGATGACCATGTCGCCACCCCGGGCGAAGCTGAGCACATCGCCGGTGCTGGCGTCGCGCACCATCACCAGGGGATGGGCGGCGGCGTCCCAGGTCAGGCGGACTTCGCCTTCGCCGAAGACCTTGGCCTGCGGCATCTGAACCGCGCCGCTCCTTAGCGGAAGGACATTGCTGCTCCAGCGGACGGCCTCGGGCCCGAAGTCGCCCAACACACGCAATTCGTTCAACGCTTTCATCGAGGTTTCCTTCATAGGAATGGCGGCGATGAAATGCTGGATCACGCTTCCGGGGATGTCATCAGCCACCTGCGCCAGCGGCAGTGAACGCAGGAAGAGCAGGTTGCCGGAGGCATCACGCCCCTCGACCAGGCGGCTCCCATGGAAGGCTTTGCCCTTCTGGACGGTGGGGACAGTGCGCACTTGCAGCGCCGGATCCAATTCGACAGAGCCGTTGTGGATCCGGCCGGAGATCAGCAGGCAATCCTGAACGCCGGTGCCGCTTATCTGCTCGGCGGCTTGCGGAGCGCTCGGTGGCGGGAGACCGAAGGGGCTGGCTTGCCGGAAGCTCAGGATGGAGCTGTAGACATAGTCGCTGACCCAGACTGGCGAGCAGTAGGCCATGATGTCCGTGTACAGCGACGGATCCTTGATGATCATGGTCGAGACATCCAGCCCATAGATTCCGATGAGGGAATCAGCATAGGGATATCCAAGATCGGGTCCCGCGGCGTCGCATCCTGGCGTATGGTGACGTCCCAGGTTGTGGCCTGTCTCGTGTGTGAGCACATCGAAGTAGAGGCCGCCGTCCGCGTAACCAGTGGTCTTGTCCCAACCGATGGCGCTGCGGGGCGAACTGGAACCCGGGGTTGGAATATACCCCAGGCCTGCCACGCCGCTGGCGTAGCTCACCTTCAAAGCACCGTAGTAGTAGCGGGTGGAGGCTTCGACCACCCGCTTGGCCTCCAGCTCATCGAGCAAGGCGCCCCATCCGCCACCGCTGGAGGTCAGTATTTGCGAAGTCGTGTAGGGTGCACCCAGCAAGATATCCATGCCTGGCGCGATGGGAAACATCTTCTGGAATTTGGCGTACCAGGAAGCGAGATTCCCGCTGTTGGCATTGCCGGTCTGCGAGTTTTGGGTCACGGGGATGAGCGTGCCGTGGAAGGTCTCGAGCGCACGCACGTCCATCGCCATGGGCGTGCCCGAGGAGGGCCAGGTGTTGTTGGTCTCATCCGCTTCGGCAATCGCGTTGGTGGGGTCCACATCGATGAGCAGGCCCAGTCCAGGCTGTATTGCGGACCCGGAAAAGGGGTAGTTCCAGGACTGGGACAAGGAGGCTTCTGACACCACGGTGGGGGCGGTTCCAAGCGTGGGCGCGATCGTATTGGTTCCCGTCAGAGTGGCTCCGTTGTAGGTTCGCACCCGCACAGAGGGCGCGGTGATCCCGGCCTGGTTTCCCCGCACGAAAACCCTCAGCACGCCATCCTTGCCAGCTACCAAAGGCACGGCGCCGATATAGCTTTGAGCGCTCTGCGTGACGTAGGCTCCGTCGATGAACAGATCTGCGGTGGGACCGCTGGCGGTGGGTGTGAAGTTGTTGCTGGAAATGGCGAGGCCTGCGGGTGTTACCACGCGAATGGGCGCGATGGGAGCGGAGCCTGGAACCGTGAAGGCCAAGGATGTATCCGTCACGCTTGTGGGCGTGCCTGCCGAGATATTGCCGATGGTGATGTTCGTGGCACCGGTCAGGTGCGTTCCCTTGAGCAGGACGTTGGTGCCGGTGGGTCCCATGGTGGGGTTGAAGCCGGTGATGGTCGGTGGTTGCGGCCCCGCGGTCACCAACAGCGTGGCGCACCTGAAAGAGCCTGTATCAGCGGGACCCTGGTCCTGGATTTGCAAATTCCACGTTCCGTTGGCAGGTTTTCCGACCAAATTGGACAGTGCTTGAGCCGGCTTGAAGGTGCCGATGTAAGGCGCCGGACCCGACAGGGGGCCGGCACCGCTATCGCTGAAGACCGTGTAGTGGCCTGGAGCGCAGCTGTTCCCGTAGTTCACATTGTCGTCGTTGCGGCTTACTGCGAGAGAGATGGCCGTGTTGTCCGGGGCGATGAGTTGCAGGTCCAGATCTCCAACAAAGGTGTGGGTCAAGTAGATGGAGATCTGCACATCCTTGATGGGATAGGCGAGGCCCGAGACCGTGAACGGAATCAGCACCAGCGCGCCATAGGCACTGGAGGTGGCATCGGGGATCGCGGTGACGGTGGTGTTGTTCTGCAGGCTAGACGGGTAGGCCGCCACCGTGAAGGTTGCAGGACTCGTGGCGGTTCCGCCGGGAGTCACGACTGTGACGGAACCGCTGGTGGTGCCGGCAGGCACGATGGTCGTGATCTGCGTGCCGCTGTCCTGGATGAAGGGTGCGCTCAGTCCATGGAAGCGCACCAACGACGCGCTCCCTAAATTGGTTCCGGTGATCACGACGCTCACACCCGGAAGGCCGGAGCCAGGGCTGAGGGACGTGATCGTGGGCAATCCGCCGCTGGGGGTGACCGTGAAATTGGTGCTGGATGTCGCCGGGCCGCCGGGAGTGGTGACCGTGATCGGGCCAGAGGTGGTGGAAGGCACCGTAGCGGTGATCTGGGTTGAACTATCGATGACGAACAGCGCGTTGGCTCCGTTGACGGTCACCGAAGAAGCCGAGGAGAAATTCGTCCCGGTGATGGTTATGGGTGTACCCACGGGACCACCTGCAGGCATGAAGCTGGTAATTGTCGGTGCCGGAGAAGTATTGGAAACCACGATGTTGAAGGTCTGCACCGTCGTGCCGGTATGCGCGTCGGAAGCCGAGAATGTCAAGGTGATGCCTGTGGAGACATCAGCAAGCACAGGCGTGTAGGTCCAAACAGTACCGTTGAAGGCGCCAGGGCCAGCGGTCTTGGTAATACTGATCGTGTCACCTTCGGGATCTAGGTCGGTCGTAGGCGAATAGGTCAAACCGGAACCTACAAGGCCCGAAGCGGGGGGCGTGCTGCTGAAGTGAGGTGCCTGATTGGGTGTTACCACTACAGAGAGGGTCTTTGCAGGAGAAGCGGCACCCTTGGAATCAGTCGCAATGACGGAAATGACCGCCGGTGCCGACGATGGCGACGCAACATGGGGTAGGAACGTCAACACGGTACCGCTGATGGTCGCGCTGGCCGTTGTGGTGCTGAAAGTGAATGCATCACCCTCTGCGTCGATTGCAGACAGACTGTAGATGGACGCGTGCTCCGTCACAGCGCTGCTGGAACCGGCGATAATTAAGGTACTGGGAGCCGTATTGACGATGAAATTGTTAGAGCTGGCGACCGTACCTCCCGCCGTCGTTACTGATATGGGGCCGCTGGTGGTACCAGCCGGAACGGTGGTGACGATTTGACTGGATGTGTTAGACGTCACCGCGGCGGTCTGTTGGTTGAAGAACTTAACTGTGGCGTTATCGAGGTTCGATCCGCTGATGGTGACCGTTCCCCCAACCACCACGGAAAGTGGCGAAAAACCGCCAATGACCGGCGCGGGTGTCGGGGGCACCGTTGGCGTGCTGCCCCCGCCGCTGCAGGACATCAACAAGCCCAGGCCCAGGGCGGCACAGCCCTTGAGAATGGAACCAAACCAAGCCGCTGGCCGCATGACGACCTCCTGACAAAAGGCCATCCTACAACCCATTCCAGCTAGGCGGGTGTTAAGTTTGGTTAAGAGCGGTTGCGCTGCCGCCAATGGCTGACGAGGAACCAGATCACGCCCGCGAGCAGCACGATTCCGATGACCAGATCGAAGCGGTGGAAATAGGCCCCGAGCGTGTGCCAATGTTCGCCCAGTTTGTAGCCCAGAATCGCGAGGCCGAGGCACCAGGGTAGGGACCCCGCAAAGGTGTAGATGTGGAATTTCCTGCGGTCCATTTCAGCAATGCCCGCGGGCAGGGCGATGAAGGTGCGCACCATGGGCAGCAACCGGCCGATGAAGACCGCGGCGCCGCCGTGCCGCTCAAAAAAACGATGGGCCATGTCGAGGTGGCCCTGGTTCAGGAAAATGTACTTTCCATAGCGCGCCACCGCCACGTGGCCGCCTCTGGCGCCGATTTCGAACGGGGGCACTGAACCCAGGTTGCAACCCAGCGCGCCAAACACCGCCGCGATGGCTATTTGGGTCACAGGGCTGCCCGCGCCGAAGCCGAAGAGCGTCAGTTTGTCCTGGAAAGCTAGGTACCCCGCGAAGGGCATGATCACTTCAGATGGAATTGGGATGCAGGCACTTTCGATGGCCATGAGCAGCATCACGCCGAAGGGCCCCATGGCCCCCATGACCGAAGTCATCCAGGCGACGATGGGAGCAAGAATTTTTGAAAGCATCAGGGATTCCCGTTCTCGCTATGGGCTTTGGATTTTGAATTTCCGATTGGCGATTTTCGAGTGACGATCAAAGCGCGTGGAGTGGGGATGGGGTGGCCCATGAACTCTCAACCCTCGACTCTCGACTCCCGGCCCAGGACTCCAGGCTACAAGCTCACGGCCCGTTTGCGTCACAATGAGAGAGCCTGTTTCAGAATGGGATGGGGCCGCGTTGGAGGTCAGCCGCGATGCAGCGCAAGGAAGGGACCGCCGGGCATATCGATCATACGCACAAGGTACGTGACGCCGCGGTGCGCGCGGCTGGCCCCAACCCTCCCATGTATCGAAGGCCGCACTGTGGCCTTCTCCCGCGGCAAAGCCACGGACACGGGCCCCTGGGCGGGGGCGGCGGGCTTCTCAATACTGTGTCAGGCTTGGTTCACGTAGATCTCTACGCTGAAACCGCGCCTTCCGTGTCTTGCTCGCCCGGCGCACCCCGCGCGACCCCACCCCATTTTGAAACAGGCTCTTCATGACTGCCGACGCCCTCGATCTTCCCTTCACTTACGTGGACACGCCTGAACTTTTGGCAGAGGCGCTGCCGGTCTGGTTTGCGTCGGGGCTGTTGGGCGTGGACATCGAATGCAGCCTGACGGGCAACCACCATTGTGTGCTGGCCCTGCTCCAGATCGCCACCCACGACCAGGTCTGGCTGGTGGATCCCTTGCCCCTGTCGGATCTCATGAAGCCCACGCTTGAAGCGTTGAAGGAAATTCCTTGGATCGTCCACGATTTCAGCGGTGATGGCATCGTCTTCAAGCGCGTCTACGATGTGGTCCCGGATTCGGTGCTGGATACCATGCTGCTCTCAAAAGCTCTCGGCTATCCCCAACCGGGCCTCAAGACCATGGCCAAGCTCAAACTCGGCCTGACCATCCCCAAAGAGGAACAGGATTCCAACTGGATGATGCGCCCCTTGCGTGAAACCCAATTGCTTTACGGGGCCCGGGACGCGGCCCTGATGCTGCCTTTGCTCCGCACCTTGGCCCTCGAGGTGGAGGAACGGCGCGACGATCCGGAGGTGGCGCAACGGCTTGCGCGCCTGCCCATCGAGATGCGTGGAATCTTCAGCCGCATCCACGCCTACAAACCACCGCGCGTGGACAACCTGGTGGAGAAGATCCAGGCCATGGGCCTGGGCCAGCGCGCCGAAGAGAAGGCCAAGAAACTACTGGACCTGCGCCACCGATGGGGCAATGAAGGCGATGTGGCCGCCGTGATGGAGATGGGCATACGCTGGATCCTGGCCCGCATCCAGCATCCGCCGACCTCGCGGGAGGCCCTGGAGCGCGCCATCCCCAATCCCCGTTTCCGTCGCAAGCGATTGGAAACCCTGTGGGAAATCCTGGGGGAAGAGCAGATCACGGTTCATAACGAGGAGTGAGGTGGCGAGGGTCGAGGTAGGAGGGAATTTGGACCGCGCCAGAGGCGCGAACCGTTTGACCTCACCACCTCACACCTCGTCCCTCATACCTTCTTTAAATACCCCACGCATTCCACGTGATGGGTCAGTGGGAAGAGATCCAGCACAACCAGGTCCGTGAGCTTCCAGGCGGGGCTCAGGCGCTGAATGTCGCGGCAGAAGGCAGCGCCGTCGCAGCCTACGAGCACCATGGTTTCGGCCTTGGCGGTCAGGAGGCTCGCCGAGACTTCCGGCTCCAGGCCTGAGCGTGGCGGATCCAGCAGAATGACGTCCTCAGCCATGCCCATATTTTCTGGAAGCCATTTTCCGATGTCGGACGCGATGCACTCCGAGGGCAGTTCCAATTGATCGAGATTCTTTTTCGCCCATTCCACCGCGGCGATGTCGCATTCCACGAGCACACGGCGTCGAAAACGCTTTCCCAACAGTGCCGAGAAAAGGCCCACGCCCCCGTAGAGATCGAACAGCGTGCCGCCCCGAATATTCCAGCCCTCCAGCACGGAACGGAAGGCGGCCATGGCCCAGGGCGGGCTCACCTGGAAGAAGCCGCCGGCTCGGTGTCGCAGCGTGAAGTCCTCAAAAACTTCACTCATATCGGAATCGTTGCGGTGCCAGCCATCGGGTTCAAGCAGCCATACATGCCCTTTTTCATCAATAGCCACTACCCGGCCTTCGGGCGTGCCGGTGGCCAATTCCCAACGCTGGGGCCGCTGAGGCAGGATCTTTTCCTGGATCGCTTCCAGGAGGCGGGGAATCGCATTGGAGATCGAATCAGCCCCGGCGGGGCAGGCTTTCACTGGCACGATTTCATGGCTGGCGCGGCGGTGGTAGCCAAGGGCCATGCCGTCCCAATGGAGCTGGATGCGGTGGCGGCGGGCCGCCGCGGGGGCTGGCAAGTACCGCCAATTCTGGAATTGAGGAAGCTGGCGATGGAGCAGGTCCGCGGCCATGGATTCTTTGAGTTCCGCCGTGGCCTCTCCCGCTTCCCACAGATCACACCCGCCGCAGGTGGCCGCCACGGGGCATCCGGCAGGCACTCTCCGCCGGTCTGTCTTGATCCAACGGACGACTTTCCCTTCGCCATGGCGGGCCTTCCAATGGATTTCGGCCTCGATTTCCTCCCCGGGGAAAAGGGCCAAAGGCGCGCTCAGCAACAGCATCCGGCCGTCATCAGACCTCGCCAGGCCCTTGCCGCCCCAGGCCAATCTTTCAATTTCACCACGCCAAAATTCGCCTGGGTTCTTCGGCTTTCGGTATTCTGTGAGTCCTTTTCCGGACCCCTGCCCCGTGCGTTTCACTGTTGCCCTGCCTCCTGAGCACCGTAACACCCTCCAGGATCGTCTGGGCAGAGAGCTGCGCGGGAACATGGAATGGAGGGATAAAGGCCCGGCGGATGTGGTTGTGGGCGTGGAGGGCGAGGGTGTCCTGGCGCAATGCACCCAGTGGCCTGGCGAAGAAGGAGCCCTGGCGCTCATCCAGGCGGGCTACGAGCGTATCCGCGACCGGGCCCGCATGGGACGCCTCAACGAGGTCGGCCGCGCCCTGGTGTCGGAACAACATCTGGACCGGCTGCTGGATCTGATCTTGTCCCAGGGCCGCGAACTGCTCCGCGCTGAAGCGGGATCGCTGTACCTGGTGGATGACAGCGGCAAGGAATTGATCTTCGCCCACACTCAAAATTCGAAGCTGGACATGCCCTACAACCGCTTCCGGATGCCCATCACGCCCCTGACCCTCGCCGGCTTTGTCGCGTCCACAGGCGAATCCCTGAACATCCCCGATGTCTATTCGATTCCCGGCGATGCGCCTTACAGTTTCTCGGACTACTTCGACCGGCAGAGCGGCTACCACACGCAAAGCATGCTGGTGGTGCCCATGACGGATAACGAGGGCAAGGTCCTTGGCGTCTTGCAATTCATCAATCGGGTGTGGGAAGACGGCGCCCAGCATGGTGTGGTGCCATTCCAGCAGGAGCACCAGAATCTGGCGCAAAGCCTTGCCGGACAGGCCGGCGTCGCGGTGAAGAACGCAGCGTTGCGTCAGGAGATCGAGCTGCTTTTCGAAGGTTTCGTCAATGCATCGGTGACCGCCATCGAGAGCCGCGATCCAGTGACCTCGGGCCATTCCAGCCGCGTGGCCAACCTGACCGTGGGCCTTGCCGAGGCCATCAATGCAACTCCCAATGGGCTCTATGGCGAAACTTTCTTCACGGAACGGCAACTGCGGGAAATCCGCTACGCAAGCCTGCTTCACGACTTCGGCAAGGTCGGCGTGCGGGAGCAGGTGCTGGTGAAAGCTAAAAAACTCGAGCCCTTGAAACTGGAATTGATCCTTCAGCGGTTGCGGCAGCGGGATCTGGAACAGGCCCTGGCCTTGCTATCGGAATCCTGGAAGGGCGGAAGTCATTTCGATCCGGCCACTTGGGAATCCATCATCCAGGACCGCCAGGTCGAGACTGATCGTCTCATCGCGCTGGTGCGGCAAAGCGACATGCCCACGGTGCTGCCTCAGGAAATCGCCGATGGCCTGGGCCTGGTGGGTGAATTGGAATTCACCCACTGGAGTGGTGAGCGTCGGCAACTGGTGGAGCGTTCAGATCTGAATTGCCTGCGCATCCGCAAAGGCTCTCTTTCCGATACGGAACGGCTGGAAATCGAGAGCCACGTCACCCACACCTTCCGCTTCCTCAACCAGATTCCGTGGACGCGCGACCTCCAGGGCGTGCCGGAGATCGCCTTCGCCCATCATGAAAAACTGGGTGGGAGGGGATATCCGCGGGGCCTCCAGGCCGCCGACATCCCCGTGCAGAGCAGGGCCATGACCATCAGCGATATTTTCGACGCGCTCACCGCCCAGGACCGCCCCTACAAGCTGGCGGTGCCCTTGACCAAGAGCCTCAACATCCTTCATGAAGAAGCCAATGACGGCAACGTGGACCGCGTCCTGCTGGAGCTGTTCATCGAAGCCAAAATCTTTGAACGCACTGCGAAAACATGAGCATCCGCACGATCCTCGCTTCGGATCTCGATCCAATCCAGGCCAACGCATGGCTCACGGGAAGCATCGCGCCGCGGCCCATCGCCTTCGCCTCGACGGTGAATGCGGCGGGTGTGCGCAATCTTGCGCCGTTTTCTTTCTTCAATGCTTTCGGTTCCAACCCGCCCATGCTCGCTTTCGCGCCCAACCGGAGAGGCCGCGATGGCACCACCAAACACACCTACCAGAACGTGGCCGCCACCAAGGAATTCGTCATCGCCACCGTGAGCCACGCCATGGTGCAGCAGATGAACGTGGCCTCGGCCGAATATGCCGAGGGCGTGGATGAATTCCTGAAATCCGGTTTCACGCCGCTGGCCGCGACTTTCGTGCAAGCCGCGCTGGTGGCGGAATCGCCGGTGCAGATGGAATGCCGGCTGCATCAGGTCGTGGAGCTGGGCGGCGGGCCTGGGTCCGGCCTCATGCTCATCGGCGAGATCCTGTGCTTCCACGCGAAAGAAGAGATGCTCACCAATGATCTTCCCGATCCGAGGAAACTCGACCATGTGGCCCGCAATGGCGGCGCCTTTTACACGCGCGCCATGGGAGATTCCCTCTTTGAAATCGCCAAACCCGCTGGGAAACCCATTGGTTTCGACCGGTTGCCTGAGGTGTTGAAGCACAGCCATATCCTCAGCGGCAACGATCTGGGCCGGCTTGCCAACACGGCTGAAATGCCGGACCTGTCCGCGATGCCCGCGAAACCAGGCGATCCTGAAGGCGCGCAAGATCTGGAAGAAGCCATCGCGAAGGCGGTGCGCAGCGAGGACCTGGCGGAAGCCTGGCGGTTGATCGGGCAACGATTGTGGTGCTGATCAATCAGCGGAGGCCGCTGCGATGCCGTCATCGCCTGCCGTCTTCGTATGCACGATCCGCTGGGGAATTGGACTTGCGATGCCCTCTTCACGGAAGCGCTCGATGATGCGTTTGCGCAGGAGGCGGGCCACATCGAATTGTTTTCCCGGCGCGCATTTGGTGAGCGTGCGGATGGTGCAGCCATCCTTGCCGAAGGCTTCGACGCCGCGGACATCGGTGGGTTCGAGCACCAGTTCAGGCCTGGATTTGCGCAATTCTTCCCCGAGGGTTCCCAGCAGTGCAAAGATCTGGTCCAGGTCGGCATCGTAGCCCACCTCGACATCCACCAGCGCCTTCGAGAATTCCTTGCTGAGCACGATCACCCGGTTGATGGAGCCATTGGGCACGAAATGGGCGCGGCCCTCGACATCGCGTAGCTGCGTCACGCGGAGCGTCATGCGCTCCACGGTGCCCACGTGTTTCTCGTCGATGCTGATGAGATCGCCGACACCGAACTGGTCCTCCATGAGCAGGAAGAATCCAGAGATCACATCCTTCACCAGCGATTGCGCGCCGAAGCCCAGCGCCACTCCGGCGATGCCCGCCCCCGCGATGAGAGGCGCGATGTTCACGCCGAATTCCTGCAAGACCATGAGAAGCAGGAAAGCCAACACCAGCACGCGGGCCGCGCTGTTCAGCACGGCCGAGAGCGTTTCGGCGCGGCGCTCGGCTTCGGAGGTGGTGCTGTCATCGCCATCATCCACTGCGCGGCGGACGGCTTTTCCAACGATCTTGACCACCCACAGGAAGAGGGCGCCGACGAGCAGCACCATCGCCAAGTGGTAGACCTTGGCCCAGCCGCTCGCGTCGAGCCAATGGGAAAAACTTTGGAGGGTGGCGATGAACATGGATGTGGTCCTGAGTCTTGGGTCCTGGGTCCGGAGGCAATATGGAGGCGCCTTCGGCGCGCTTTTAGGGTAGCGCGGCCGAAGGCCGCTCCATCAGAACCCCGGGACTCAGGACCCAGGTCTATTTCCAGCTCGCCCAGTAATCCAGATTCTCCACCAGCTCGGCGGCGGGCGTGGCCTGCAATGGGCGATAGGTGTCCACCATGACGGCCACTTCGTCGGTGCGGTCCTTGGTGCGGCTCAGGGGGATGGCCTTGGGGTGCGGCCCGTGATGGATCCCCTGGGGATGCCAGGTGACCATGCCCTTGCCGATGCCATCGCGGCTGAAGAAATGGCCATCGGAGTAGAAGAGCACCTCGTCGTAATCGATGTTGCGATGGAAGAAGGGTACGCGCATGGCGCCTTCTTCCTCCTCAAACGGGCGCGGGAGGAATGAGCAGATGACGAAGTTCTGAGCCATGAACGTGGTGTGAACGCTTGGCGGCAGGTGATAGCGATGGCTCATCACCGGGCGGATGTCTTTCACGTTGATGCGCCACACGGTGAGATCGCCTTTCCAGCCCACGGCATCCAGCGGGTTGAAGGGGTAGAACACCTTGGTGATCTGGTTTTCACGCTTGATGTGGACGGCCCACTCGCGGCTTGCGTCCTCGGTGTAATCCGCCAACTCCGGCGTATCGATCATGGCGGGATCGAACAGCGCGTTGGGTCCGAGCATCCCCCGGTCCGGCAAGGTGATTTCACTGAAGGACTCGATCAGCAGGTAGCGCTGGACTTCGTCGTGGGGAAGAAATCTGTAGGTGGTGCCCCGTGGAATGACCAGGTAATCGCCTTTTTCATAATCCAGATTTCCAAAGTCGCTTTCAAACTTCCCACCGCCGGTCTGGATGTAAAAGACATCATCACCATCGGCATTGCGGTAAAAGAAATCCATGGGTTCAGGGGCCACATAATGCAGCGCCACATCGCTGTTGTGCAAAATGCAAACCGGCGTGAAGGCAGGTTCCCTTGAACCGAATAAGGATTCCAGCAAGGCTCCTGCCCGGGCCTGCTGCATCAACGCATCGCCTTCCACGGCGGGGTCCACGGGAAAGATATTATTGAGGTCGTAACTGTGGGGCGTAAGGGGACCCTCGATGCGGGTCCAGGCCGTGGGCGGGTGCAGGCGGTAGAGATGGGTGGTCTTCCCAAAAAATCCCTGCCTGGCGTGTTCTTCCTCGAAGGTGCCCTCCGGCAGATCCACGTGGGCCTGGCGGGAGTGACGGCCTTTGCGGAGCGGGAACAGCGGGGTCTCGTTGGAAATTTTCATAGCTGTCCTCCAAGTCATCGTAAAGCGCTTCAAAGGCAAGGTGCGACAGCGATCCGCTAGATTCCTGCAATCTTGGCACGAAGGGGCCTCGGCCGCTTGCCAAGGTCGAAGGCCGCCTTGACGGTGGGCAGATCGAACGCTTCCGGGCGCCAGTCGTCGATCCATTCTAAAAATTCGGGATCGGCCTTCGCAGGGTGTTTCAGGGCCTTTACACAGCTGAGGTAACCACTGGTCCCGCCACAATCCTCTGGCGGGAAGGCGCGCTTGCCATCCAGCAGCCGCCGGGAAAAGCGTTCAGGGGATTCAACGATGCCCAGCAGTTCAACGTCATGGACCCACATGTCTCCGAAGTCGTAGATGTAGCCGCAGATTCCATCGGCAGGGAAGTAGGATTTCAACTTCACCTTGCCCGCCGGAGGGGATCCGCTCTCGGTGTCGTGGGGCGAGCTTGCGAGGCGTCTGCCCCCAAGTCCGACGAATTCATAGAGGTGGTAATCCCAGTAGCCCGCAGCGTCCTGGAGAGCCAGGTGAAGGTCGGCGAAGGTCGCGGCATCCTTGAGTAGGAAGCGCCGCCAGGGTGCAGGCTCGACTTCCTGAAGGGTGAGTTTGAAGTCGAAATACTTGGGCATCATTCCGCCATGAAGGGATACCGGTAATCGGTAGCGGGGACAAACGTCTCCTTGATAGTCCGCGGGCTGATCCAGCGCACGAGGTTCAGGATGGATCCGGCCTTGTCGTTGGTGCCGGAGGCGCGGGCGCCGCCAAAGGGCTGCTGGCCCACCACCGCGCCGGTGGGCTTGTCGTTGATGTAGAAATTGCCGGCGGCATTGCGGAGTAGATCCATCGCCTGCTGGACGGCTTTTCGGTCCTGGCTGAAGACTGCGCCGGTGAGCGCGTAGGCGCTGGTCTGGTCCACTGTGTGCAGGATTTCGGTCCAGTGGTGTTCGTCGTAGACATGCACGGTGAGGACGGGCCCGAACAGCTCTTCGCACATGGTCTTGTATTTCGGATCCTTGGCCACGATCACCGTGGGCCGCACGAAATAGCCTGTCGAATCATCGCACTGGCCGCCCACCAGGATGCTGGCATCCGGGGAAGCTTTCGACGCTTCGATGGCGTCCTTTTGCGTTTGGAAAGATCCAGCATCGATGACCGCGCCCATGAAATTGGAGAAGTCGGCCACATCGCCCATCTTGATGCTTTCAACCTGGGCGGCCAGCTGGTCCTTCACTTTGGGCCAAAGGTTTGAGGGGATGTAGACGCGGCTGGCGGCACTGCATTTCTGCCCCTGGTATTCAAAGGCGCCGCGCACGATGGCGGTCACCAGGGCCTGGGGATCGGCGCTCGGGTGGGCCAGGATGAAATCCTTGCCGCCGGTCTCGCCCACCAGCCGCGGATACCCGTGGTACTTGCCGATATTGGTGCCGATGGATTTCCACATCCCATGGAATACCGGCGTGGAACCGGTGAAGTGGATGCCCGCAAGATGGCTGTCCGCGAGCACGGGATCGCCAATCGCGCGGCCCGACCCATAGACCAGGTTGATCACGCCATCCGGCAGCCCCGCGGCCTTCAAAAGCTCCATGAGGAAGTGCGCGCTATAGATGGCCGTGGAGGCGGGCTTCCAGATCACCGTGTTGCCGCACAGCGCGGGCGCCGTGGGCAGGTTGCCCGCGATCGAGGTGAAGTTGAAGGGCGTCACCGCGAACACGAAGCCTTCGAGAGGCCTATGTTCCAACCGGTTCCACATGCCGGGCTGCGAGTCCGGCTGCTCCTTCAGGAGCTGTTGATAAAACGCGACGTTGAAGCGGAAGAAATCCACGAGCTCACAGGCCGCATCGATTTCCGCCTGATGGCAGGTCTTGCTCTGGCCCAGCATGGTGGCGGCGTTGATCGTGTCGCGCCATGGCCCTGCCAGCAGATCGGCGGCCTTGAGAAACACGGCGGCGCGGGCGTCCCAGGCCATGGCCGCCCATTCCTTGTGCGCGTGCATGGCGCCGTGGATGGCGAGTTTCACTTCCTCGGCTCCACCCATGTGGTAATCGGCGAGCACGTGGTGGTGGTCGTGCGGCATCACCGCCTGGGCCTTCTTTCCCGAATGGATCTGGTGCCCGTTGATGATCATCGGAATATCCAGCTTCTTCGCGCCCATCTCCTTGAGCTTTGCCTTCAGGCTCGCCCGCTCCGGCGTTCCCGGAGCGTAGGATTTCACCGGCTCGTTGATGGGGGTGGGAACTTTGAAGATGCCAAGGGACATGGGTGCTCCAGGAAACGATCATTGTAG
>JANYJQ010000207.1 GCA_025358435.1 Holophagaceae bacterium
GGCCAACCCCGAAAAACGGGGCAAGCTGGTAAGCCTCGCCACGGAAACCGATCGGACCCTGTTCTTTGATTTCCTCCCCTTGGACATGGGTACGGTCAAAGGGTTCAAAGTCCGTTTCCACCTCTACACCGTTCCAGGCCAGGTTTTCTACGACGCATCCAGAAAGCTCATCCTGAGAGGTTGTGATGGCGTGATCTTCGTGGCTGACAGCCAGCGACCCCGGATGGAAGCCAACATCGAGGCCATCGCGAACCTTGCGACCAACCTTAAGGACAACGGCTTTGATATCCGCACCATCCCTTACGTCCTGCAACTCAACAAGCGGGACATGCCCACCGCTGAAAAAGTTGATGAGATGGAACGGCTGCTGCGCTTCCGCAATGAACCCATGATCGAAGGCGTGGCGAGCCAGGGCGTCGGAGTCATTGAAACGCTCAAAGCCTGCGCCAGGCAGATTCTGATGGAATTGCAGCGGTCATAGGACATTTGCTCGGCAATGCAGCGGCCCCATAGAAAAAAGGCCGCACAATCGGCGGCCTTTTCAACAAGCTCCATTGGCTCCGGTGAGAGGACTCCGCTTCGCGCCGCACGAATTTGCTGGCACGCCGCTTTTCGGCTCCGGCGCATGCGCCTCCACCGGCGGCTACCTGCCAGCAATTCTGTGATTCGAGTCCTCCCGCCTCTAAAAAAAAGCCCTGCTCGCGCAGGGCGTTTTTTGGCTCCGGTGAGAGGACTCGAACCTCCGACATCCAGATTAACAGTCTAGCGCTCTAACCAACTGAGCTACACCGGAACGGAAGGTTTAGTTTACCTGCATTGGGGCTTCATTCAAGAGCCAACAATCAACGGCTGGCAGAGGAGAACAACTGCTGGAGTTGCGTAGGCTCAGCCCTTCGCGTAGCGCTGCAGTTTCTCTGTGTCCGTGATGCGGATGACCGGGAAAGTGCTGTGGATGAGTTCCAAGTCCGAGAGCAGGCGAAGCGCCCGGGAGAATGCCTCCCGGCTGGCGCCAATGCATTGGGCTAGATCTTCCTGGGTCTCTTCGAATTCCACGAAGCGGCGCTCGGGGTGCTTTTCGTGGGTTTCAAGGATGAATTGAGCCACCCGTTCTGGAACGCTGTGCAGGCTCAGGGCATCCACCAGGTCCACAAGGTGCCGGACCTTGGAGGCGAAGTGCTGGATGAGGACTTCGGAAACCTCAGGGGTGGTGTGGGCAACGCGATACAGGGGCTCTGCGGGAATGAGCCAGCAACTGCTGTCTCCCCGTGCTTCAGCGCTGGATGCGACGACGCCTTTGTCGAACACCTGCACTTCGCCCACGCACTGGCCCGGCTTCATGAAGTCCAGGACTTGCATGTGGCCTCGCCCGTCTGTGCGGAAGACTTTAAGGCAACCAGTGGCCACGACGAAAACGCCCGGGATCCGGTCTCCCTGCTGGAAGACCCGCTGCCCATCCTCGAATGTCCGCAGCTCTGACAGGAGCACCAGTTCCTTCGCAATTGAAGGGGGGAGCCCCGAGAGAAAAGAGATGCTGTGAAGGTTTAGAGCAGCAGTTGGCATGAGCACCCGTATCAACCAATCATCTTAACAATGGCAAGGCCCCAATGGCAGCAGAACAAATGACAATAGTGCAAGCCCTGTTTGATTTCCTTTGAGCAGTCGGGCAATGCTTACCTTCTTCTGCCGAGCCGGGGGTGTTATTTCACCCGCTCCATATAGGTCCGATCCACGGTGTTTACACGGATCTTTTCACCGCTTTCCATATAGGGTGGCACGGCCACGATGATGCCGTTTTCCATCTTGGCGGGTTTGTAGGAGCCCGTGGCATTGGCATTCTTCATGACGGGGTCGGTGTCCAGGATTTCCAACACGACGCTGGGCGGCAGCAAGGCGGAAATGGGCTGGTTCTCATAGAATTCAAGCTCGACTTGCATATTAGGAGTGAGGAAGTCCAAATCATCACCCAGGACGTCCTTGCTCACTTCCAGCTGTTCATAGGTTTCATTGTTCATGAAGACCAGGTGCCCGCTGTCTTCATAGAGATATTCCATGAGGTGTTGTTCAAGGGCCGCCCGATCCACTTTTTCCGAGGAGCCAAAGCGATTCTCACGATTGATCCCGTCTTTCAACCGCTTCATCTTGGTTTGCACGCGGGCTGGCAGGTTGCCAGGTGTCTGGTGCTCCACGGAGATCACCCGGCAGAGTTCATTCTCGAAGTTGATGATCATGCCTGCGCGAAGCAGGTTTGCATTGATGAACGCCATAGGTTCCCCATTCAAGTTCAAGAAAGAAAGGCCCCGATTAGGAGATCAGGGCCTTCAGGTGGTGGGCGTACCAGGATTCGAACCTGGGACTTCTACCGTGTGAAGGTAGCACTCTACCGCTGAGTTATACGCCCTGAGGCCCTCTAGAATAGCTAATCCAGCCGCATTGTCTACAACGATTCCCTATATGCCAACGCGAATGCCGGCACGTCCTGAACCCTCAAACCGCAAAGACCGACCCGCAAACCATTGGGCAATGGGACGACGAAGACACCGCGGGTCTTGAGCTTTTCGGCCACCGCCTTGGGGTTCTCTGCGCTGAGCGTGACGAAGAATCCGCCCTGCCAAGGAACTCCAGGCAGTTTTTCCATCCGCAGCGCATCGCTCAGAGCCATGGCCCGCGCCGTCAGTTTTTCCGACCAGTGCCGATGCTCATCCGCCAGCCTGGCCTGGGCTTTCCCATCCTTCGCCAGACGCACTACCAGCGATTGTGGAGCCCTGGGCGAGTTGGAGAAGATGCCACGGCAGGACATGGACAGGGCGGCCTGAAGCGATGCATCGCTGGTCCAGGGAAACACGAGGGCCCCGCTCCGAGCGCCGTACAGCGTCAAGGTTTTCGAGACCGAGAGCGAGGCTCCCACGAGCACCAGTCCTTCCACCGCGAAGCGTGCGTAATCCTGCAAAGCAGCCATTACCACAGCCGGATTTGCGGTGTATTCCAAGTAAGCCAGGTCGAGCAGAAGGGTGATGGGGCCCAGGTGGCATAGTTCCCTGAGCGCTTCCATGATCGCCGCGCGGCCCGCGGGACTTGTGCTGCGGCCTGTGGGGTTGTGGCAGGGATCATTGAGCCAGATCAGCAATCGCCCCTGTTTCTCCAGGATGCCTCTGGCCTTCGCCATGAAGGTGAGCGCATCAATGGCGTGGCCAGGTTCCGGGATCGGAAAGGACTCCACATGCGCGCCATATTCCTGGGCAATCGTGTCGTAGGGACCCCAATAAGGCGCAAGGGTGAGCACCGCCTCGCCCGGCTCCAGGAAATTGCGGACGGATAAGGCCAAAGCTCCACTTCCACCGGGTGTGGCGCAGCCCGTGCCGAATTGGGAAAGTTCGGGCCAGTAGCGCTGCACCATGGCCGTCAAATACGCCGGGTCCCCTGATATCGGAGCGTAGGGGGCGATCTCCTTGGGGCTCAATTCACGCCATAGTTCCATCACGGTATCGAGGATCACCATTTGGCCGTTGTCATCCAGCAGCGCACCCACGGTTGCGTTGATGATGGACTCTCCCTTTGCCGCCCGATTTTGAGCCTCTGTGTTCAAAGCAAAAATGGGATCGTCGGCCGGGAAGTCGCGTCGGGAGGGCAGCAGCTGGCTGAGCATCAGGTTTCCTTAGCTGGAAACCTCCAGCATAGCGTTTCCTGCAGTCATGCTATGACATGCATTCCTTGGATTGGGCGGCTTGGATCGTAAGCGGTGGGTGGCTGGGCATGCTCGGTGTGCTGCTCCGCAATTCATCAAAACTGGATCACCTTCCAGAAGCGCCGCCGGAACCCAGCACCCATGGCTTGGTTTGTCTGTGCATGCCCGCAAGGAACGAAGCCCAGTCAATTGGTGGGGCTTTGGATTCGTGGCTGGCCCAGGACTACCAAGACCTCTTCATCCTTGTGGTGGATGACGGCTCCAGCGATGGCACGGCTGAGATTCTAAGAGGGAGAGCCGATTCGCATCCCGACCGCTGCCGGGTTCTCCGAAATGATTCACTGCCCGCGGGTTGGCTGGGTAAAAACCATGCGATGCATCTCGCGGTGCAGCAGCCCGAAGCCATGGAGGCCGCGTGGTTGCTATTTGTGGATGCTGATGTCTACGTGACGCCCGATCTGTTGCGACGAACCTTCGCCTACCTGGATGAACGGCCCGCGGACATCCTGGCATTGCTCTTCGCGGTGGATGCGGTGGGGTTTTGGGAGCGGGTGGCGGTGCCTCTCGCGGTGCCGGGTTTTCTGGTATTCGTGCCACCACACCAGGTGGTGAATCCCCGCCACTTTGCTTTTGCGGGCATCGGGGCCTTCACGTTGCTCAGCCGCAGCGCCTACGACGCCGTTGGGGGCCATGCCTCCGCACCACTGGAAGCCGTGGACGACATGATGCTGGCGTACCGGATCAAGAAGGCGGGTTACGTCAACCGCCTGGCCTGCGGCGGGCCCATGCTGCACCTGAGGATGTATCGGGGCTTGCTGGAAATCATCCGCGGGATGCGCAAGAATACCGCCGCTTTGCCCGGCTGGTGGCTCATGCCGGTGCTTGTGCCACTGCTGCTGGCAGGTTACCTGTCACCTCTGTGGCTGCCCTTCGTGGGTCATCCCATCCTGGGCTTCCTCATATGGCTTCTGACACCTGCCATCGCCGGAGACGCGTCCCAACGCATCACCTGGAAACCCATGGACTGGATCTGGGTCTTCTGGCCCGTGAACGGGTTGATCCTTGGTGCCGGGATGCTGTGGGCCTTCTGGGATCGCCTCCGGGGCGTGAACACTTGGCGTGGGAGAAAAGTGGTGCTGAGGGGGGAATCTCCAAGAGTGAAGAAGATGAATTGAAAATATTTCTTGTTTTTTTCGCTTTTTGATTCATCCTTATCCCATCGCCCCACCGGAATCATCTGCGGCATTCGCAAGCAGGTGGCCTTCAATCTATTCCACGCAGCGGTTCCGAGCGGAACCGGTTCATTCTTACTTCTTATCAACATGCAGGAGCGCCCATGGCCGCCAGCACCGAACAAGATGACCGACTGAAAGTCCTCAACCGCACCCTGGCCGATATCGAAAGGGCCTTCGGCAAGGGTTCCATCATGAAGCTTGGCGACCGCATGACCAGCGCCGAAGGCATCGAAGTCATCTCCACGGGTTCCATCAGCCTGGATTCGGCGCTCGGCGTGGGCGGCGTCCCCAAGGGCCGCGTGGTGGAAATCTATGGCCCTGAAGCCAGCGGCAAAACTACGCTCGCCCTCCACATGGTGGCGCAGGCTCAAAAGAAAGGCGGCCTGGCAGCGATCATCGACGCCGAACACGCGCTGGATCCCGAATACGCCCGCAAGCTAGGCGTGGACGTGGACAACCTTTTCATCAGCCAGCCCGACAGCGGCGAGCAGGCCCTGGAAATCTGCGACCAACTGGTGCGCAGCGGCGCCCTCGACATCATCGTCATCGATTCAGTGGCTGCCCTGGTGCCGAAAGCTGAGATCGACGGTGAAATGGGCGACAGCCATGTGGGATTGCAAGCGCGGCTCATGAGCCAGGCGCTGCGCAAGATGACCGGCACGATTTCGAAGACCAACACCTGCGTGGTGTTCATCAACCAGATCCGCATGAAAATCGGCGTGATGTTCGGAAGCCCCGAGACCACCACTGGCGGCAATGCTCTGAAGTTCTACGCCTCTGTCCGGCTGGACGTGCGCAGCATTCAAAGCATCAAAGGCAACACCGGCGATCCGCTGGTGGCCGCCAAGGACGAGGACAGCTCCGTGATCGGCAAGAAGACCAAAGTGAAGGTCGTGAAGAACAAGGTGGCTCCACCCCTCAAGGTCGCCACCTTCGACATCATGTACGGTGAGGGCATCAGCCGCACCTCCGAGCTCGTGGAACTAGGCACCCAGCTTGAGATCATCCAGAAGAGCGGTTCCTGGTACAGCTACAAGGAGTCGCGGCTTGGCCAAGGCGCCGAGAACGTAAAGAAGCTCTTCCTCGACAACCCTGAACTGGCCGACGAAGTCGAAACTCAGATCCGCGAAAAACTTGGGCTGAAGGTCAACGGGAGCTAGTCATCCCCCTGGACCCCAAGGACAGCGCCTCGAAGATTATTTGGCAGTGGCGATGCGGCCTGGATGGTTTTTTGAGTTGTGCCCGGCGTGTTGAGGGCGTTGGCCGCAGCAGGTGTTGTGGGTTTTGGAGCTACCTTGGCAGCAAGATCTTGACCCATGGCCTTCATCTGCTCGGCCGTGGCAAAGACCTCAAGCCGCGCCAGTTGCTCGCCCGTTGGGAATCCATCAAAGCGGCTCCGGCGCGGGCCCCAAATCGAAATGACGGTACCGCGAAGCTCGTGGATGCGAGGCAATGACGGACGGAAGTAGATTCCCAGGGGTTCTCCCTTGGCACCGATGAAAGCGATGAGATCCACTTCGGGCAGGGCGACGGCTACCCCCTCGCTCCAGGTGGCGCAAGTCAGGGTCCGGCCTTGACTGTTGCGAAGCGTGCCCAGAGGCATGGGGCTCGCCGATCCAGCCACCGCATTATCAAGGTCATTATCCTGGGCCCGCAGCGCCTGCAAAAGGTCCAACTGGCGCAATTCTCGTTGCGGCTGTGCGATGGGGTGGGGATCCTGCATGTTTGCAACCACCAGTTTTTTTTCCACCTGGGTCAATAGAGTCGCTAACAACACCTGTTCAGTGGCGCTGATGATTTTGGTGGTGGCTTCGAGAAGTTTCGGCAATAGCACCTGAGGCGCCACCAGCAAAGTTTCCTGCGTTGGGATGGCCAGAAAGTGGTTCTGGCCCGGGAACAGGTGGTCCCAGAATTCCGGCAACAGCAACAGGGCGGAGGATCCCACATGGGGATCTCGGAAAGTGCTTTGATAGATGCCACTGGGAAGACGGTCGAAACCTGAGTCTTTTGCCTTCTCGTGAAGGTTGTACAAGGCTTGGTCCAGGACCTCGTCAATGGTCGTTTCGAATAGCACCGCCCAGGCTTTTGTGAGCCGGTGGTCCCCGAGGCGTACCCGCAGCGTCAGACCCTCGCAGAAGGGCCGATGGAAGAAGGCCTCGCGTTCACCAACCCAGTGGGGCACCAATTCCGGGAGCACCTCGTACTGGGCGAACTTCCATGGCTCCGGCAATGCAACGCCTGCATGGCTCAGCTCCGCCACAGCATCCATGTATGCCACGCGCTCTGATGTGCTGAAATGATCAAAGTCTTTTACGAGTTCAGCCAGCCCAGGCAGGTCCAAAGGCAGCGAACGCTCCGCCAGCAGGACCCCCAGCTCCGGCCGGGGGGCCTCTTCGGTCTGTTTGAAGAACCTGGAAAACAAGGCCATGGCAGCAACTCATTCGAATCTTCCATGTTTGCGCGAAAAGCGCCGCCTGTCAGCGACTATTCTGGAAGCTATGGTTGTGATGGATACCCGTTCCCGGCCCCTGCGGGCCCTGCGACTGTCAGTGACGGACCGGTGCAACTTCCGCTGTCCCTATTGCATGCCGCGGGAAGTCTTCGGCGCGGATTACCCATTTCTGGACCGGAAGGAGATTCTCCGGTTTGAAGAAATAGAACGCCTGGCGGCGATCTTCGCGCTCCAAGGCGTTCAGAAAGTGCGGCTCACGGGTGGTGAACCCCTGCTCAGAAAAGGCCTGCCCGATCTGGTGGCGCGCCTTGCGCGGATTACCGGCCTCGAAGATCTGGCCCTCACTACCAATGGCGCGCTGTTGCAGGAATTGGCGAAACCTTTGAAGGAAGCCGGTCTTCAACGTTTGACCGTGAGCCTGGACACTTTGGATCCAGCCAGATTCAGAAAGCTTTGCGATACCGAGATTCCGCTATCGCGGGTGCTTTCAGGGCTTGTAGCCGCCCGTAGCGCGGGGTTTGGGCCCATCAAGCTGAATTGTGTGCTGCAACGCAGCATAAATGAGGATGAAATTCTGGATCTCGCGAGATTCGCCCGCGAAGAAGGGCATATCCTGCGCTTCATCGAGTTCATGGATGTGGGCACCCGGAATGGATGGAAGCTCGATGCCGTAGTCCCTGCGGATGAGGTGCTGGCCAAGCTCTCCGAACTTGGGGCCATCGAGCCGATACCTGAACCCTTGAATGGGCGCGTGGTGGAACGGTGGCGTTATTGCGATGGGTCGGCGGAATTCGGCGTCATCGCCTCAGTCACGAAAGCCTTCTGCGGCGGCTGCGACAGGGCGCGCCTCAGCGCCGAAGGATCGCTCTATACCTGCCTTTTTGCCGGATCCGGTCTGGACCTGAAGGCAGCTCTGAGGAACGGGTCCAGCGATGCGGAGATCGGCGCGATGATAACGAATGTCTGGAAGCGGCGGGAAGATCGCTACTCCGAACTGCGCAGTTCCAGGACCGGCGGCGCGCCGAAGGTAGAGATGTTCCACATTGGGGGCTAGTCATGGGACGTCAGAGGCCGGCAGCGTCTCACATGTTCAGTTCCGCCCAGGCTCTTCCAGGAAAATCAGGCGCGTCGAGCTGGAACAGTTGGAGCAGGAGGATCATCTGCGCGCGGTGGTGGGTTTCTTCCAGCAGCATCAGGCGTAAATAATTTTCGGGCGTGGAAACATTGCCGAATTCTGTCTGGAAGGCTTTTCCGAGGTCCGTGGTGTGCAGATCCGCGAGCATGATCTGGCAGCGTCGGGTATGGAGATCCCAGGCCCGCTGCAACTCCGCGGTGCTTCCGCCGCGGCTCCAGGGCTCAGCTTCAAAAATGCTTTTCAGTGCTTCCGGATCACGGTTCGTCAGGGTGCAGATGATGCTTTCCCGGATGAGCGCGATATGGACGAGTTGTTCCCGCAGGGTCTTGAGGTGGGGCACCGGGTGCAGATCCCAGAGACGGGATTCAGCCTCTGGCACGGAGCGGATTACGGCGGCGGTGTGGGCCGTGGCGACACCGAACGGCCTCAGCTCCATGCGGCTCATCCCAGTATTTCTTTCACGGATTTGAGGCAGGCCGCCCACACCTCATCGGAGGTTTCCTCCAGAAAGAACTCCACGGCCAAGCCGGCTGGATGGGCCTCTCCATGGGCCGACCATGCTTCGAAAAGCGCGTCCAGCTTGGCTGTGTCCATTTTCTCGCGGCGGAATTTGTGGGATTTGCGGACCCGGTCGGGATCGGGCCCCCGCATGCTCACGCCATGTTTGGGCGAGGCGTGGAAATAGCAAATCTGGCACCAGCGGTCTGCGATGAATTGATTGAAATGCAGAAAGACGCCATGGGTCGATTGGGTCAAGTCCATCACGCGTTCCTTGCTTTTCCAGGCCGCGGCCCAGTGGGACAACAGCGCCTCCAGTCGCTGGCGATCCGCAGGGTGGCGCACGGAGGCACGACCTGTATTCAGGAAGTCTTGGAGGGCGATCGCTTTCAGGTCCAAAGGCGGCTCCAGATTCCTAAGAATGGCCTCGATCCGAGGAACCGTCCATCGCCAAGCAGCAGGCTCTATACTTCTTCGAACACCCATAGTGAGTCCATGCGCCTGCCCTGGTATACAAAATCGCCGACTGCCGTGAGGGAACATCCCATTCTCGCGGCGCTCGTGATCCTGCTGCTCGGCCTTGGGCTCACCGTCATCATCAGCGTTGTGGGCCAGCGCGAAGCCAAAGAGCGCATCCAGGCACGCGTGGACCGCCAGGTGCAGCGCACCTACCTCTCCATGCAGGATCACCTTTTCACCTACGAAGGACTGTTGCGCGGCGGCCGCGGACTTTTTGAAGTGCGCGAGAAGATCGCGGAGGATGAATGGCGGCGTTTCGTCCAGGAACTGGACTTGTCCCACCGCTATCTATCCGTGAAGGGCCTTGCCTATATCGAGCGGGTTCCCGGAGGGGAGAGAGAACGGTTTTTGATCCGGTACTCGGAACCAGCGCTGCTCAATCCCCGCGCGAGTGGCTACGACATCGGACTTGACCCTGAACAGCGCGGCGCGGCGATCCGGGCCATGGAATCAGGCATGAGCGCAATCACCGCGCCCATATATTTCAAGGATTCAGGTACCGAGCGGCCGGCGTTTGGACTGCTGCTGCCGGTCTATCGGCCCGGCATCGTGGCTTCAACGCCTGCGACCCGCCGGGCCGCGCACCTTGGCTGGATATCCGCGGCCATCTACCTGGACGGCATGATGGACGAGGTCATGCGCGGAATGGACCCGGATTTTGGAACCCAGATCTTTGGCGGCAACCATCCGGTGCATGGCAGCCTGGCCTACCAGCACAACATGGGGTCCATGAAAGGCCGTCGTGGCATAACGCCGGCACGGCAATTGGATTTCCAATGGGGAGACCGAGCCTGGGTGGGGCGAGTGATCCCCTTGCCCAGCTTTGACCAGAGCGCCGACTATCGCTGGCCCCTATGGGCGCTGGTCACGGGGTCCGTCATCACTTTTCTCCTTGCTGGGCTGGCCTGGTCTCTCATCTCCACCAGGGCGAGGGCCGAGGCGATGGCAAAGAGCATGACCCTCGCTCTGGAAGAGGCTCTGAGCCGCCACGAGAGCCACGTGGAAAACACGCCCCTCGCGGTGATTGAATGGGACCCGGAACGGAAAGTCCGCACATGGAATCCCGGCGCCACAAGGATATTTGGACACGCCGAAACAGAGGCCCTGGGTAGAGGCGTAGCAGAATTGCTCACTCTGCCCGATGGACGCGCAAGCCTGGAACTGGTCCTGGAGCAGATCGCAGGATCCAAGGCTGGCACCCATCGAACCTTGGAATGCCGAGCGAAAAATGGCCAGACGATCATTTGCGGCTGGCACAGCGCAGCACTCCTGGGAGCTGGTGACGAATTCCTGGGAGCAACCACCCTCATCGAAGATCTGACTCAAGCCAGGCAACGCGAGGAGGCCCTCCGCCAAGGCCAGAAACTCGAGAGCCTGGGTCGGCTGGCAGGTGGCATCGCCCACGACTTCAACAACATCCTGACCGCGTTGCTGGGGAATCTGGATGCCGCCGTGGAAGCCACTGACGAACGCTCGCCCGCCATGGAGCACCTGCTCAAAGCCATCACCAGCGCTGAAAGAGCCGGGGACCTATCCACGCAGATCCTTGTCTACAGCGGGAAAGGGGCCTTCACGACAAGGGAAGTGCTGCTGAACCAGATCGTGGAGGAAATGACCGAGTTGCTGGAAGTCTCGCGTCCACCGGACATCGCACTCCGTTTGCAGCTTGCGCCGGATTTGCCCTTCATCCAGGCCGATCCGATACAGATGCGACAGGTGGTGATGAACCTCGTCCTCAATGCGACCGAAGCCATCGAAATGATTAATAAAGGCGCCAATTCCGGAGGCAGCCTGACGCTCACGACCTCCCATCGCGTTTATTCCGACGTGGAACTGGAAACGGCCTTTTCGGGTCAGGATCTGCTGCCCGGGCCATACGTTTCGCTCCGCGTGAAGGACAGCGGATGCGGCATGGACGAAGAAACCCTCTCTCGCATTTTCGACCCTTTCTTCACCACCAAAGCCACGGGCCGGGGCCTTGGGCTATCGACCCTGCAGGGCATCGTGAAAGCCCACCACGGAGGTCTGTGGGTGAATAGCAAACCTGGCGCGGGAACGACGTTCAACCTGCTCTTTCCCGCCGCCGAGGCCATGCCCAGGTTCCCTCGTAGGAGCGCAAGCGCCCACTACGAAAGTGGAGGCACTGTGTTGCTGGCGGATGACGAGGAAGCCATCCTCACCATTACCGCCCTGGCGCTGTCAAACGCCGGCTTCGAAGTGCTGACCGCTGCGAACGGTTTGGAAGCCCTGAAGCAGTTTGAATCCAATGCGGACATCATCCGCTGCGCTTTCGTGGACAAAGTCATGCCTGGTTTGAATGGCGTTGCGTTGATGAAGGCCATGCGGGCTTTGAAGCCAGGGCTGCGCATTGTATTGTGCAGTGGTTACAGCGAGTCCGGTTTGACTGACGCCGATTCCAGTGATCCTGACGCCATTGCCGATGCCTTCTTGCAGAAGCCCTATCGCACCTCAGATGCGGTGGAGCTCATCCGGAAATTGATGGCGGGCTGAGACCCTGCCCGGTGGAATGGTCAGGACTGGATATAGACCTCGGCGCCTTTCTCCACGAACTCCTTCGACATCTCCTCCATGCCCTTGGCCACCGCATCTTCTTCGCTCAGGCCCTGTTCGGCGGCGTAGCGGCGGACGTCGTCGGTGATGCTCATGGAGCAGAAGTGCGGGCCGCACATGGAACAGAAATGGGCGTTTTTCGCGCCCTCGGCGGGAAGGGTCTCATCGTGGAATTCCCGTGCGGTGTCGGGATCCAGGCTCAGATTGAACTGGTCCTCCCATCGGAACTCGAAGCGGGCCTTCGATAGCGCGTCATCGCGCAGTTGGGCTCCTGGATGCCCCTTGGCGAGATCCGCGGCATGGGCGGCGATCTTGTAGGTGATGACGCCATCCTTCACGTCCTTCTTGTTCGGGAGCCCCAGGTGTTCCTTCGGCGTCACGTAGCAGAGCATGGCGCAACCGAACCAGCCGATCATGGCCGCGCCGATGCCCGAGGTGATGTGGTCGTAGCCCGGCGCGATGTCCGTGGTGAGCGGCCCCAGGGTGTAGAAGGGCGCTTCGTCGCAGACTTCCAGCTGCTTGGTCATGTTCTCCTGGATCAGGTGCATGGGCACATGGCCCGGCCCTTCGATCATCACCTGCACGTCCTGCTTCCAGGCGATCTTGGTCAGTTCTCCAAGCGTCTCCAATTCGCCGAACTGGGCTTCGTCGTTGGCGTCGGCGATGGAACCGGGACGCAGGCCGTCACCCAGGGAGAAGCTCACGTCGTAGGCCTTCATGATGTCGCAGATGTCCTCGAAGTGCGTGTAGAGGAAATTCTCCTGATGGTGCGCCAGGCACCATTTCGCGAGGATCGAGCCGCCGCGGCTCACGATGCCGGTCACACGCTTGGCGGTGAGCGGAACGTAGCGCAGGCGCACACCCGCGTGGATGGTGAAATAGTCCACGCCCTGCTCGGCCTGCTCGATGAGCGTGTCGCGGAACAGTTCCCAGGTGAGTTCCTCGGCTTTCCCGTTGACCTTTTCCAGCGCCTGGTAGATGGGCACGGTACCGATGGGCACGGGGCTATTGCGCAGGATCCACTCGCGGGTCTCGTGGATGTTC
>JANYJQ010000210.1 GCA_025358435.1 Holophagaceae bacterium
GGTGCTTCGATTGATGGCCAAGGTCTTGCGCGAACGTGTTCGGGAAGTCGATCTCCCGGCTCGGTACGGCGGTGAAGAACTGATCGCCGTGCTTCCCGGGGCTGAACTCGCAACCTGCTACGGTGTTGCCGAACGTATTCGCCGCTCCATCTCGGAGTGCAGCATCACCCGCCGCTCGACGGGCGAGGTTCTTCCCAACATCACGGTTTCCATCGGTGTTGGACAGTTTCAGCTGGGCGAGTCGATGGCGGATTTGATCGATCGATGCGATCGCGCGCTCTATCTCGCCAAAAAAAGCGGCCGCAACAGGGTTGTGACCGAGAGCGATCTCGATCGCAATCTTGCCGCGGGCTAAAACGTTTTCGAGCGAAGTGGACGCCGGTTCGCGTAAAGAAAACGCGTCAAACAAAAGACGCTAGCCCGCCAGCGCGACCGCGCCATCCGTCAGCCGCACAAAGCCATGCTCGACCACCGCGTTGCGGCCGCGATGCTTGGCGGCATAGAGAGCAGCGTCGGCGGCCTCGATCAAATCGCCCGACCGTTGCGTGTCGTTTGGTTTGGCGCAGGCAACGCCAACGCTGACGGTGACGGTTTGATAACTGGAGGTCGCGTGAGGCATTGCGATGTCCTGTACCGCCGCGCGCACCTTTTCGCCGATTTCCATCGCGCGATCCACGGCGGTGTTCGGCAGCAGCAGGCAGAATTCCTCGCCACCATAGCGCCCGGCAAAGCCCATGGTGTCCGCGGCAATTTGGGCCAGCGTTTCGCCGAGCCTGGCGAGGCAGACGTCGCCTTCGGGATGACCATAGGTGTCGTTGAACAGCTTGAAATGATCGATATCGATCATGATGAGCGAAAGCCTGGACTGGCTGCGCGCGGCGCGGGACCACTCCTCCCGCAGGGCCTCGTCGAAGCGGCGCCGGTTGGCGATGCCGGTCAGGCCGTCCCGGAGGGTGAGTCCCCTCAAGGTGTCCTGCTTGTGCTTCATCTGGATGTGGTTCTTCACCCGGACCCTCACGACCTCAGGGCTGATGGGCTTCTCGATGTAGTCGATGGCGCCCACATTGAGACCCTGGAGATGGTCCACGTCGTCTCCCATGGAGGTGATGAAGACCACCGGGATATCGATAGTCCCAGGACTGGATTTGAGCCGGCTGCAGACCTCGAACCCATCCATTTCTGGCATCACCACATCCAGCAGGATGAGATCGGGATTATGCGAATGGGCCATGTCGATGGCTTCCTGTCCGGAGGTGGCGAATATCACTTCGTGATCTTCGTAAAGCAGCTCGCAGAGGGAGGCCAATGTGGCGGGAGAATCGTCCACCACCAGGACTCTGCCTCGCCGTTTGGTGGTTGGAGCTTCTAGGGTCATGAGTCGGCCTCGGGGGCGGATTTATCCGTGGGAGTTGGATCAGGTGGCGTTGCGGAATTCCGCCATATCTCGATCAGAGGCTGGAGGGCTCGGCGAGCCCCGTTGAAGTCCATGCGACCCAGGTGGACCTGGATGGAATCAAGCATTTCTTGGGCCCCTGCCACGGACAGAATTGGGCGCAGCCGCTCGAAGGCCCCCTTGGCTTCGTAGCTGTGGCGTTTGAGTAGTGAATCGATTTCCAGAAGGAGTTGAAGCGTTCTTCTTGGATCGGAATCGCCGCGCTGGCCCTCGGGCCTGGCCGGCTGCTGTTTCACGGCAAGCAAAGGAGCGGCCAGGGCGCGGAAGCGAGCCATGGCTTCCTGGAGCCGGTTCAGGGGCTCTCCGCAATCTTCGCAGGACCCCGCGCGCAGGAGCGTTTCCAATTCCTCGGCGGCCTCTGGCACCGTGGTGATGGCAAGGGTGGCCGCGACTCCCTTCAGGGTGTGGGCGCGCCGGAAGCCAGCCTCCACATCCCCGGTTTCCACAGCCGCGGCGATGGCATCCTCGGGACGCGGAAGGTCTTCCAGGAAGGTCTTCAGGATGCTCAGCAACAGGGGTTCTTTCCCGTTCAAGCGATGCAGGGCCTGGGGGACGTCCATCACTTCCTGGAGCGGCGCCAGGGACAACGGACAGCTGGCTGCAGCAAGCGAGACCGGCTGCGAAGGTGTTTTGATCTCTCGACCAGCCGGTGGGGCCGTGGCGGCGTCCACTCCATCCCCCAACATTCGTCCAGCTTCGTGAATCCAGATCGCCAGGGTCTCGAAGAGCCGATCTGGCTCGATGGGCTTCGTCAGGTAGTCGTTCATGCCAGCCGCAAGGCATTCGTCCCGGTAGCCCGCTATGGCGTGGGCGGTCATGGCGATGATGGGCAGGTTCTCGTGCTGGGTCTTTTCCCGGATGTGGGCCGTGGCTTCGTAGCCGTCCATTTCCGGCATCTGGATGTCCATCAGGACGGCGTCGTAGTGCTTCTGGTCCACCATGCGGACCGCCTCGACGCCATTGGATGCGATATCCACCCGGACGCGGGCGCTTTCGAGAATTTCCACGGCGACCTGCTGGTTGATGGGGTTGTCCTCCACCAGAAGGACGTGGGCTCCGGCGATGCGCTTTTCGGCCAATGAAATCGTGGCTTGATCGGGCCCCTTCATGGAGCTGACAGCCTGCCGTCCCAGGACCTCCAGGATCGAATCCAGCAGCAGAGAAGGGTTCACCGGCTTGATGAGGAAGGCTCGGATTCCGGTCTTTTCGGCGGCCCTCATCACTTCTTCGCGGCCGAAGGCAGTGACCATGATGACCTCTGGGATCGCCGCCAGCCGAGGGTCGCCCTTGATTCGCCGGGTGGTCTCGATGCCGTCCATGCCGGGCATCTTCCAATCCATCAGCACCAGATCAAAGGGATTCGATTCCAGCTCCTTCAAGGCAGATTCGCCGGAACCCACCGCGGTGGCGCGGAACCCGAAGCCTTGCAGCTGGTCTTCCAACATCTCCCGCGCCAGGGCCGAGTCGTCGACCACCAGGACTCGCAGTCCCTTGACATCCTCGGGGGCCTTGCGAATCACTGGGCCAGGTGACTGCGAGAGCGGAAACTCCGCCGTGAAAGTAAAGGTGCTGCCAATTCCAGGCGTGCTGGCGACCTGGAATTCCCCCCCCATCTTTTCGACCAGCCGCTTGGAAATGCTCAGGCCCAGGCCCGTCCCGCCGAACTCCCTCGTGGTCGAGGCATCCGCCTGGGAGAAAGCCTGGAACAGCTTGGACATCTGCTCGGGCGTCATCCCGATTCCAGAGTCCTCCACGGAGAAACGCAGGCGGATCCGTCCTTCCATGCGCTCGGCCACCTCGACCTTCAAGCGGATGTGCCCTTCGCGGGTGAACTTGAGGGCGTTGCCCATCAGATTCACCAGGATCTGGCCGAGCCGCAGGGGATCGCCCACCAGCCAACCGTGGACATCGGAGGAGGCGCCAACGATCAGCTCAAGATCCTTCTCAGCGACTTTCTGCGAGAACATGTCGGCCGCCTGGCTCAGCACGTCCAGGAGTTGGAAGGGCACGGACTCCAGTTCCAGCTTGTTGGCTTCGATCTTGGAAAAGTCCAGGATGTCGTTGATGATGCCCAGGAGATGGCGCCCAGAGGTTGCGATCTTCTGCAGGTAGTCCCGCAGCTTCGGGCTGAGATCCTGCTTCTGGGCCAACCCCGCGAACCCGAGGATGGCGTTCATCGGAGTCCTGATCTCGTGGCTCATGTTCGCCAGGAATTCACTCTTCGAGCGGGTGGCGATCTCGGCCCGCTCCTTGGATTCGTTGGTTTCTTGAAGCAACCGCTTCAGAAGGTCGGTGGTCCGGGCCTTGATGAAGGCAGAGACAAAATGTTCCTTGAGGTCTTTCATAAGGGCGATGGCATCCGGGCCGAAGGCCTCGGGGTCCTGCTTATTGTCGAAGATGAAATAGGCCTCGGCCCGGCCGTTGATGCGGATCCGCGTGGCCATCATCGCCTCGGGAAGGCCGAGGTGGAGCATTTTCTCGTGCGCGGTCCGGCCTGGGATGTTGCGGATCACGAAAATGTCTTCGCAGGCTTCCTCCGAACCGTGGACATACCGTTCCTCCGCCTCCTCCGGTGTCAGCTCGATGCCTTCCAGGACCTCCCTTTCCGATTCCCATTTCAAGCTCGCCCTGAAGCGGAAAACGTTGCGGCCAGGGTCCAACACAAGCACCGCCGCAGCCTCCACGCCCGGTACCACCCGCGCCTCCTCCAGGATGGTGTACAGGAGTCCGTCGAAATCCACATTCTGGTTGATGGCCTTCACGATGGCATCCAGCTTTTCCAACCGGTCTTTCAGGCCACGTTCACGGGCGACCATTTCCTCCAGGCGGCGATGGACCTCTTCCATCTCGACGAACTGTTCAACCACCAGCCGCGCCGCGATCTCGGAAGCCTGGTGGGCGACGTGCACCTCGTTCAACAGCATGAGGTTTTCGGCCAGCTGGTGTTCCATGGATCTCGAGGCGTCCATGGTCATCTCCCCACGTGACCAGGACCGCCAGGGCAGATGGCCGGAGCATGGGTAGCGAAGGCGACAGCGCGGCGCGCAGCCTCTGTGATCGAGCGCTCTGAAGCGGGCGCTTCCAGACCGACCAGGCAGACAGGAACGGGTTTTCTCGCCAACTGCGGCAGGGCGCGAAGGAAGTAGGAGAATCCCCCTCCATGGCCGTAGCCCTCCGTAGCGATCTCGCCGAGGGAATCCCCTTCCAACCCGACGACCTCCCCCGGAGCCGCGAATCCGGATACGGTGTCCACAAAGGCCACTCGCTCAGAAGTTTCGACAAGCCGCAGCAGGTCCAGGCCCCTCAGCCCGCCGTCCACCACTTCAAGATCCTCCGGCAGATCGGTGTCCAACAGCCGCGCGAAGACCCGGGCCCCGGCGGAATCGCCATCCTGGAATGCACTCCCGATGCAGATGATCCGTTTCACATCAGGCTCTGTTCATCCTCAACACGGTCCGGTTGCCACGGTGAAGGGCATGGACTGTGCAGACCAGGCATACATCAAAAGAGCGGACCACGAAGCCCAGTTCGACGGGGTTCTCAGGATCCCGGACAGTCGTTCCGAGCAGAGCTTCCTCGATGGGTCCTCTGGTTCCGCTTGAATCCCTTGGGGAAGCATTCCAGCCCGTGGGTGAAATGATCTGGTAGTGGTCGATGGCGCCATTCCGGATCCTCACCCAATGGCCCAAGGCCCCCCGGGAGGCCTGGGTCAGGCCGAAGCCCTCCCCATCCTGGATCCCTTCGGGGGAGTTGTAGAAACCCTCCTCACCCGTGGCTTCTTCCAGCCAGGCATCGATCACCGGGATCAACCAGGCAGGGCGGAGGAGGCGGGCCAACTGCCGGACGAAAGCGCTCGGGCCGCACTTGTCCAAAAGATCCCTGAAGAGGGGCCGCTCAGCCATGACCATCTCCGCCAGGGGGCCGGTCTCCGCGGGGAGTCCGTCATAGCGGGGCGCCTTGGCCCAGGAGTACTTTTTCGCCTCATACCCGGTGGCATAGGGCCGCGTCTCACCCTTGGCGGGATGAAGGCCTCCGCTGTAATCCTCGTACCAGGAGTGGGCCACGTGTTCGGCCACGCGAGCCTGGTCAAACTCCGTGAGGCGGCCACCCTGGGAAAAGCCGGCCGGAATCAGGAAAGGGCCCTCCTTGGCGCCTTTGATGGCAGTGCCTTGGGGAAGCTCGAGCGCACCGTAGCAGATGAAGGCGCCATGCCCCTTCCCCATCTGGTGAAGTCCGAGGGATCGCGAAAACGAGGTGAAGAACGATAAATCGCTCACCCGCGAAGAATGGCCTTCATCAAGAAGGGCCTCCAGACCTTCCAGGGATGCAAGTTCCTGGATGCGCTCGATGGAGCACCCCAGAATCCGCTTCTCATACCATTCCCGGAAATGCCGCAGGATCATCTTGCATTGCAGGCGGCTCCGGCTGCTGGGCGCCGATACGATTCCCCCCGGCACCATGAAGGCCGAGTGCGGCCACTGTCCGCCGATGATCGCGATGATTTCGAGCAGTTTCGCGGATTCACGGAGCACTTCGAGCACGGTCTCGCCCTTGAAGGGTTCGTAGCGCTTCACCGCCTCGTCGTAATGTTCAAGGCCGGAATGGGCCGGGTTGGTAAAGTCTCCCGCGAAGGTCAGGAAGGTGTGCCTCAAGTCGCTCTGGACATGCTCGGTCATGAGCAGGACATTCCGCATCCGCACCGCATCGGGGGGCGGGGCCGCTCCTGTGATGCAATCGAGCGCCTTGGCCGCCGCCGTCAAGTGGCTCATGCTGCAGATGCCGCAGATCCGCGGCGTGATCACAAGGCCATCCATCGGCCCTCGTCCCACCAGGATCTTTTCGATTCCCCGATACATCGTTCCCGAGCACCAGGCGTCCGCTACGACTCCGTCCTTGATCTCTGCGGTGACTTCGAGGTCCCCTTCGACCCGGTTGAGCGGTGCGTTGATGGTGACCGTGGGTGGCACTGGGAACCTCTTGGTGGAGAAAAGAAAAACTACGGATCTTTCAGGGAACGATTCCAGAGCGGGCGTACCGCCTGGTCAGAGCCTCGTCTTCCGGTCGATCAGCCTTTGAGGCGCAGCGGCCGCGGCCATGCCCTTGTAGGCCATGTAGTGGGCCCGGTCCACGCCCTCGGGCAGATCCAAGGGAATGCCCGCGATGTTCCGGGTCCGGAAGAATGGATAGGGCGGGGGGAAATCAGGCCGGGTGCAACCGACGCAGGGGACGCCGATGCGGGTCTTGCTGCTCCTCCGGCCCCAGAGCACCTTGTTGCAGGGGCCGTGGGTGAGCGGGCCCTGGCAGCCCAGATGGAAAAAGAGGCAGCCGCGCTTGCCGAAGTCGTCGTCCTCCACTCGGTACTCATGGTACTCGTTCCTGAGGCAGCCCTGGTGGACCTGCATCCCATACCATTCCATCGGCGAGTTCCATTCATCCAGCTCCAGGGCCGCGCCCGTGGCCAGGGCGGCCATCGTTCCGGAAAGGGCTTCGCAGTGGCACGGACAGCCTGGCAGATTGATGACCGGCAGACCTTCAGCGCTGGCGAATTCGCTCCCCAGGAAGCCCCCCTTGCGGTCCCGGAGGAACTGCAGTCCAGTGGCTTCGGTCTCGCCCGCCGCGCTGATGCCGCCAAAGCTGGCGCAGGTGCCTGCCGCCAGGACGAAACGGGCACGGCGCGCAAGCGCGGCCACAAGTTCCTTTTTGGGTTTGCGCTCGATGGTGTCGAACATTCCCGTGCCACCGGGTCCACGGATGACGGCGCCTTCCACCACGAGGAAATCCAGAGGTTTCGCCCCGGAGGCCAAATCCTCCTGCAGCCTCCTGTGCGCCGCAGCGCTATTCCGGGAAAGCGAGGGGTGCCACAGGACTTCGATGTCCAGCATCTCCAGAGTCTCTATGAGGCCAGGGGATTCCAGGTTCAGCAGTGACATAGTGTCGCCACCGCATCCGCCACATTGCAGCCAGTAGAGCGTGTGGGGCATCAGGTCTCCCTGCTGCTTCCCTTCAGGGTTTGTGGTGGCTTCCGCTGGAAGGACGCAGCGATTGGTCGAGTCTCAGGATAAATCGGACCTGCAGGTATTGAAGTATGGTCCATTGCACCACGGCCGGTTCGGATTGTGTACTGGGAATTCAAGGTCCGCTGTGACCCGTGGAATCCGTGGACAGGTTTTTCCTCCGCTACCATGGATGAACCCGGAGATCGCCGATGTCCCTGCTCGTGAAGAACGCCCGAATCCTGGACCCGGCCCAGAAGCTCGATGTTTTGGGCTCATTGCTGGTGGTGGAGGGCGTCGTTGCAGCAATCGGCGCCGAAGCTGAACGGGATCCCCTGGTAGTGGCGGCCACCGAAATTCTGGATGCCGGCGGAAACTTGCTCACACCTGGGTTCATTGATCTTCACGTGCATTTCCGCGAACCGGGCCAGTCCCACAAGGAATCCATTGAAACGGGTTCCCGCGCGGCCGTCGCCGGAGGCTTCACCAGTGTCTGCGCCATGGCCAACACCCGACCCGCCAATGACTCCGTGGCAATCACCGAACTGATGTTCAGAAAGGCCAACGCCGCCGGGCTCTGCCGCTACTTCCCGCTGGGCGCCCTGACCAAGGGGATGGAAGGCGAGGATCTTTGCGATTTCGGAACGCTGAAGGCAAGCGGCTGCGTGGCTTTCAGTGACGATGGCCTGCCGGTGATGAACGCCGAGGTCATGCGCCGCGCTCTGGAATACACGGCCTGGCTCAACATCCCCATCGTCGCCCACGAGGAGGATAAGCACCTCGCGGGCGAGGGCTACATGCACCAGGGGGCAGTGAGCGCCGCTTTGGGCTGCCTGGGCATTCCCAGCGCTGCGGAAGAAGCCATGGTGGCCCGGGACATCGTGCTGGCGGAGCACACGGGCGGCCACCTGCACCTGGCGCACCTCAGCACCGCAGGTTCGCTGCGCATGGTGCGCGAAGCGAAAGCGCGGGGCTTGAACGTCACCTGCGAGGTGACCCCCCACCACTTCGCGCTCACGGACAAGGAACTGATGCGGTTCGATTCGGATTACAAGATGAACCCGCCCCTGCGGACCGAGGCGGATCTCGATGCTGTGCTGCAGGCCCTGGCTGATGGCACCGTGGACGCCATCGCGACCGACCACGCCCCCCACGGGTGGGACGACAAGGAAGTGGAACTGCCCATCGCGGCCTTCGGCGTCATCGGCCTGGAAACCGCGTTCCCGATAACTCTGCGATTGCTGGTGAAGAAAAACATCATCTCCCTGGAAAAGGCCATTTCCCTGCTCACCTGGGAGCCGGCAAAAGTCTTCCATCTGGATGGAAAAGGCCTCGGCTCCCTGAAAGTCGGAGCTCCTGCTGATTTCACCTTGATCGATCTGGACGGCACCGTGAAAGTAGACCGGGCTTTCATCCAAAGCCGCAGCTACAACACGCCGTTCAAGGGTTGGGAGCTGCCAGGGAAGGTTGTCGGGACCTGGCTGGGCGGGAAACGGGTGTGGGAATAAATAAGATGTCCTTCCACCTGGACGGGAAAATAGCCTTCATCACCGGCGCTGCCTCTGGCATAGGAAAAGCCACGGCCCTGCGTTTTTCGGAAAGCGGCGCGGTCGTCGTGGCGGCGGATGTGGATTTTCCGGCAGTGAAACAACTCGCGGATGGAATCACAAAATCAGGCGGCAGAGCCTTGGCCTTGAACCTGGATGTGGGCATCGAATCCCAGTGGGAAGCTGCGCTCGCCGAAACACTGAAGGCCTTCGACCGTCTCGACGTGCTGGTGGCCTGCGCCGGTATTTCCTATGCCAAGCCCGTGGAGGAGATGCAGCTCGAAGAATGGCGCCGGGTGATGGCTGTGAATCTGGACGGTGCCTTCCTAGCCATAAAACATGGGATCCGCGTGATGCGAGGCCGCAACAGCGGCAGCATCGTGCTGGTATCGTCAGCATCCGGGCTCAAGGCCACTCCCGGTGCCAGCGCCTACGCTGCCAGCAAGGCAGGGCTCAATATGTTGGCTAAATCCGCCGCCCTGGAATGCGCGGCGGCCAAGGATGGCATCCGGATCAACCTCGTGGTGCCCGCAGGTGTCCGGACCTCCATGTGGACAGCCATGCCCTTCTTCCAGGAACTCGCCGCGGCCCGGGGAGAAGAAGCCGCATGGGCGGGGTTGGAGGCCTCCCAGCCGCTGGGGCGTTTCGCGACTCCCCAGGAGATCGCCGCCGCCATCCAATTCCTCGCTTCTGATGAAGCTTCGACGATGACGGGCAGCGGATTGGTGATCGATGGCGGCTACACGCTCTAAATTGGATTCCAACCCGCCCTTGCTGGGATACTCCATTCATGGTCATCTCTCCGAACATTTGGCGTTGGGCCGCGATCACGGGACTTTGGCTCCTGGTGGCGGGCATCGGCTTCGTCATGCTGGTGCAAGGCATGCTGGTGTTCTTCGCGCCTTTCGGAGAATGGCAGATGCCGGGCATCGCCAGAGTGGAAGTCATGCTCATCGAACGGGACGAGCAGGGCCGCATCACCGGCAAGGTGGACGTGAAGCGTGATAATCATGAGCGCACCCTCATCATGCTCAAAGAGGAATGCCTCAAAATAGAGGCCGAGGAAGAGGTCTGGATTCTGGATAACTATTACGCCGGGGGTGCCCGGCCCGACCAGTTCCTGCTGACGCCATGGCGCCTGCTGACTGAATATCCAGAGCCTTTGCTTGTGCTCGCGCTATTGGCAATCCGCCTCTTACGCCGGTCCCAGGCCAAGGCCGCCGAGGTGATTCCCGACCAGCCACGGGCCGTCTGGCGGGATGAGTTCCACCTGAAAGCGGTGAGATTCTCCGGGATGGATGAGCTGAAGAAACCTGAAGAATCCCGTAAAGAATGAGTCTCATAAAACGCTATCATGTGGCTTTTTGCATAGGAGCGCTTCGTGGCCTCGAAGAGAATCGTTTTCATCCCTGACATCAGCGGCCCGCATCGATTTCAAGAAGCCGGGCGCGCCCCTATTGATGATCGCGGGTTTGGACGACCACATCATTCCGGCCTCTTTGAATCGGCGCAACTTTGCGAAATACGAACGTCCGGACTCCATCACCGACTTCCGGGAATTCGCCGGACGCACGAATTTCATCATCGGGCAGAGCCACTGGGAAGAAGTCGCCGGGTTCATTTTGTCTTGGCTTGAGACGATGGCAGAAGGACCGGATTCAATGTCTCATTTTGAAAGAAGACGATCTTGAAAACCGGTATTCCCGGATCCGGCGATGTGGCGAAGACCTTAGCGGGAAGCATCGGCTCGCCGCAGGCAGGTCGCTGTTAGGAGCTTGCCCCCAACTGGTCTAGTCGGAACTTTCCAAACTGGTCCATGCGCGTTGCTTGCGTATGACTTATTGTTTAGTTCGACATTCCCTACTCCCCTCTGCCTATGCGGGCAGCCCTTTATGAAAGGCATTCGTATGAAGCGATTCCTCTCTCTCCTCTGCGGCCTCGCGGCCGGCTCCATGTTGCTCAGCGCCCAGATCCCGCCCAAATCCACAGGTCAGCTTAGGGCTTCCCAGCTGAAGCTGAAGGTCTTCCCCAAGCTCCGAACCACGGAGATGCTGAAGAGCCTCAACAAGCAAATCACCCTGGAAGGCTACTTCTACGACGGCTCCATCCCGATGCTCGTGGATGACATCGAGAAAGTCCGCATGGACATGCCCTTGTCCGCGGATTCCTATGTCCCCCTGGTCGGCCAGCAAACCCAGCTCAAGTGGGGGGATCATGTCCGCGTGACCGGACAGCTGGAAAAGGGTTCCGCCCATCTTTCACGGGAAACCGCAGTGCTTCGGATATCGAGCCCCGCCAACCTGCAGGTCGTTGCCAAGTCCCAGGTGAACTGGGGTGAAAAACTCACCCTGCGGCTCAATCCCGCCGTCATAGCCGGCATTATCGCAGCCATGAATGCCCCGCACGCGGTGCTCATCGCCGGAGGATGGAGCCCGGCTGACAACCATATCCGGTACTGGAACGACCTCAAGACGATGTACTCAATCCTCGTCGCTCAAGGCTATCCCAAGGGCAACATCACCGTTCTGTACGCGGATGGGGTCGCCAAGGATGGTTCCATGCCGGTCAACTACAGCGCCACCGCGGCCAATATCAACACGGTCTTCACCTCTTTGGCTGGAAAGTCCGGCACTGGATCCACGGTCTACATCATGAGCAACGATCACGGAACCCAACTGGCCGGCGGCCATACTGGGCTTTGCCTCTGGAACTACCAGGTCATGAGCGACACCGATTTCGCCGCCCAGGTCGATAAAGTCAAGACCTACAAAAAAATGATCATCCAGATGAAGCAATGTTTCAGCGGCGGATTCGTGGCTCCCCTGACCAAGGCGAATCGCATCGTCATGTCCTCCTGCAGCCCCACGCAGGTCTCCTGGTCCAATTCCACAGCCACTTTCGGTGAATTCACGTTCTGGTATTTCTCGGCCTTCCTGGGCCACAAACCCGATGGCAGCGGCGCCGTCAATGCCGATGCCAATGGGGACGGCAAGATCTCCATCATGGAGGCCTACAATTTCGCCCGCAGCCACGATACGGCCAATGAGCAACCGCACTACGATGACAATGGGATTCCGCCTGCCCAGACCGTCGCCTTGCCCTTTGGCGGTGACGGACCCGTTGGCGCCGCGACCTTCCTGAAATAAATAACCACGCGCTACTGGCCTTTTGTAATGAATCGCCCTTGAAGGCACGAGCATCTTGCTCCTTCAAGGGCGATACTTCTAGGCGGAGGTGCATCATGAATCGCAATCTTCATCTTCTCTGCGCCCTTTCAGCTGTTGGCCTGTTCTCGACCGCCCAGACGCCAGGCCCTGAAGCGGTGCCCCCCCCGGTCGGAGTCCACCCCATGAAGGCCCTCGCCAAAATACGCACTCCTGAACTGCTGCAGCACTTGAACAAGAAAGCGACCATCGAGGGATATTTCTACGATGGCTCCATCCCCATGCTCGTGGACGACTTCGAGAAAATCCGGATCAACTCGCTCCTCACACCGGATTCCTACATCCCCTTGGTTGGGCACAAGCTCAAACTCAAGTGGGGCGATCACGTGAAAGTGACCGGAAGGTTGGAATCCGGGAAGCCCCCGCTTGAGCACGAGCAGGCTGTGCTGCGGGTGAAGGCTTCGTCTAAAGTAGAGATGATCCAGGCAAGCGCTGTTAACTGATCGCAGATCTTACCGCATCGGATGTTCCAGGAACTCGAGTTCAGGATTCTTCTCCGCGGTCGTCCTCCGCTGCCAGTCGTTCTCGAAAAGGATGGCCGGATTGCCCTCGCTGTCCTCCACCTGCTCGCCCCAGAAGCGCGTGGGATCGGGCCAGCCGCCTTTCAGCCAGCGGGCCATCTGGAAGCTGCGCGATTCCAGGATCACCGCACAGGCATATTCATCCTTCAGCCGATGGGCCAATACCTCGAATTGCAGCCGGCCGACGGCACCGAGGATCGGCAACGGCGCGCCGCCCTTCGGCCAGAAAACCTGCACCACACCCTCTTCAGCGATCTGTCCCAGACCCTTCAGAAAGCCTTTCCGCGCGCCGGGATCGGCGAGGCGGACGGATGAAAACTGCTCGGGAGAAAATCTCGGCACCGCGTGGAATTCCAGGGGACCCGCCGCACTGATGACATCCCCGATTCGAAATACCCCGGGGTTGATGAGGCCCAGGATGTCGCCTGGCCAGGCCTCATCCACGATCTGCCGCTCGCGGCCGAAAAACATGTGCGGGTAGTTAAGTTTGATGCTCTTTTTTTCACGCACGTGCAAGGCATCCATGCCGCGTTCAAAGTGGCCGCTGACAATGCGCGCGAAGGCCACGCGGTCGCGGTGGGCCTTGTTCATGTTGGCCTGCACTTTGAAGATGAAGGCTGTGAATGGCATTTCAGGATCCACCGCGCCGCCTTCCATAAGGGGCCGTGGGCCAGGCGGTGGCGCCAGGTTCAGGAACTCATCCAGAAAATCCGCCACGCCGAAATTGTTCACGGCGCTGCCGAAGAACATGGGCGATTGCTTCCCGGCCAGAAATGCATCCTGATCAAAGGGCGGCAGCACGAGTTCATAAGGTCCACATCGTCCTTCAGCTGCTGCAGCTCGGCCTTGCTGAGCAGCGCCACGATTTCCGGATCCTCCAGGCTGCCCTCCCCTACCATGCGGGCTTTCCGACCCGCTTTGGCCCGTTCGAAGAGCTGGATCCGGCCCGTCGCACGCACGTACACACCTTTGAAATCCGGGCCGCTGCCGATGGGCCAGGTCATGGGCACAGCGTGCAAACCGAAAAGGTCTTCGACTTCATCAATGAGTTCCACGGGTTCGCGGCCCGGTCGGTCCAGCTTGTTCACGAACGTGAAAATCGGGAGATTGCGTTCCTTGGCCACGCGGAACAGTTTTTTCGTCTGTTCTTCCACGCCCTTGGCGCAGTCCAGGAGCATCACCACCGAATCCGCCGCGGTCAGCGCGCGGTAGGTGTCTTCGCTGAAATCCTGATGGCCCGGCGTGTCCAGCAGGTTGATGCAATGGCCCTGGTATTCGAACTGCATGGCCGCCGACGTGACCGAAATGCCACGCTCCTGTTCGATGCTCATCCAGTCGGAATGAGCCGCGGCACCGCCTTCGCGGGCCTTGACGGAGCCCGCCCGGTCGATGGCGCCACCATAGAGCAGCAGCTTTTCCGTCAGCGTGGTCTTCCCCGCATCGGGATGCGAAATGATCGCAAACGTGCGGCGGCGTGCTATTTGATCTGGCAGGTTCATGGGCATCCGGCAAAAAGAAACGGC
>JANYJQ010000026.1 GCA_025358435.1 Holophagaceae bacterium
TGAGCGATCGAGCCTCATTCCGGTGGGTTGGACGGAATCCCTGGGCGCGTATTGGCACCCAGCGGAATTTCCGCCATGACGGTGTTGCCCGAGCCCTCCTGGCTGCGCATGGCAAGGCGGCCGCCATGTTGGCGGATGACCGCCGAGGCTACGGCGAGTCCCATGGAATCAAGGTCCTGAACCGAACCAAGGTCGAAGGCGGAGGCCTGGGCTGCCTCACTGAACAACGGACCTGAATCCTGGACCGCCAGCTGCATGGCCTCGCCGACCCGCCGGGTGGCAACGCGGGCACGCTTCTGTGGGGATTTCGCGGCAGAATAGATCGCATTGCGCAGCAGACCGACGATGGCTTCTCTCATTTGATCAGCATCCAGAACGCTGTCGGGCGCGGTGGCATCGAGGCTCATGTCCAGAGCTACGCCCGCAGCCGCAGCCTCGGTCTCGATCCGTTTCTGGGCCTCCAGCACCAGATTATTCAATTGAGTGGCTTCCAGCTTCAGAGACGGTGGATTCAGCACCAGATTGATGGGGCGCATCAAAGCCTGCATGGAATCCACAGCATGAATGATCTTCTGGGCTTGCGTGGCCTGGGCGGGATCCATGGCACTTTCTTGCAGCAACCGGCTTTGAACCACGATGGGATTGATGCGGGCCTGCAGCGCATCGAGCATGATGGGCAGGATGCGGCCCATGCCCGATTGCCCTTGAGAATCCACGAGCCTTTTCTCCAGTTCCTTCTGCTCACCCATATCCTTCACCAGCGCCGACAGGGCCAGCACACGGTCATCGGCACCCAGCACCGGCGCATAGGAAATGCTCACAGGAAATTCCACTCCTCCTTTGCGGAGGCGGGTGGTCTGGATTTCGCGGAGCGGCTGGCCCTGGCTCACCAGTGTCACCGACTGGGCGATCTCCCAGGTTCTTGAAGCCGGGGTCAGCAACTGGATGCTCTGCCCCACGATGTCCGCCCGGGCATAACCGAACATTTTTTCCGCCGCCATGTTCCAGGTGAGGATCTTGCCTTCGGCGCTGAACGAGACTATTGCCTCCCCGACGCCCTGAATGATTCCTTCCAGATAGCGGCGGGTCTTGAGATTGTCCTGGTTCGCCCGTTCCAGCTGCGCGTAGAGCTGGTTCATTTCGGCATTCTTTTGTTCGAGGGTCGACTTGGTCTGCTTCAGTTCCGAATATAGGCGCGCCGTCTCCATGTTGGATTTCAGGGCGTCCTCGAGCAGATCGCTCGCGTCGACCACCTTGCCTGGAACCAGATCGGCCACGCTCACATCGCTGTGGCGCATCACCGTGGATTCGGGCTGGATGAGCGAATCTGGCGGCGTTGGCAGTTCCCGCATGTTGGATCGGATATTGGTCTCGATGAGGTTTAGCATCTCGTCGAAATCTTTGATCTTCTTGTCCAGGTGGTACTTCTTGAAGGTGCTGCCGACGGTTTCGCGCGTGATGGCCAGGAACGTATCCATGACGCCAGGGCCACGGTTGGCCACGGACTCGAAATAGGGGACATTGCGGAAATTCAACCGGCGGTTCATGACGCCGACGGGCATGGCGTCTGGTAGATCCCGTTTGTTGTACTGGAGCACGAAGGGGATCTGCTTGATGTTCAGGCGGTTCGCATTGAGGTTGTGATACAGGTTCGAGAGCGAATCGACGTTGTCCTGCATCTTGGATTCGGAACTGTCGGCCACGAAGACCACGCCATCCGCTCCCCCCAGCACCACGCGCCGCGAGGCGTCGTACTGCACCTGGCCCGGCACGGTGTAGATCTGGAGGTGGATCGAGTTGCCGTAGATATAACCCAAATTGATCGGCAGCAGATCGAAGAAGAGGGTCCGGTCCTCCTGCGTGTTCACACTGAACATCTCGCCGCGTTGCTGGTCCTGGCATAACGCATGGAGCGTCTGCAAATTCGTCGTCTTCCCTGACAAGCCGGGCCCGTAATAGACCAGCTTCAGGAGGATCTCGTTGGCTCGTGTGTTGAACTGGACCATAGGCTTTTTGGCAGGTAGGAAATATAGACTAACAGGGACAGGCTAGGTCGGGGTGACCGTGAGCCCCATGCTAGGATGATTCCGCGGAAATGAAACCACGAAACATAGAGATTCCTATGCTGGAGCCCTGTTTTGAGCATCCCCCATCACGTCGCGATCATTATGGACGGGAACGGGCGCTGGGCGGCGCAACGGGGGTGGTCCCGCATCAAGGGGCATAAGGCCGGCGTCAAGGCCGTGGAAGACATCCTGGAAGCTGCCGTCGCAGAAGGCATCGGACATTTGAGCCTATTTGCATTCTCAACCGAGAACTGGAAGCGGCCTGGCCCGGAGGTGGCGAGCCTGATGGCTTTGTTGCGCATGTACCTTCGGATGTTCCGCCACCGTTTCATCGAAAAAGGCATACGGTTCCACCATATCGGCGCCATCGGAGGCATGCCCCAAGGCATCCAGAAGGATCTCAGGGCGTTGGAAGTAGCCACGGCAGCCCATGCCGGCATGGTTTTCCATCTGGCGCTCAATTACGGCTCCCGTTTGGAATTGGTGCAGGCGGCCAAACGGTGCATCGAGGATGGGCTGGACTCCGACACCCTCACGGAAGAAGCGCTTCAGGCCCGCCTTTGGACAGGTGATGCGCCGGACGTGGACCTTCTCATCCGGACATCCGGGGAACTGCGCTTATCCAATTTCATGCTCTGGCAGTCCGCCTATGCTGAATTCTACGTCACCGAAACACTCTGGCCCGACTTTGGTGGCCCTCAACTCCGGGAGGCTCTGGAGGCCTACCAACAGCGGGAAAGACGATTCGGCGGTTTGTAGACCACAGAGAAATGATCCCAGGGGCCGTAGCACGGTTGCCCATGCTTCACTGGCCACTGCCCTATGGCGCCTTATGTCGGTCCACCATTCCTTGACCGAGTTAGTATTTCGCAACGACCTATCGTCAGAATGGCAATGAAAGAACCGAGTGAATCTAACTACGGGAAGACACATGGCGAAAATCAAGGTTCCCCAGACAGCGATCAAAACAGAGACGGAGGCCGCTCCGGCACGTGTGAAGCCTGGCTTCGACATGAAGAACATGACCTTGCGCGTCTCTACGGCGCTCGTTTTCGCTGTTTTCTTTTTGAGCCTGCTCTATTGGGGCGGCGGCACGACGTGGGGCAATCTGAGCTACTTCGGTCTGATGGGGGTGTCGATTTTTGCGGGAGTGCGGGAGTTGACGCTCATCGGCCGGAAGATGGGGTTCAATCCTGGGCTTTTTGCGGGCACCGCAATGGCTTGGCTGCTGCTGATGCATTTCTTTCTCGCAAGCCGTGCAGCCATTGGCGATCAACCCTTGGATCCCGACATCCTGCCTTTGTGGCTGGCCATGGCTTTGGGCATCGGGATCATCCATTTTGGCGCTCTCTTCTTTGATCAGAAAAGAGAGTTGGCCCTACCGAGCCAAGCCATCACCATGATGGGTGCGCTCTACCTAGGCCTTGGCCTGGGTTTTCAGCAGCGGCTTTTCATGCTGGATTCCAAGACGGTCTCCAACACCGGAGGGCGCATGGTGTTAGCCCTCTACATCATCGTCTGGCTTGGTGACACCGGGGCCTATTTCATCGGTAGTTTCTTGGGTCGCCACAAACTGGCGCCCAAGATCAGTCCAAAAAAATCATGGGAGGGCGTGGCCGGCAACTACCTGGGCAACGTTCTGGGCGCCTGGCTCATGAAGGCCACCGGCGTCTGCCCGGACTGGTCTCCGGTGGATATCGTGGCCTTGGCCTTGCTGCTCGGCACAATGGGCCAGCTGGGGGACCTGGTGGAAAGCACCTGGAAACGCAGCGCCGGCGTGAAGGACAGCAATATTGGTTTCGGCATTCCAGGCCACGGAGGGATGCTCGATCGAGTGGACAGCTTGGTATTCGCGGCGCCGGCGCTGTTCGCCTACGTGCACTACGTGCATGGGCTCAGATGATGGCCAAGACCGCTCGGCGCATTGCCCTGCTTGGATCAACAGGTTCCATAGGAACCTCCACCCTCGAAGTCGTCGCGGCCCACCCAGAACAGCTTTCAATAGTAGCGCTCGCCGCCGGCCGCAATCGCGAACTGGCGCTTAGGCAGTGTGAGCGGTTCAGGCCCGCTTGCGTATCCATGAGCGGCCCCGAGGACGCCGCATGGCTTCGCTCAGCGCTGAGTTTTTCGCCAGAAATCCATTTTGGCCCCGACGGCCTTCTCGCCTGCGCGCTTCATCCCGATGGAAATACCGTCGTTGCTGCGTTGGTGGGAGCCGCGGGCCTGCAAAGCACCGAAGCCGCGCTGCGGGCCGGCCGCCGGGTTTGTGTAGCCAACAAGGAATCGCTGGTGGTGGGCGGTGCGTTGATGCGGGCCGCCATGAAAGCTGGCGGCGGTGAACTGCTGCCCGTGGATTCGGAACATGCGGCGCTGCATCAACTGCTGCAGGCCCGCAACCCAAAGAACATCCGGGAAGTCCGCATCACCGCCAGCGGCGGGCCATTCCGTGAATGGCCCATGGCCCGCATCCGGGCCGCCACACGAGAAGAAGCACTGAACCATCCCACCTGGAAAATGGGACCAAAAATCACCATTGATTCAGCAACCCTGATGAACAAAGGCTTGGAAGTCATCGAGGCATCGGTCCTGTTTGATCTTTCGGTGGACCAGATCGCGGTGACCGTCCACCCCCAAAGCCAGGTCCACGCCATGGTCGGATTCCTGGATGGCTCCTATCAATTGCAGGTCTCGGCCAACGACATGAAGCTGCCCATCCAGTATGCGCTGCTGTACCCCGACAATGTGCCAGGACCAGTGCCCCCCTACGATTGGACAGAAACGCGTGCGTGGACCTTCGAAGCCCCGGATCTGGAGCGCTTCCCCTGCCTTGGACTAGCCTACGCCGCCCTTCGCGCGGGAGGCACGGCCCCTGCGCTTCTCAACGCCGCGAACGAAGTGGCCGTCGCGGCCTTCCTGGAAGGCCGCATAGGTTTCTGGGATATCCAGGCATGCAATTCCGAAGTCCTTGCCCGTATTCCGCCGGAGTCAGCTGACAGTCTCGAGGCAGTGCTGGCCGCGGATCGAAATGCACGAGATAATGCTAGATCCTGGATCGCGCTGAAGTGATCCAGATCCCTGGATCCTTGATGAAACGCCTGCTTTACCTCGCACCCTCCATTATTGTTTTCAGCCTTGCATGGCCGGGTGTCGGCTTCTGGGGCCCCGTCCTCATGCTCGGCGGCCTCATCTTCCTGCACGAGCTTGGGCATTTTCTGATCGCCAAGTGGATGAAGCTCCCCGTGGAAGTCTTTTCATTGGGATTTGGCACACGGCTTTTCGGTTTCAAATGGCGCGAGACCGATGTGCGGCTTTCGGCGCTGCCATTGGGCGGCTACGTGAAGCTGATGGGCTACAACGATGAGGACCCGGAAGCCGATGACCCCAACGGGTTCTTATCGCAGCCCACCTGGAAACGGATGCTCTTCTACTCTGGCGGCATCATCTTCAACCTGGCAACGGCGGTGGTGCTGCTCTTCACCTTGAACCTAGATCGGGCGAGGGTTTCACAGGTGCAGTCCCGCTGGATTGTGAGCCAGGTCGTGCCCCAGTCCCGGGCCGACAGTGGTGGTCTGAAGGTCGGCGACGAACTCGTGGCCATCGGCGAAAAGCAATTGAAAGGGGCCGACTGGCAAGGGGAAATCATTCCTTACATCCAGGCCCGCCCCGAGGTTCACACACCTTTTCAGATCCTGCGGAACGGCTCAGCCCAAACGCTGGACCTGGTTCCTGCCAACGAGGGTGGAAAAGGGAAGATCGGATTCCTGCCTGATATCGAGGAGACGCCGATCGCCTGGCGCTCCCTGCGTGTGGGCGACACAGGTCCCGCAATCCTTCGCGCCTTCCAAGGCACCGCCATCGCCACCTTTCGCATCACCGGCGACTATGTGAGGCTCCTGACCTTCCGCGCCAATATCAAGGAGCTGGGCGGCCCCATCGCCATCGCGCGGATAGGCAGCCAGGCGGCTAAATCCGGATGGCGGAATTTCCTGTCCCTTTGCGCCCTGCTTTCCATCAATCTGGCCGTCTTGAATGCGTTGCCCATTCCCTTCCTGGACGGCGGCCACGTGGCCATGCTGGGCTTCGAACGCATCCGCGGCCGGGATCTCAGCATCTCCGTGAAAGAACGCATTCTCACGGGCGGCTTCATGCTGCTGGCCTCGTTGATGGTGCTGGTGTTCGCTTTGGACATCTGGCGGTTGAAGCACTGATGGGCTATGGGCGGTAAGCTCTAGGCTGTGGGTCAATAAGGATGCGCCTTTGGCGCACCTATTTACCTACCGCCTAAAGCCCTCAACTCACCAGCGTTCCAACCACCTCGCCCATGACAGCGGCAATGAGGTTGCCGGGCTTCATCATGTTGAAGACCAGGATGGGCAGCTTGTTGTCCATGCACAGCGCGATGGCGGCGGCGTCCATGACCTGCAGGCCCTTTTCCAGGCACTCCTGGTGGCTGACCCGGTCGAACTTGATGGCGTTGGGGTCTTTCTTGGGGTCGGAGCTATAGACGCCATCCACATTGGTGGCCTTCATCACCACCTCGGCGTTGATCTCATTGGCCCGGAGCGCCGCGGCTGTGTCGGTGCTGAAGTAGGGATTGCCGGTGCCGCTTCCGAAGATGACCACGCGGCCCTTTTCCAGGTGCCTGACCGCGCGGCGGCGGATGTAGTTTTCGGAGATGCGGGGCATTTCCATGCCGCTGAGCACGCGGGTCTGGACATGGTTGTGTTCCAGGGCGTCCTGCAGGGCCAGGGCATTGATCATGGTGGCCAGCATGCCCATGTGGTCGGCGGTGACGCGATCCATGCCCTTGGTGGCGCCCGCCACGCCGCGGAAGATGTTGCCCCCGCCGATGACCAGGCCCACATCCACATTCAACTCTCGGATGGCCTTCACCTGCTCGGCGATCATCTGCACGACATCGGGATCGATGCCGCCCTTCAGTTCGCCCATCAGGGCCTCGCCCGAGAGCTTGAGCAGGATGCGGTTGTATTTCATCGGAGCTTCTCCATCAGATGCAACCCCAGTTTTACGAGCATAGAAGCCAGGGTGGTGCCCTGCTGGGAGATGTCCCTGACCATAGGAATCCCCTCCTTGGCTGTGATCACCCTGTCCAAGAATGCATCCTCCCAGGGGTACTCCAGCATCTCGCTCTTTCCCAGCCTGCTCGCCACCGCAGGTTGAGCTTCTTCAAGAACCTTGACCGCGAGCAAAGCTCTGGTCCATTGTTGCCCCCGATGGCCACGTTCCCATAACCAATCTGTATCCTGCCGGATATCCCACAGCGCAACGGAGGCGGCTTTATGTGTTCTGAGCTGTTCAGGCCTCTTCCCTCTGTGCGCGATTAGATAGGCCTTGCCAATCTTCTCGAAGGCCATCTGGAACAGCATTGCGAGAGTCCCAGGGGGAGGCGTCCCGGATGCAAGCAACTCCTTAGCGGCTTCAAGATCCTCGGCTGCACAGCGTAGAAACGCCTCCGCCCAATCCTTCGAAGAAGCCATTCACGAAGCCCTGGGAATCAGTTCAAGGCTCTCCATGTCCCAAGATTCAGGGAGATTCAATTTCTGGTCGCGGATCATTCCCCACTCTGCGGGGCTAACCAAGATGATTTCGGAAGGGAATAGGATGAGGTTTTTGACGTCCGGACCGAATTCGATGGGACAAATCTCACCCGTGGTTCCAACGGAATCAGTCACCTCGATCAATTGGATCCGCTCGGGATTCGGGAGGCTGAAGATCTGTTTGGTGTCAGGGTCATTCGCGTAATGCAATAGCGCCAGTTTCTTGGTGGCTACCTCAACCTCCATCATGGAGCCCATACACACCTCCCTAAGTCCTATCCTCTGTCCCTCAAGGTTAATCTCGTGGGAATAAAGAAGCCAACGATAATGGGCGGCACGGATGCCGCCCTTTGAATTGAGGAAGAGCAGCAGAACTACTTCGAGGCCACCTGCGCGGCCACTTCGGCGGCGAAATCCTCATTGCGCTTCTGCAGGCCTTCACCAAGGACGTACTTGGTGAAGCGGCGGATGCTGAGCTTCTCGCCGATCTCGGCGGTCTTTTGGGATAGGTACTGCTGCACGGTCATGTCGCCGTTCATGATGAAGGGCTGCTCAAGCAGGCAGACTTCCTTGAAGATCGAGTTCATCTTGCCCTCGACGATCTTCTCGACGATGTTGGCTGGCTTGCCGGTCGCCAGCGCCATCTCGGTGGCGATGCGTTTTTCGGTTTCCAGAAAATCACCTGTCACTTCTTCCTTGGTCACGAAGCGGGGGGCCGGATCCGCCGCAGCTATGTGCATGGCGATTTCCTTGACCATGCGCTGGAAGCCTTCGGTACGGGCCACGAAGTCGGTCTCGGAATTCACTTCGACGATGACGCCCACGCGGCCGCCGGGGTGGATGTAGGATTCCACGATGCCTTCGGTGGCGATGCGGTCGGCCTTCTTGGCGGAGGCCGCGAGGCCCTTCTTGCGAAGGTACTCGATGGCGCCTTCCATGTCGCCGTTGCTCTCTTCCATGGCCTTCTTGCAATCCATCATGCCGATGCCGGTCTTCTCTCGAAGGGCTTTCACGTCCTGGGCTGTAAACGCCATGCTATCTCCTGGATCATTCAAACTCTGTGGTGGTGCGGATTCGCAGAATTCCTACTGGACTTCCTGCTCCATCTTTTCGGCCATCATCTCTTTCATAGCGGTGCTGTCGCCCTTGTCCTGGAAGGACTGGCGTCCCTCGAGGATGGAGTCGGCGATGCGCTCGCTGAAGAGATGGATGGAGCGGATGGCGTCGTCATTGGCGGGGATCACGAAATCGATCTTGTCGGGATCGCAGTTGGTGTCCACCAGGGC
>JANYJQ010000064.1 GCA_025358435.1 Holophagaceae bacterium
CCCCCCAAACATGCGTACTGGTCTGCGGCCTTTCCTTGGCCCCGAGGGCCCGCTGATCTGGTTTCAGTAGGTCTGTAATGATGATGTTTTTCAGCACCAGGGTGTAGACGCCGCAGACTTTCCGCACCCCTTCTTTGGGACCGATGATTTCAAGGCAGGGCCGGATGGTCTCGGGGTAGTGCTGGGTAAGACCAGACACCAGGCCATCGGCGCGGCCCATGCGGCACATCAGCGCGCCGAAGACGATGCGGCGCATGGTCTGCCGGTCCGCCTCGAAGCGTGTGACGCCCTTCCGCTTGCGCAACTCGTAGTAAAGCTCAACGGCCTCAGGTCGCCATTCGACGAATTCCGGATCCAGGATTTCCACATCCCGCAGATCAAGGTGCAATTCAGCGATGAGGTTGCGGATCTTATCAACGTGGCCAAGCAGAATGGGGACGCAGATGCCTTCATCCACCATGGTCTGACAAGCTTGCAGGATCTGGGGATGATCGCCCTCGGGGAAGACGATGCGCTTGGGATCTTCTTTGGCGCGGTGCAATACCGTGCGGATCACATCCTTGCTGCGGCCCTGCAGCCCCTCCAGATGTTCGACGTATTTCGTGAAATCATCGATGGGCGCTTTGGCCACCCCCGTCTCCATGGCGGCCTTGGCCACCGCCGGCGCGACCCACAACAGGACGCGAGGATCGAAAGGCTTGGGAATGATGTACTCTGGGCCAAACTTGAATTTCTGCCCCGCATAGGCTTTTGAGACGCTTTCAGGAACATCCGCTTTCGCGAGGGCCGCGAGGGCTTTCGAGGCGGCGAGCTTCATGGCCTCGTTGATTTCCGTGGCCCGGCAATCCAGCGCGCCCCGGAAGATGAACGGGAAGCCCAGGACGTTGTTCACCTGGTTCGGGTAGTCGCTGCGTCCTGTGGCCATGATGATGTCGTTGCGCACGGCCTTGGCGGTAGGGTAGTCGATTTCGGGGTCGGGGTTGGCCATGGCGAAGACGATGGGATTCGGCGCCATGGCAGCTACCATCTCCGGAGTCAGAACACCCTTCGAGGAGCAGCCCACGAATACGTCCGCGCCTGGGATGATGTCTCCCAGGGTGCGCGCAGCCGAAGGCTTTTTGAACTTCTCCTTATATTTGTTCATGCCTTCGGTCCGGCCTTCGTAAACCAGGCCTTTGGTGTCGCAGAGCCAGAGGTTCGCCAGCTTCACACCAGCCGCGATCATCATGTCCGCGCAGGCGATGGCGGCGGCCCCAGCACCGCTGAACACCACCTTCATGTCCCCAAGGTTCTTCCCCACCAACTCGGAGGCGTTGAATAGCGCAGCGGTGCTGATGATGGCGGTGCCGTGCTGGTCATCATGGAAAACCGGGATATTCATCTCGGCCTTGAGGCGACGCTCGATTTCGAAGCACTCAGGTGCTTTGATATCCTCCAGATTGATTCCTCCAAAGGTCGGCTCCAGCGCTTTCACGATCTGAATGAACTTTTCCGGATCCAGCTCATTGACTTCGATGTCGAACACATCGATGTCGGCGAAACGCTTGAAGAGGACACCCTTTCCTTCCATCACGGGCTTGCCGGCCAGAGCGCCGATGTTGCCCAGGCCCAAAACCGCGGTGCCGTTGGAAATCACCGCTACCAGGTTTCCTTTGGCGGTGTACTTGTAGGCATCCTCTGGATTCTTCTCGATCTCGAGGCAGGGTTCGGCCACACCGGGGGTGTAGGCCAGCGACAGGTCGCGAGCGGTGCTGGTGGGCTTGGTGGGGACCACCTCGATCTTTCCCCGGCGCCCCTGGGAGTGGTAATCAAGGGCTTCTTGCTTTCGCATCATGTGTGCTCCCTTTATAGAAAAAGCTGGTCGCCTAGATGGCGCTGCTCAGCTGGCTCGCTCCATAGCGATTTGCATTTTTCGCTCTTCTTTTTGGGTTGCCCTGAAGGCCCAGGCTGCGCCTGAAGCCCCTGTGGCAGCTCCAACGACAGTGAGTACCAGAATGCTGCGCCATGAAAAAAAACCTTCCCGGGCAAGGTTCACAAGAAAAGGGGAGATGCCGCCCCAACCTCGGGAAACAGGAAGCCAAACCGCAAAAAGCCCCGCGAGGGCGAGACCACTGCCTGCAAGGCCAAGCACCGCTCCTTCGAGAATGAGGGGACGACGGATGAATGCCTCGGTTGCACCCACCAGCCGCATGATTGAAATTTCATCATTGCGCGCCTGCACTGTCATCTGGATCACATTTCCCGTGGCGAATCCAGCCGCCAGCAACAGCAAAAGTCCCAGGGTCGACAGGGCATTGCGCAGCACACGGCCATTGCGCTGCAACTCTTCCAGGCGTTCCTGGTCCACCACTACATCTCCAGCACCCGGGATTTCCTTAAGGCTTTCGCCCACTGCCAGGGCCTTTTTGGCTGGAATAAACTCTGGGCGAAGGGTTAACTCCAGACTTTCCGGCAGGGCCTCCTGTCCAAGGCTCTGCAACATCAGCCCCGCTTCCCGGGTGGTGGCAAGAAAGCCTTTGGTGTTTTCGCTGGATGAGATCCGGCGGACAGAGACAAACCGGGGATCTCGTTTCAGACGGGCTTCAGCCTCATCGAGACGGGCGCCCTCCGCGGCATACATCGTGACCTTGGCCATGGATTCCAAATGGTTCACCCAACGATCCAGGGCCTCCACCAGCAGCAGGCCACCGCCAGCCAGCAAGAGCCCCGAAGCCAGTGTGATGACCGCAAGTGCGTGCTGTCCCCGGTGGCGCAGGATGTCGCGAAGGACATCCCTGAGCAGCAGAACCAGCAATCGCAATTGAAGCATCAATTGTTTCCATCAAAAGCGATGCCCTTGAAGAGCGCCGACGTAATGTTTTTAATTTTCACTACGGACGCGGAATCCCTAGGTTGCTTCCAGATGTGGATCGCGCCAGCCGGTGATTCGCCGCTAGAAGTGAGCGCGGCCAGCCATTCCTTGTTCCCGGCGTGGGAGAGCACCCTGATGCTGCCCTGATCCGCGTCAGTCCCCAACTTGAAGTCAGGCGCTTGATCGTAACCACCACCCCCAAACTTGCTGAGTGAAAAGGCCAGCACAGGAATCCCAACAACTGAAGCATCCACATTGTGCCGGGCCACAAAAAGAAAGTTGTTCCCTGTGTCCAAAGCCAAGGCTCCGTATTTGCCCAAGGTGGTGGTCGAGCCCACCAGCACCGACGCGTCTGGAGCAAACCCGCCGGAAATCCCCTTCCTCAGCCTTGGTCCGTTGATTTGATTGATGCCGATGGCATTGCCGGTGTCGAAGTAGGCAAAAACCTGACCGCCGAGCCCTGCCGCAACACCTGTGCATGCCTTATCTCCAGAGACAGTGAGGGGAGACAATTGCACCGTGGTGCCGTCAAGAATGCCAGCAGCTCCATTCACTACCCAGATGCGCGTGTCGCTGTCGTTTTTCTCGGTGACAAAGAGGGTCCCTGTGCCAGGATCGATGGTTGCCTGGCCGAATTTCCCGGAAGATAGACGATCGCTGCTGTTGCCCAGGGTGAAAGTGGCCACATCTGGGCTGGTGGAAGAAATCTGCCCACTCTGTTTGCGAATGTTATTCACCCGCACCACATCACCAGTGGTTTCGTTAACAAGAAACAGGCGGTTGTTACTGGAATCCAGGCAGAGGCCGCCCCAAGAGAGGTTTCCCATCTTGTTGGTGAAAACCGTGCTGCTCACCACCTTGAGCGTGATCGGGCTGTCGCTGTCGAAGAAAGTGGTCGCGTCCCATTCGATGAGCTGGTGGGCATTGTTGTCATAGGCGTAAAGCACGGTTCCGCCTGTACTTCCGCTACCCGGAACATCCACACAGGCCAAGCCCAGGACTGCAATAGCCAGTAGAGCCCCGGTGAGGCTCAATATTCCATGATGGCGCATAAAGTTTCCTTTTATTTGCTCGCGAAGAGCGCCTTCAATTGTGCATTCAAGGACTTCACAAGTTCCGCGTCAGCTCCAGCATCTACCGCGGAACGCGAAACACCAAGCGCCATTTCCTTGACGGCATCAGGGCCACCGCCACTCAACAGAGCTTGGGTGGCTTTGGCTTGGAGGCGGTTCACCATCTCATGGTGTTCCACTGGTAATACCTGTTTGGCGGTGAGCGAAATGCGCTGCGTAAAGGCCGTGTATTTGGCCATCCTGACCGGGTCCATCACGGGAGCAGGCACTGTGATGTGAAGAGGAGCAGGTGGGGCAGGAGGTGCTGGAATCTGCCTGGATGAGGCTGTACTGGGGAAAGCGCCCGAATCCTCCGCAAGGGGGAATCCTTGTGGAACCTCATGCTTGGCAGGTTCGGCCGGAACTGGAACCGATTGGGTCGTTGGCTCCAGTTGGACAGGAGGTCCACCAGCCTCAATGGTGGGTCGTTTACCTGAGCGAACACCCTTCAAAGTGATGTGCCCAGCCATGGCCAGACCATAAAGATCCTTGGCCACTGTGAGAACGGGTTTTTGGGTGACCTCTGCCAATTCCGCCACGGAATACCAGCCAGTCACGATGCCGAGGAGTTTGGCCTCCCGTGGGTTCACACCTGTTGGCGTTTCACCAGGAAGGAGTGTGGAAATGGGATAGAGATCAAGGGAGGTGATCTTTTGGCTGATGACCCGCCACTCGTCCATGCGGCGGCCCATCTCCATCAGAATCGAAGCATTGGGCTTCGTGATGGTGGGGGAAACATTCTGATCGCCTTCTTCAAAGGTGTAGCTGCCGTCCAACCAGAGCGCCACTTCATAGAAGGCGTCAAGGCCCTCCGTCGTGCTGCTCACCGCATGGACAATGCGGCCGTCCTTGAGGTAGATTTTGGCGCGGCGTGAATCGTCCACCACATTGAAACAGCCAGTCTTCGAGCCCTGACTCACCAATTGGATGATGTCAGGCAATGGTGCTTCGCGCATGGACCCTTGGATGAGACCCTGGGACATTCGAGTATTCCTCTCAAAATTCAAATGATCGCTGTGTCCTAGAATCCTAACATGAGCATTGATAGCAAGCCCAACCTGTCCCAATCATTAAAGACTTTCAGAACCGAGGCACCCATGAACGGCCCTTTCGCCCCGATTGATGAGGCCATAGCTGAAATCCGCCAAGGGCGGATGGTGGTCGTGGTGGATGACGAAGATCGGGAGAATGAGGGTGATCTCACGCTCGCCGCCGAACACGTGAGCCCGGAAGCAGTTGCCTTTATGGCAACCCATGGACGTGGGTTGATCTGCGCCGCCCTTGAAGGAGAAACTCTGGACCGCCTTCAAATCCCGCTCATGGTGAGGGACAATACGAGCCCTTTTGAAACGGCTTTTTGCGTTTCAGTTGAAGCCAGGATAGGCACTAGCACGGGCATCAGCGCCCAGGACCGGGCACTCACTATCAAAGCCCTCATCGCACCGGATGCGAAGCCTTCGGATTTCGTGAAACCCGGTCATGTGTTCCCGCTCCGGGCAAGACCCGGCGGGGTGCTCACCCGTACTGGCCAAACGGAGGCTTCCGTCGACCTTGCGCGGATGGCAGGGCTCCACCCCAGCGGCGTCATCTGCGAAATCATGAAAGACGACGGCACCATGGCCCGGGTGCCGGATCTCATCCCCTTCTGCGAAAAGCACGGCCTTCTCATGGTGACCGTGGCGGATCTTGTGGCCTATCGCCTTCGAATCGATCCGATCGTGAAGGAGATGGAAGTCCACGAATCAAGCACCGCCTGGGGGACCATGCGGATTCACCGGTTCGCCAGCCTTTTGGACGGCGGCAGCCACTTGGCATTTTCCATGGGGGACCTCTCCGGTCCGCCGCCCCTTGTGCGGGTGCACCTTGAATCCTTGCCAGACGACCTTCAGGGATTCGGCACGCCAGGCTCCTGCGCCTTCCAGGCGGCCATGAAGGCCATTCAGGCCGAAGGCCGCGGTGTGCTTGTCTACCTCCGCCGCCACGCCTCTACCCAGGGCGTGCAAGGTGAATCCCAATCCAAGATCCCTGCTGGCCCGAGCGATCGCGATGTGGGCGTGGGAGCCCAAATCCTGCGCCAACTGGGCATCCGTGAAATGCGGCTCCTCAGCCGGCACGAAACCAAGTACATTGGGCTCCGAGGCTTCGGCCTTGACGTAGCCTCAACTGTGCCTTTTCATCCCTGACCCAGCATCTCGGTGGTCAATGTGATCAATACCGCCTTTTTGACCCAATCACCCCTTTTCAGAAACTTGGATGAGACCGAGCGCGCCCAGATTCTCATCATCGGGCAGGTCAAATCCTACAAAGGCAATGATTTCATTTTCCGCGAAGGGGACCCGGGAGACGGGCTGTACATTGTCGTGAAGGGCTCTGTGCGCATTTCAAAAAGCAGCCCAACCGGCGAAGAAGCCCTCACGGTCCTCGAGCCCCATGCCTTTTTTGGCGAGATGGCCCTGATAGATTTTTCAGCCCGGGCCGCCGATGCTATCGCCCATGAGGGCACTGAGTTGTTTTTCATTCCACTCAAGGATCTCCGAAATCTTATCGAATCCCATCATCATCTGGCGCTCAAGGTGCTCTATGCCCTTTGCGAGGTGCTGGCACAGCGCTTGCGGGAAACCAATGATCGCTACATGAGCATCTTCACTATCGCGCAGTGGGGAAATTCCGCCCCACCGGAGGGGTTGTCACCCGTGCCTTGAGTCACAAAATCCCAATGCTTCCTGATGTCTCTCGATGCCTCACTGCCCCAGAGTTACAAAGCCTTGGTATCCTGGGTCCGTGCTCTGGATCGAAGTGTCCCGCCGTTCAATCTTTTCGATCCACCACCAAATAATAAAAGGAGCCCCATGTCTGACCTCGTTGCCCATATCACTGATGCCCAATTCGCGGATACGGTGAACCAGGGCGTCACACTCGTGGATTTCTGGGCCCCCTGGTGCGGCCCCTGCAAGATGATCGCCCCCATCCTGGAGGAGCTGGCGGGAGAAATGAATGGCAAGGCCAAATTCGTCAAGATGAACGTCGATGAGAACCCAGACGTTGCTGGCAAGTACGGTATCATGTCCATCCCCACTTTGATTTTGTTCAAGAATGGCAAACCCGAAGGTAAGATCGTCGGCGGCCAGCCAAAACCACAAATCAAGGCCTTTATCGAAGGCGTGCTATAGGCTGCGGGGCTTGGGTTCCTTTTGCCAGAAGGCCCCGCGCTGCGGGGCCTTCTGGCTAATTGAAGCAAGGATCAAGATTTCTTTTTAAGCACCAGGCGGATCTGATTGCCGTGCTCATTGAAACTGACTTCATCCATGACCATTTGGATCATGGCCAGGCCTCGCCCTGTCTGCTTGTGCAAGGAGTCCTCGGCGGCGTATGCCACCTGCGAGGTATCGAAACCGGGCCCATTGTCGGTGATGGTGACCACGAAACGATCTGGCGTGGAATCCATGAAAACGTCTATCAGACGGGATGCGAAATGTTCATCCGAAAGCCGTTCCAGCCGCAAAGCTGTATAAGGGTCCGTTTCGCTGAACATATCGCTCTTCATGGATGAATCCAGTTCCAGGTTGCCGTGTTCCAACGCATTCACCAGCGCCTCATGGAAGGCCATGGAGATGACGTCCACGTTGGCGGGCGATGCGAATTCCATGGGCACCAACCTGTCGGTGAGGTGCCTGGAGAGGCTGCCGATGTCCAAATCATCACTCCGGAAGGAAAAATGACGGGTTTCCTTCAGCAAACCCTTCAATCCATACTGGGCCAGCCGGAATTCCCGGTGCATTTCAACCAGATGGAACACGCTCTTCACCAGCTCCTTCAAGGCCAGCGGTTTCTGGAAAAGATTCGCCGCCCCCATGCGCATGGCGCGCACTGCATATTCCAGAGAAGCCTGGCCGGTCATGAGCACCACGGGCATATTGGCTTGGATGTCCTTCACGCGAAGAATCACATCAAAGCCATCCATGCCATCCATGTTGATGTCCGAGATGACCATATCGATGGGAGGCGAAGCTGGGTCCTCCAGCAATGCCAGGGCGGGGCCGCCTTCAGAAAATGCATGCACCTTGATGCCAAAATGGCTGAGTGCATCGGATACCATCCCCAGCACGGCCGGGTCGTCGTCAACGAGCAGGACATGGGGAGGTTGTTCTTGCATTGGTTCTGATCTCCGCAAGTGATCAGTTAGAGTAACCATGCCCTAGTAGGAAAGGTTGAAGCAAACTCCAAGTTTTTTCTAAGGCACCCGATAGGCCATCCGGCAGAGGGGAAAGGCCATCCCATCCGGGCCCTTTGGTAGGCGCTGACTCGAGAGTTGCCTGGCTTTCGGCCACCAGTCCCGATACCTCGACCACCTTCAACCTGCTGGCAGCCAGCAAAGGTCCCACCAGATCGTTGAAATTGCGAAAGCCGGGCCCGATGAGGGTCGGGATTCCCCATCTGACGGGCTCAAGTGGATTGTGCCCCCCCGAACCGCACCAGCCGCCACCGACAAGGGCCAACGTGCCTTCTCCATAAGCCGCGGGCAACTCCCCGAGGGTATTCAGAAGAAGAATATCTGTTTTCTTCCAAATGGCCGGATCGCTGGGCCAGGGCTCTGACGCTCGATGGAAACAAAGGCCCCGTTCCTTCAATAAGTCAGCAACGGCCTGAAAGCGTCTAGGTTGGCGTGGAGCAAGAATCAAGCGCAGAGACGGATGGATTGAGCTCAGCTGCGTCCACGCATCCAGAACCAAGGCCTCTTCACCTTTCAGCGTGCTGCCGGCGACGATCACCGGATTGCCCTGCCAACCCGCGCGCAGGCCATCCCATGACGCAGCCAGGGGCTCTGGTGAGAGCAGATCCGCTTTCAGATTCCCTCCCAAGATAACCTCGAGCGCACCGAGGGAGCGGAAGGCTTCAGCAGATTCAGCGTCTCTCGCGGCCACCAAGGACAACCTTCCCGCGGCCCGCCTGAGCCACCACCCGCCAAGGCCTCTGAGGCCAGTGCTTCGCTCGGTCAGCCGCCCGTTCACAATGATGCGTGGGACTCCACATGCCTCCAATTGGCACAGCAGATTGGGCCAGAGTTCGGTTTCCAACGCAATGTACACGCGAGGTGGGATTCGGAGGAAGGATCTCAATCCCTCGGGGTCATCCAGAGGGAAAGCGCCACCGCTGAGCAACCCCCTGCCCTGGTCCCATTGTCTACTGCGCTCGTTGAGCAATTCCAGCCCCGCCGGTGTCCCTGTTGTAATATGCACCCGGTAGCGTGCTTCCAACAATTTCTCCGTGACACCTTTCGCAAGCATCAATTCCCCGACACTCACCGCGTGAAGCCATACCCATCCAGGCTCGATATCTTCGGGTGCGGAGGCTTCCAGCCTCAATCTCCATCCTGGGGGTAGCCCACGGCGCAGAGCGCGGGCCACCGCGCCGGCCAGGGT
>JANYJQ010000066.1 GCA_025358435.1 Holophagaceae bacterium
TCCCGTTTATCACTGTCGGCGACATGGTGGAAGTTCAGATGCGGCTTGTGGAGCAGCTTGGCATTCACACCCTTCTTGGCGTGGCGGGGGGAAGCATGGGCGGGATGCAAGCGCTGGAATGGACCGTCCGACGCCCAGGCGCAGTCAAGAAGGCGTTCATAACCGCATGCTGCGCAGCCCATTCCGCCATGCAAATTGGCTTCAACGAAGCTGCCCCGTTGGGAAGAAGAAGCCCGCTGTCTCCATGCGGAAACCCACGTGCGGCCGCCCATGCAATGGCCTGCGCCGCCCTCTGTTTCGCTCAGGGCTCGGCTGGATCGCGCCCTGAGCGGCGGCACCACTGCGGAACAAACCTGGGCCTACCGCGCACTGCGGGTCTGGCTGGCAGGGAAGCTGCTACCGTTGCCGCCCGTGCGTCGCATCCAAGTTCCAGATCCCTGGCGAAAAGAGGCCCTGAGCCTCGAAGAGCGGATCGTTGTGCAGTGGCCCCCGGAGCGCCTTCCCAAGGATTTGGAAATAAATGGACAGTCGTTGTCGGGACTGCGTGGGAACACGTTTCGTTTCACGGGTGAAGTGCGCTTTGGCGAAAGTTGTTCATTCCGCATGCTGCAGGGAAGTGTGCAGGCGGGCCGAGTGGGAAGGGGCTGGAATCTGCGCTGGACCACCACACCGGACGCCTGGCTGGCGGCTGCCACAGCCGGTGAGTTGGGCAGTGACGCGCCCTTCGAGGCCCGGCGGGCCCTGGCGGCAGTCCTGAAACGCTGGCTGGCTGAGCATCCGCACGGCAACCATCCCGATGGTTCCTTCTGCCCGCTCACCCATTGTGCCGTGGTGCGTGGCGAAGCCGACGAGGATACAAAACGCGAGGTTGTCCTGGCGCCCAACCTGACACTGGATGCCCGGTGGGCCTTTTTCTGCGGCTCCAAAGGCGGTGTTTCTCTGAGCCCATGTGAAGTTTGGGGAAGCGGTCCCCTTGGTTCGGAGAAGGTTGAACCCGTTGCCGGTGATCGCTGGCTGAACTGGAATCGGACCTTCACCGCCGCCCAGGTGCGCCTGCTCAAAGGCAGCGTTCGACCCGGCGTGAAGCCAGGCCAAAAGGGCCTGATGCTGGGCCGTTCCGGTCCCTATCCAGTGGAAGGGCTTCGCCTGGCCGCCGGGCGGGCCTTCGGGTGGACCGCCTGGCCCAGCAATGCTTGTGAAGGCGAGGTGGATGCCCAGGGGCAGCTGTTGCTTCGCGGCCACGGTTGGGGCCACAACGTGGGTCTGTGTCTTGCCACCGCCATCTCACAAGCTCGCCAGGGAGCAAAGGCGGAGGCTATTCTCATCACGGCCTTCGGCCCGGGGGCCGTGCAATGAGCAGCATTGTCTGGTTTGTCTATCTCCTGCGGTGCGGCGACGGCACGCTGTACTGCGGCATCGCGCTGGATGTGGAAGCGCGGCTGGAAATGCATCGCAGCGGAAAAGGGGCCAAGTACACCCGGGGCCGCCTTCCGCTGGAATTGATTTATTCCGAAAGCTGCGAATCGAAAAGTGAGGCCCTGCGGCGGGAACGGGAAATCAAGGCATTGCCTCGAAGCGTGAAATTGCTATTGGCGCACGAGGCTTTGTCTAATTTTAAATTTTACTGAATCAGATGCTGCGCCCTTGTTGCATTTTCGAGACAAGTTCGCGAATGGCGCCGATCGGCTCCGGCGCTTTGAACACCGCATTTCCCGCCACCAGTACATCGGCGCCTGCACGCACCAGCTCCTGGGCATTGTCTGCGCTGACGCCACCATCCACCTGAATGAAAAAGGGTGTGTTCCGTTCAGTGCGCAGGGCATCCAGGCGTTTGAGCTTGTCGAAGACCCGGGGGATGAAGGTCTGGCCGCCAAAGCCAGGGTTCACGCTCATGAGCAGCACGAAATCAAAATCGCCCACCAGATCCACCAGGGTTTCCACGGGGGTGGAGGGATTCAGCACCACGCCCGCCTTGGCGCCGGCGGCGCGGATGGCGGACAGGGTGCGATGGAGATGGGGATCGGCTTCCTGGTGGACGCTCACCCAGTTGGCGCCTGCGGCAACAAATTCCGTGGCGTAGCGCAGAGGCTCCACGATCATCAGGTGGCAATCCAGGTGCAGTTGGGTGGCCTTGCGTAGGGAAGCCACCACGGGCAGGCCGATGGTGATGTTGGGCACGAAGCGCCCGTCCATCACATCCACGTGGGCGATGCAGTTTCCGGCTTCCTCCAGCAGGCTCAGGGCCTCGCCCAGCCGCGCAAAATCGGCGGAAAGCAGGGAAGGGGCCAGCAGGGGTTGGGCAGGACGAAGCGCGTTCATGGCTCTATTTCAGCACGACTTCTGCCCCGTTCACCCACATCCGGCCCGGCTTGAGTTGGCGAAGGGCTTCTGGTTTCAGATCCAACACGGGCGCCTGGATCCACAGCAGATCCGCCACGGCCCCCACCTTGAGGGTGCCCAGGTCGCGGTGGCCAAGCACTTCGGCGGTGGCCTGGGTGTAGGCGCGAAGGCCTTCCGCCCGGGTCAGCCGCTGCTCGGGCAAGAAACCTCCGGGCGGGTCGCCAGCGGCATCCTGGCGGGTTTCGGCGGCGGCCAGGGC
>JANYJQ010000122.1 GCA_025358435.1 Holophagaceae bacterium
GGAATAAGGGCAGCCTTTTCCCATCAACACAGTTCTTCCACCCGCCCCTCGCGCCAAACCATGAACGCGCCTTCGTGGGCCCAGGGCAGCGCAATGCCGTTGCCTTCCACTTCGTGCGTGTGGAAATGGCCGGTCAGGAACACGGATTGCGGATGCTCGGCAGCAGCGGCCCGAAACGCATTCCTTGGAAAGGTCAATTTGTACGCCCGGTTGGTGGTGCGCATTCCGCGCTCCAGCCGAGCGGCCAACGCGGAAGCCCACCGCCCTGGCAGCACGCGCGCCAGGCACCACAAAAATCCGCTGCGGGAGACCAGACACCACAAGCGGTACTGGTGATCCTTCGCATTCAGAAGATCACCGTGCTCCCATGCAAGTTTTTCGGCGGGAAGCGCACCTCCAATGCCCTCGCCCAGTAAGGAGAAGACCTGTTCCAATCCGTCGAGGAAGAATTCACGATTGCCCATCCACAGGCCCACCCAGCGACCGGCCGCGCGGCGCTCCTGCACCCACCAGAGAAAAGCTTTCTGGGCCGGGGTTTCCATGCCGGGAACGCCCACCCACACATCAAACACATCCCCGAGAAACAGCCAATCCGCCTCGGGATGGGCGAGGGTGGCTTCTCGCAGGCCCGTCAGTTCCTCGCCCCAATGGGGATCCGCCACCAGAATCAAAGGCCGCGCGGAATCCGGACGTTCCCTCACGCCTCGCCACCAGCCAAAGGATTCAAGGCGTCGGGTCCAAAGAAAGGGAAGGCTGGTGAGGGCCAGCCCAACAACGGCCCCCAGAGAATCCGCCACCCAATCCCCAAATTCGCAGGCCCGCCCCGGCACAAAGCGCTGGTGCCATTCGTCGGTGACGCCAAAAAACGCCACGCATAGGAAAATGAGCACATGACGTCGATAGACCGGCAGGTCGTGGTGGGTCCACCTGAGGGTCCATTCCAGGCAGACAGCCAGGACGCCAAAGGCCATGAAGTGTGCGAGTTTATCCAAGGGCGGCGGCAGGCTGACGCCCATGGCAACGACGGCTGATGACTCAGCCAAATGATGGTGGCCGCGACGGCCAATGGCAGGATCCAGATTCCCTTGCGCAGCATCCTTCCATCCAACCATGGAAGCGGGATCTTTGGGATAGGATCTAGATGGAGACCCACCATGGCTTCATCCGGAAAAATGTCTCTCGATCAGGCGATCCTCCGGGTGATCGCCAGCCACGATGTGCCCGACCAAGCGACCCTCTTGGGCCTCTTGGCCCAGGAAAATTTCAACCTCACCCAGGGCACCCTTTCGCGGCGCCTCGCCAAGCTTTCAGTCCAGAAACGCGAAGGCCACTACCAGCGCGTGATCCCCCAGGATCACCCCTTGCCGCCGTACACCCTAATCGAATCGCCCCCCAATCTGTTGGTGCTGCAAACCGGTCCCGGCCTGGGCATGGCCCTGGCGATCCGCGTGGACCGCAGTTCCGCCCCCGGCGTGGCTGGAACGCTGGCCGGAGAAGACACCCTGTTCGTGGCCGTCGCCAAGCATTCCACCCTGGCCGAAGTCCGCGCTCAGTTGGAGCGAATCCTCGGTGCGCCGCAATAGCGTGGGAGAGAAATGAACAGGCTAGTTTGGACGGCATAGCCTGTGGGCTGTGTGTAGATAGAGAGGGAAGGCGGGATGTGGAGGGTTTTGGTCAAGGATGGAGTGGTGTTTCGTGGGAGGCACCACTGAAACGGCTCATCGCCGCCCCCCATTTCAAATGGCTGGTGATCGATGCCAGTCACTGCAAGGCCCATCCTCACGCAGCGGGCGCACGCGGGCCAAATCAGGGACTGGGCCGTACAAAAGGGGGCTCAATACCAAGATACATCTGGCCGCGGATGCGAATAGTAGGCCGGTCCAAATGCTTGCTACAGCAAGTTCCATCGCGGATTGCACGGAAGCTTGTGATCTCATCGAAGGATTATGCGCCAGGCAACTGAGCGCCGACAAAGGCAACGACAGTGAGGCCATCGCCGAGCAGGCCAAAATCCAAGACATGC
>JANYJQ010000137.1 GCA_025358435.1 Holophagaceae bacterium
GCGGACGCCGGCGTTGAAGAGGTCGCCTTCCAGGAAGATCTGGCCATCGGTGATGGAGATGACGTTGGTTGGGATGTAGGCGGACACGTCACCGGCCTGGGTCTCAATGACCGGAAGGGCCGTGAGCGAGCCCGCGCCGCACTCATCGCTGAGCTTGCAGGCGCGCTCCAGCAGGCGGGAGTGCAGGTAGAACACGTCGCCGGGATATGCCTCACGCCCAGGAGGGCGGCGCACCAGCAAGGAAATTTCACGATAGGCTACTGCCTGCTTCGAAAGATCGTCGTAGATGCAGAGCACATGGCCGCCGGGGTTTTCCTTGCCCGCGGGCTTCCCGTCCTTGCCCGTGTGCATGAAATATTCACCCAGCGCCGCGCCGGTCATGGGAGCCAAGAAGAGCAGTGGCGCGGGTTCCGAAGCGGTCGCGGAGACCACGATCGTGTGCTTCATGGCGTCATACTGCTCCAGGGTCTTCACGACCTGGGCCACGGTGGAGCGCTTCTGTCCCACGGCGACATAGATGCAGATGACGCCGGTATCGCGCTGATTGATGATCGTATCGATGGCCACCGCGGTCTTGCCGGTCTGGCGGTCGCCGATGATGAGTTCGCGCTGGCCGCGGCCGATGGGAATCAGGGAATCGATGGCCTTGAGGCCCGTTTGCATGGGCTCATGCACGCTCTTTCGATCCACGATGCCCGGTGCGATGCGCTCGATGGGGTTGCTGGCGGCAGCCTGGATGGGGCCCTTGCCATCAATGGGCAGGCCCAGCGCGTTCACCACACGACCCACGAAGTTCGGGCCCACCGGCACGGACATGATCTTGCCCGTACGCTTGACCGTGTCGCCTTCTTTGAGTATCTCCGCGTTTCCTAGGATGATGATGCCGACATTATCTTCTTCCAGGTTGAAGGCGAGGCCCATGACCGACACGTTCTCACTGGAAATCAGCTCCAGCAGTTCACCAGCCATGGCCTTCTCCAGCCCGTAGGCGCGGGCGATGCCGTCACCGACGCTGATGATCGTCCCGACTTCGGCTACATCCACATGGGCGTCAAAACCCTGGATCTGGCCACGAATGATGCGGGAAATCTCTTCCGCGCGAATGTCCATGAAAGCCTCCGAACGACTGGATTAGAGCGACTAGATTTAATTGAAATCAGACAGAAAGCAGCTGGGTTTTCATTTGGTGCAGCTGGCCTTGAAGGGATGCATCGAGCACGGTTGAACCCACCTGCACCTTCAGGCCGCCGATAAGCTCTGGATCCTGCTTTTGGATCAGGCGGATGCTCTTGCCCATGCGGCGGCCGAGGGTGGCCGTCAGCTGCTTGGCCTGCTGATCGCTCAGGGGCGCCGCCGACACGACCGTGGCTTCCAACACGCCCGCCTTCTGATCCACCAGCGCATTGAAGGCCTGTTCGATATCGTAGATCAAGCCCAGACGTCCGCCTTCAGTGACCACCTTGAAAAAATTTCCCAAGGTCACGGAAATGCCGGCCTGGCGCATCACGGAATCAAACACATAGGCCTTGTGCGTAGGCAGCACCAAGGGATTGGCAATGAGTTTCTGTAGATCCGCATTGCCACGCACCAGCGTGGCCACTTCACTCAGTTCGTGCTGAAGCACGACAAGATCGCCATGCAGATCCCCGATTTCCATGAGGGCCTTGGCATAGCGATTGGCGACGAGGCGATTGCTCACTGGATGCCCCCGGCATGGCTGATCTGCTCGATGGCGCGATCCATGGTGGTCGACGCGGTGGCGCCCTGAAGCTGGGTCTTCAACTTCTTGGCGGCACCTTCCGTGGCCAGCCCTGCGACAAGAGCGCGCAGCTCCGCTTCGGCAGCCTTGCGCTGATTTTCGATATCGGATTTGGTCTGCGCGAGAATCGCCGCTGCCTCTATCCGGGCACCTTCGAGGATACGCTGTTTCTCGGCTTCAGAATCCACTTCGGCCTTTTGCAGGATTCCGCTCAGTTCCGCTTGGAGCCCAGCCATCTTGGCTTCCAGCTCAAGAACCTGCGCTTCGCCTTCGGCCTTATCTTTCTCGGCTTGGGAAAGCCGATCTTCCAACTCCTTGGCCCGGGCCTTGAACGCAGCGCTCAGGGCACCCCTGGTCAGGAAGGTCAATCCACCCGCGAAAATCAGGAAGTTGATGACCTTGATGGCGAATTGCGCGCCGGCGCCCAGCACCATGCCAAACAGTTTCACGGGCGGGCCGTGGTGCGCACCTTCATGCTCCGTGGATCCTTCATGGACCGCACCAGCCTCATGTGTTGCCATGTTTTCATGGGCCGCCGCGCCCTGTTCATTGGCACCGTGGCCCGGGGCCGGACCATGCTGCTCTGCTTCCTGGGACTGTGGGGATTGATGGGCTTGGCGGGCTTGCCCCGCTGAATCAGGAGCGGTGTGATCCTGGGCCCCCAGCGGACTGGCAGCGAGCACCAAGATCGTTGCCAGAGCGCCGGCCAAGATGGAGAGGAGGAGACGGGATCGCTTCATTTATATCCCTCAGGCTTGTTTCAAAAGGTGCTGGGCCATGGATTCCGCAAGGACATCCACTTGGGACATCAATTCGGTCGACGCAGCCTCTGCCTGGATTTTCAGTTGGGCCATGGACTCGTTGCGCTGGGCCTGGGCCTGGGTACGGGTCTGGTCCAACAAGGCCTGTTTCTCTTTCGATGCCGCTTCAGCCAATGCTTTGCGATGGCTGAAAGCCTGATTTCGCAAGTCCCGCAGTTTGGAATGATAGTCAGCCTGCCGCTCCTCGATCATCGCCATGGCTAGAGCCTTGGCCTCAGAGCCAGCGCTCATGTCCTTCTCCCGCTGATCCATGAGAGCAACCAAGGGCTTGAAGAAAGAGGCCTTCAGGAAAAAGTAGAGGACCGTGACGAGCAGCATCACAACGGCCAGTTCCCTCCAATCGATCTGCATGGGTGCCGGAAGGCTCTCAATGAAGCCCCTGGGCTCAGCTCCTAGTAATCCGAAACTCGCTGCCTGCCATACGATCACAGCTACCCCCTGAGAGACTGTCGAACCCCGAGGTGGCCTTCCTGGGGAATGCCACCTGGAATTCACGCGAGAACGAAAGGACCCACACCCCCGTGCATACAGATCTATGAATCTACCAGCAGACTGGCCAGTGCTCAATTGAAGGTTTTGAGCTTGACGCCTCAAGCCTCCAATGCAAACATTTGGATTCGGCGATACGGGCGATTAGCTCAGTCGGTAGAGCAGCTGCTTTACACGCAGCATGTCGGCGGTTCGAGTCCGTCATCGCCCACCAGCCATGGTGAAACACCAAAATGGGGTTGTAGCTCAGTCGGTTAGAGTGCCAGCCTGTCACGCTGGAAGTCGCGGGTTCGAGCCCCGTCAGCCCCGCCAAAAAAAACGCCAGATC
>JANYJQ010000200.1 GCA_025358435.1 Holophagaceae bacterium
GTTGGTGCTGGACTGGATTCCCTTGCCCATCTCCAGGAGCGTGGCGGTGGAGGGCGGCGCACTCACCAGTTTCAGGGAGACATCCTTCTCGTAGGTGGATTGGAGATTGCGCAGGAAGGTGAGTTCCTGGTTCAAGGATTCGCCCTCCGCTTCCAAGGCGTCCCGGCGGTCCCGCAGGCCCTCGCGTTCCTTCAACAACGCCTTGTATTCGGGTGTTTCGGTCACCACCCGCACCTCGGAATTCACCGCCAGATCGCCCAGCCGCGAACCCTCAGGCCCCTTCGCGCTGATCCGCAGATCATCCAGACCGAGGCCTGGCGGCAGATCCTTCACCACGAGTTTCGCCGTCCCTGCGCCCGTGATGCGCGCCTCGCCGATCCGGGTCACCCAGGCCTCGTCAGGGTGCAGACGCACGCGGGCGATGGGCGCGTCCAACGTTGCGGGAGTCTGGGCGGCCACACATAGGCCCATAGCCGGAATAAGAAAGGCAGCGCGCATGAATTCTCCAACAATCGCTAATCGATAATCGTCAATCGAAAATCAGATCACCATTTCGTCCGCACGCGATAGGTCAGCTTCATGCTGCCTTCGGCGGGAACGGTGACTTTGAATTTTGCGGCACCGGCGGATTCCTTGGTGTGGGGATGGCTTTCCTGGATGATCTCCCAGTCGCCGTAGATGGGCTCCAGCACAGAGACCGTCACGGCCTCCTTTTTGGCATTCTTCAGTTCGACTTCGAAGGCGGTCTCGTAGTTGTAATGGTATTTTCCGATGGCGCCGAGGCTCTTGAAGTCCGTCTGCTTGCGCCGCGCGGTGACATCGAAGGCGTCGCCGAGCTTCAAGCGGACGGTCTCGTTCTTGGGCGTGTGGTCGATGGCGTCCTCGCCGATGAACTGCGCCCGGCCTTCGGAATCCCGCTTGTAGACCCGCACAGTGCCTTTGGGCAGGGGCATTCCCATGCGGTTGGCTTCGCGGTTATCGAATTCGACGAAGACGCCGACTTTCAATTTCGCGCCGATCTCGCCATAGCTGCCTTGGTAGTAGTAGCTCTCGCCGCGTAACAGGTACTCTTTCCGCACCGGGATGCTGGAGGCGCTGAGCAAGGCGACCTGCTTGGTCTGGGCGGCCTTCAGGGTGGTGGGCCGGTCCAGCGTGTAGAGGTGGTACTCGAACAGGTTTTCCTCTTGCATCTGGGGCGGCGGGGCCGGTGCCGCTCCCCCATCCTTCATCATCATGCGGCCGTAGGCCACCTTGGGCATGACCCGGTTCACGTCGCCCGCCACCAGTTGCAGCGTCGCGTTGGGATAGGCCGCGCCGCTGGTGTTGGTGAGGGTCACCCACCCGTTCAGGTCCATGGTCTTTTCGTCGGTTGCCAGGTTCGCCACGTAGTCCGCCCGCCAGGCCAAGCCGCCCGTGAGGTAGCTGAGTTCGAGTTTCTGCGCTGCGGCCAAGGGTGAGTTCAGGGAGATCACCAGCGTGGGCCGCGCCCGCAGGTTCTCCGGCACTTTTGGGAAGACGATGCGCCCCACGTAGCTGGTCTCGATGCGGTCGGGGAATTGCAGCACCGTGCCGTTGTTGGTCGCGAGCACCAAGGCTTCTTCATGCTTCTCGACGGTCTTGCCGTTCTCCTCGCGTTGCATGGTGATGACGCCGACTTTTTCACCGACATATTTGTCGAGCAGTTTCTGCGGTGTGAGCAGATCGAAATCAAAATTCTGTTCCGCGACCCAGAACCCATCAGGATGCGTGATATCGCGGAGCAAGGCGGTTTCGGGCCGGATCTGCGCCGAGACCTCCTGGAAGGCCAGGGCTACTTCACCCTTGGGCAGCCGCACCTCGCGGGTGTCCTTCACGAGCGCCAGATTTTCGTTGTAGATGGTGACGGCCAGGGACTGCTGATCTTTTTGGGTGGTCGGGATCTCCTTCAACTGCGCGCAAAGCGGCACCGCGGCCAGCAATAGGGCGAGAGGCGGCATTCTCATGGAAGGCTCCAGAATATGCCTTCATAATGCCTTGAAAGAAAAGATGGTGCCCAGAGCGAGTATGGCCTCGTCTCGCAAGGCATTGAAAAGCGATCAAACCCGGAACTTTGAACTCTTGATTCTCGACTGGGATTCTTTCAGCCCAGCTTGCCGTCCACCGCCAGTTCCCGGATCTTCGCCAAGGCGCTGTCCAACTGGCCCTTCAACAGTTTCTCGGCGCCCATCATCTGCATCATCGCGGGCAGATCGGCTTCATCCACGATCCGCAGACTGCATCCATCGCCGCTCGGCGTGATCTCGAAGCGCAGGGTGTGGTCGAACATTTTTTTTGCGCCGGGCACGAGCGTGACGAGGTTTGGCGAGACCCTTTCGCCGATCAGCGCTTCCACGGGCATGGTCATACCCATCACTTCGATCTTGTAGCGGTGGGTGTCCGCATCGCCGCTGAATTCCTTGGCCGCAGGTTCCAGAAAGGCGCGGTGGTTGGATAGATCCGCCAGAAATGCGAAGAGTCGCTCTGCGGACAGAGCAAGGGTGGCAGTGTCGGTGCTGATGGTGGTCATGGAACCCTTTCTGTTTTGGATTCTCGATTGTGGCAGGTGTCATCGATTCAAGGATCGCGTTTCAAAGGAATTGAATGCACAAGCGGATGGCCCCGGGAACCAAAATGCACGTTCAAACACCTAAATAAGACACAAACGCCAGATGCTCTTTCAGGCTTCATCAAAGGTGTCCCATGCCCGATTTTTCCTTCAGAACCTTGGCCACCACGGCATTGCTCGCATTGGCACCAGTCCTTGGTTGGGCTGGAGATCCCGCTCCGCCCCTCGCCCTTCCAAGTCTCAAGTCTCCCGAAGCCAAGAGCGGCAATTTCTCTCTTTCTGCCCAGAAAGGGAAGATTGTGCTAGTGGACTTCTGGGCCTCCTGGTGCGGCCCCTGCCGGAAGAGCCTGCCTGCCCTGGACCGGCTCCAAGCCAAGTACAAGGACCAGGGGCTGGTGGTGGTGGGTGTGTCCCTCGATGATGATGTGGCCAACGCCGCCAACTTCCTGGATCGCGTGCCCGTGAGCTTCACGGTCCTTTCGGATACGGTCGGGACCTCCGCGGAGGCCTACCATGTGGTGGCCATGCCCACCAGCTTCATCCTGGATGCAGAAGGCGCGATCGTCGCACGCTTCGAAGGCGGCGATCACCTGGATGCAGAAGAAGCCATCATCAAGGGCCTGCTCAAAGGCGCGGTCAAACCCCAGGCCGATGTGCGCGTGGCGGTTGGTCTCCAGGCCACCGGGAGCCTGAAGGCTTGGCGGCGCGGACACTTGGCGGATCCGTTCATGAATCTCGACGGCGATCCTCTGACGGGGCTCATGCGGGAACACATCCACGCCAGCAAGGAAGGATCAGCCGGCAATGGCGGCACGGCTGGGGGTGGTTGTGGCTGCAACTGAAGCCCGGATGCTCCGTTCCGCCAACCGCCGTAGGCAGCGGATTCCTGGGTGGCGCTATGCCGCGGTGGGATTGGGCGTCCTTGCCGGACGGTCGGCCCAGGCGCAGTCTTTCGTCGATCTCCGGACCCTCTATTACCAGGAATCCGAAGACCGCACCCGGGTGCTCAATCCCATGCTGTTGGTGCATCGGGATCTCGGCCCAAGTTTCGGGTTGCTGGATCTGGTCCTTTCCCACGACACCATTTCCGGAGCCTCGCCGAACGGACTCTACCCAACCCTTAGCGTGACCACCACGACATCCGCTTCAGGCCGGTCCACCTCCAACGCCAGCGGCAAGGTGCCCCTCTCCACCTACAGCGATCATCGTGATTCCATCTCACTGGGCTACAGCCGGAGGTTCGGCGCCCACATGCCCAGCATCGAGTTCTCCCACTCCCAGGAGAAGGACTACATCGCCCAGTCTTTCGGCCTCTCGGATGCATGGACAGTCCTGGAGGGCAGGGGGACCCTGCACGGAGGGTTCTCCGTCTCGGATGACACCGTGGCCCCGGTCACTTCGACCCTCCGTTTTCCCAAGAAGGAACACAGCTACGCCATCGGCTGGACGTGGATCCTCGGCGAGGACGATCTGCTGGATGTGTCGGGATCCCTCAGCCGGCTTTCCGGGGATCTGGACGATCCCTACAAGGTCGCTCCCGTGGGGCTGACAGCGCTTCCTGATCACCGCCCGGACTCCCGGGAACGAAAGACCATCGTGGTCAAGGAGGGCCATCACTTCGATTGGGATGCCGCCTTCAAGACCAACTACCGCTACTACTCGGACGACTGGGGCATCCGGTCCCACACGCTCGACTTCACCTACGACCAGCGCATGGAGGATGGCTGGACCCTCTCGCCACGCTTGCGCTATTACACTCAGTCCGCGGCCAGCTTCTACGCCAGCTCCTTCACCGATCCTCAGCCCATTCTTTCCGCTGACTATCGTCTGTCAGCCTTCAACAGCATCCTGCTCGGCATCTCGACGGGCTTCGAGTTGGCTGAGGGCCTCACGCTGAGCCTGGGCGGCACCTATCAGTTCCAACACGGCAATAACAGGATCACGCCCATTTCCATTGCGGCCACGCCCACCCATCCGGCCACCTATTCGGGGCCGCTCACCTCTGCGGCGGACCTCAACACCATGACGTTCACCGTGGGCCTCAAATGGCAGTTCTGACCCGCGCCCTCTACACGATGCGGTTCCCCCTGATGGGCGGATCCGGGTTGGTGCGGTTCGTGGCCACTTGCGGTCCTGAACGGGCCGAAGCCCTCATCCGGAAGGCGGAGCGCGAAGCCCGCCGCATCGAATCGAAATTCTCCCGCTACCGGCCCCAAAGCGTGCTTTCAGAAATCAACAACCGCGCGGCAAAGGAACCTGTGGTCGTGGATGAAGAGACCGAGGGGCTGATCCGCGCTGCCCTGGATCTCCACCAGACCACCCGCGGCCGGTTCGATCCGACCATCGGCGTGCTTTGGCGGGCTTGGGATTTCAAGACCGGCCGGATTCCCAGCGCAGGCGAGCTGGCGGTGCTGCTGCCGCTCGTCCGGGCCTCTGCGGTGGAACTGCGAAGCGGCACCGTGCGCTTCCACCACCCGGGCATGGAACTGGATCTCGGCGGCGTCGGCAAGGAATATGCGGTGGACGCAGTCGCAGATCTGCTGGCTTCCGAAGGCGTGGAGAGCGCTCTGGTGAATTTCGCCGGGGACGTCCGCACCGTGGGGCGGCGGGGAGATGGGCGCCCCTGGACCGTCGGGGTCCAGGATCCAAGGAATGCCGGCCGCAATCGGCTCACCATCGCCCTGGGCGGAGGCGCCGGCATCGCCACCTCGGGCGACTACGAGCGGGCCTTTGTGAAGGACGGCATCCGGTACCACCACCTCCTCGACGCCCGCACCGGCCTGCCTGCCCGTGGCTTGGCTTCGGCCACAGTTGTCGCTTCTGGAACCTTCCGGGCCGGGTGTCTCGCGACCGCCGCCTTCCTGCTCGGCCCTAAAACCGGTTTGGATCTGATCGAGTCCACACCAGGGGCTGAAGGCGTGCTGATCACCGAATCAGGGCAGGTCTCCACCACTTCCGGCCTCGCCGTACCAGAGAACTCTATTCATGCGACTGCTGCGTCCTGAAACCCTGCTCTGCCTTCCGCTGGCCGCTGGTGCGGCCTTCGACCCAGTGAAGGACGTGGCCATCACTGTTTCCGGAGGGATCCTCGCAATTTCCCTGCCTGCGGGAGCCCATCTGAAAGCAGCCCGCTTCAATGTAGTGCTGAGGGGCCCCGGGAATCTGAAGGTCGGCCCGCTTCCTAAGCCCTCGGGGACCGATGAAGCCGGTGACTCCATCTGGCGCGGAGCCGTGGCCGTGCCCATCACAGGCGAAGGCCTGGAAGAGTCGTCCAGGTTGGAGGTCACCTATCAACCCTGTACCGAGGGGCCAGAAGGACGGTGCTATCTGTCCCTCAAACGAGTCTTGAAACCATCTGCCGCAGATCTCAGGACTACTGGAGTTGCCACCGCTGGGCCAAGCCACTCGTGAAGAGGGTTGACCAGCCTTCGCGTGATTCCACGGGATCCCAACTGGTCCAACGGGAAATAGCGAAATTGGTCCATAGCATTCTGGGAATCGCACCTAGGATGACTTTGAGATCCAAAGGGAGAAGGCATGAAAACGCGATTTAAGTTCGGAACGCTGTTGCTGGTTTCAGGCCTCATCAGCGGGTGCAGCAGCAGCAGCTCAGGCCCGGGGCCGGACCCAGGCCCACTGGCCCCAACGATCACTTCTTTCATTTCGAGCGCCCCCCAAGTGAACCAGGGCTCGAGCGCGACGCTTTCTTGGTCGCTGACTGGATCTCCCACCGCGCTGACCCTGGATGGAGTTTCACTTTCACTCACCCAGACTTCCGCCACGGTGACTCCTTTGCGGCGGCAAACCTACACGCTGGTGGCCACTGGGGGTGGAGCTTCCGATACCAAGACGGTGACGGTCGTGGCTCGCGGGCTCTCGCTGCTTGCAGGGAATGTGACCAGCTCCGGAACCGCGGATGGGAACGGAGCTGCGGCGCGTTTCAACCAGCCCATCTACCTGAGTGTGGACGCCCAGGGCAATGCCTTCGTCAGCGACGCGCGGAACAATTCCGTCCGCAAGGTCACGCCTGGCGGGATTGTCACGACCGTGGCCGGCATCACAGGCACGCAGGGATACCTGGATGGGCCCGTGGCCACCGCGCTGTTCTATCTGCCCCGGGGCCATGCCTTCGACAGCGCCGGAAACCTTTACGTCATGGATGCCTTCAACGAGGTGGTCCGGAAGGTCAGTGGCGGCGTGGTCAGCACATTCTGCGGAACATTCAACACCCAGGGCTCCCTGGATGGCGCGCCCAATGTCGCCCTTTTCTATTCTCCCAACGGCATGACCATGGACCTCTCGGGAAACCTGATCATCACCGATAGCAACAACTACACTCTCCGCAAAGTCACCCCGGCCGGCGTTGCCACAACCATCGCCGGGACGGCTGGTGTCACTGGTTTCGCGGATGGAACCGGATCTGCGGCTTCCTTTGGCTACATCACAGGGCCAGCCGTGGATGCCGCGGGAAACATTTTCGTGGCCGACGAGAGCTATCACACCATCCGGAAGATCGCTTCCACTGGCCAGGTGACGACCTTCGCGGGAACCGCGGGGGCGGCGGCTTCCGTGGACGGCCTGGGGTCAGCGGCCCGCTTCAACTATCCCGTTCAGATCGCAATCGACAGCGGTGCCAACCTCTATGTCTCGGACCTGTACAACGCCACCATCCGCAAGATCACTTCCGCCGGCCTGGTTTCCACCATTGTTGGCCAGCCAGGCGTGCAGAACGCAGCGCCGGGACCGTTCCCTGCCTCGCTCTTCGAGCCCCTGGGCGTCGCGGTCCTACCCAACGGAGATCTCGTGATCCTTTCCGGGCATGCGGTGTTCATGGCCACAGCGCCGTAATGGAACTTTGGGATCGGGTGCAACGCTTCATGTCCTAGTGACAGGCCACATTAAAAGAATCCGGATTGAAAAGGCGAAGAAAACGGCCATCACCGCAGCGTGACCAGCGTGGCCCCGGCGCCTCCTTGGCTCAAGGGCGCATCCTCGATGTTCTTGATTCCGGGATGGCCTTGCAAGGCCAGGCGCACAGCGCTTTTCAACCGGCCGGTGCCGTGGCCATGGACGATCCGGATATGCAAACGGCCTCCCGCGATGGCACTTTCAACAAAGCGGTGGACCTCGGTGTCCACGTCGTCGCTGGCGCGGCCGATGAGATTCAATTCTTCAACTGCATCATCGGCATCCACGCGCACGCGCACACGGCCTTCCACAGCTTTAGGCGTTTCAAGATCCTTGCGATGCAGAGCCTCTAGCTCGCCGGCCCGCGCCTCGAACCGTTTGCCGGGGGCCACTTCCAGGGTCACGCGATCGCCCTTGATGGCAGTGATCCGGCCTTCCATGCCCAGATCGCGATGGCGGGCGAAACCATCCAGCTTGAGGTTTGTAAGATCCTTGCTGGGACTGGGTTTCGGAACCTTCGCTTTTAGCTCGGCTGCGGCGATTGTTGTGAGCAGCTTCACCCGCTCATGGGTCTCGGTGCCCAGGCGGTCGGCGTTTTCTGAAAGCTTGGATTTTGATTTCAGCTCCTTCACCAGGCGTTTGCCTTCGTGATCGAGGAAATCCAGCACGCGCTCGACTTTTTCGGTGCCATCGCGTTGGGCCTTTTCATGCAATTCGCGCAAGTGTTCTTCTCGCTGCTGCAGGATGCGGCGGTCTTTTTCCAGGAGCTGCTGGCCCGTGCGCAATTCAGCTTCGAGCTGCAACACCCGAAGTCGGTCCGCCTCCAATTTCTGCAGGAATTCCCGCCAGTCCTTTTCACGTTTCCCAAGAACCTGGTTCGCGTGGTCCAGAACCTGGGGCGGCAATCCCAGGCGCCGGGCGATGGAAAGGGCGCGGCTCTGGCCAGGCAGGCCCACCATCAAGTGATACGTGGGCGCGAGTTTTTCTTCGTCGAACTGCACGGAGGCGTTCTGGAAGCGCGGGTTGGAAAGGGCCCATTGGCTGATTTCGCCCAGATGTGTCGAACAAAGCACCCACGCGCCACGGCGGCTCAGGGCCCTGAGGATGGCGATGCCCAGCGCCGCGCCTTCCTTTGGATCGGTGCCGGTGCCCAGTTCATCCAGCAGCACGAGACCGCCCGGCTTGGCATGATGCAGAATGGCTTTCACGTGGATGATATGGCTGGAAAATGTGGAGAGGCTGCCCAGCAGCGATTGGTGATCGCCGATATCGGCATGCAGGCTCGGCAAGGGGGGCAGGGCGCTGCCCGGCTCGGCGGGGATGGCGCAGCCCGCGTGCCCCAGGCAGGCCAGCAGGCCCACGGTCTTGAGCACCACGGTCTTGCCACCGGTGTTGGAGCCCGAGATCACGAGCCCCGGACAGTCATCGTGGAGGTCTAGAGATAGCGGCACCACGCCGTGATCAAGGGGCTCCAGTTCCATGGCTTCCCGAACTTTCGCCAGCAGCAGTGGGTGGCGGGCGAGAGCCAGATGCAGGCGGCTGGCATTCAGTTCCGGCAGCGAACCATCGCAGAGGTTCTGCCAGCGAAGCAACGCGAGAATCTCATCCACTTCCCCCTGGAAGCCGCGCCATCGGATGAAATCTTCACGATGCTCCCGCAATTCCTCCAACAGGCGCCGCAGAAAGGCCTGGACGGCTTGTGTGTACGCACTGTCGGCTTCCACATAATCGTTGTTGAGCGAAACTGCGCTCATGGGCTCAAGAAACAAAGTGGCGCCGGTGTTCGACCGGTCCAGCACCAGCCCCTCCACCTGCCCCCGGCGATCCGACCGGACAGGCAGGCAGAAACGCCCGTTGCGCTCCACGATGGAGGCTTCCTGGAATGCTTCCGAATGTTCCCTGAGGAGTCTATTCAACTTGGCTTGCACCGACTGGAACGCACGCTGTCGCAGGCCGTGCAGATCGGCAAGGCCCGGTACTTTCAATGCATCCAGCAGGCCTTCTTCAGTGAAGACGCGGCGGAAGCGATCCGCGAAAGAAGTAGGGTCCGGCAACAGGGCCGCGGTGATGTGCAGACAATCGATGCCCGGATGAGTGCCTTCCGGTGCGATCGACGCCGCTGGCCAGCCCAGGGCCGCGACGGACCGCAGCAGTTGCGTCAAGGCCGGAAGGCCATCCCGGAAGCTGCGCCAATGTTCCGGGAGCAGCCATCCGGCCGGGTTCAGCAATTCTTGGAAAGCGGCGTCCAGGTTGGTGATCGGCAGGTCCCCTGGCTTCAGCCGCCAAAGTGGTTCCAGCTCCATCTGGCGCAGGCGCCGGACATTCGCCCTGCCATCGAAAGGGTGCATGGCGGCCAGAGCATCGCGCCCCGCATGGGTTTTCGCCCCGCGTCCAATCAACTCCCGCAGGTCCGGGAATTCCAGGGCCTCCAGCTCGGCTTGAACGGGGTTGGAAATACGCATGGGTTGATTGTCGATTAAAGAAGGATGATTTTCGTTTGGGTTAGGATTGCGGCTTCGGGAACCGTGTTTTGCCCAATGCCCATTTTCTAGGCTCTAGGCTGTAGGCAAAACATTCTTCGGCCCACGGTCCACAGCCTACCGCCCAGGGCCCAAATCAAAAAGGCCCGAGAAATCGGGCCTTTTTGAACAATGCGAACAGGGAACAGCCTGGGTATCAGGCGCCCTTCATGAGGCGTCGCTCCTGGGAGAGGCGCTTGAGGGTCTTCTTCCGGGCGGCGAGCATTTTCCGCTTCCGCTTCGCGGACGGTTTTTCGAAGTGCTGGCGCTTTTTAAGCTCGCTGAGGATTCCAGACTTCTCGCACTTTCGCTTGAAGCGTCGCAGAGCGTTTTCAAACGTCTCGTCTTCCTTGATCTTGACTAATGGCATGCAGTATCACCCCTTCCGCCTCAGATTCGCCGGACCTTAAGGTCATGGCGGCCTTCCAGAATACACGAGAAGAGCCATTAATCCATGTGCGAATTCCGAATTGGCCAATAGGCCCCGCGGCCAAGTTGCCGCTATCCTTATACAAAGGCTACACTTTCATTTTCTCAGAGAAGGCATGTCCCGACCCCTCCTCCTTGTTGTGGATGGCGAGTCCTTAAAATCGCCTGCATTGGTGG
>JANYJQ010000202.1 GCA_025358435.1 Holophagaceae bacterium
CGCTATTGCCAGCGGACAGCGTTGATTTGTAGACCGCATCCTCCAGCGTCTCCGGCTTTTGGGCCGGGGCGGACGCAGGTTTGGAATCTTTGCTCATGCGGCTCCCTGAAAAGGTCCCGAGTGAAAAGGAATAAAGCCGGATCCGCAGAAAAAGCAGATTCGGCTTCGTTTGATTAGGATAAAGATCTGGGGCAAGCCCGAAGGCTAAGATGACAAGTGGAGTTCTTCCCGTCAAGCGCGAAATTCTACGGAATTCCGCACCATTGTTACATCTGGCGATTGTTCACTTTCCATGACATGAGCCACTCCGAACGTCACAGACCCGTGACTTTCGAGGCTTCACCACAAGGTTGTGTCACCGCTATGTCACCAAACATTATTTTTTCTTTTTCCACTGAATTGCCTCGGGTTCCTGTCAAAGGTGCAAGGGCCCGGGCTGGAAGGTTTCAAACTGCCCACGGCGAGGTGGTCACCCCGGCATTCATGCCTGTGGGAACGCAAGGCACGGTGAAGAGCATCACACCCGCGCAGCTCCGAGAAATTGGGCCTCAGGTCATTCTCGGCAACACCTATCACTTAAGTTTGAGGCCTGGAGATGAGCTGGTGGCGCGGCTCGGCGGACTCCATGAATTCATGGGATGGGAAGGCCCCATCCTCACGGACAGCGGCGGTTTTCAGGTTTTTTCGCTCGCCTCGATGAGGAAGATCACCGAAGAAGGCGTCGCCTTTCAAAGCCATATCGACGGGTCCAGCCATTTCCTGAGCCCGGAACGCGCCATGGAAATCCAGCGCAATCTGGGGTCCGACATCGTGATGGCCTTGGATGAATGTCCGCCAGGCGGTTTGGAACGCGGACCGCTGGAACTGAGCATGGCACGCACCACGCGTTGGCTGCAGCGCTGCAAGGATTTTCCGCTGGGTGAGCACCAGGGTCTTTTTGCCATCAACCAGGGAAGCACCCATCTGGATCTGCGGCGGGATCACCTGCATCAAATCCTGGAGATAGATGCTGTGACGCCTTTCCAGGGATTCGCATTGGGCGGACTCAGCGTTGGCGAACCCAAAGCGTTGATGAACGCGACCCTGGCGGAGTTTGTCCATGAGCTACCCAGTGACAGGCCCCGGTATCTCATGGGCGTGGGTACGCCCGAAGACCTGCTGTTTGGCATCGAGCAGGGCGTGGATCTCTTCGATTGCGTGCTGCCCACCCGCGAGGCACGGCACGGCAGGCTGCTCACATCCCGGGGCCGCCTTAACATCAAGAACGCCCGGCACCGCGAGGCGGACATGCCATTGGATCCGGATTGCGGCTGCTACACCTGCCGCACTTTCTCGCGGGCCTACCTGCATCATCTATTCCGGGCTGGTGAGCTGTTGGCATTCACGCTCAACACGATCCACAACCTGAGCTACACTGTAGGGCTTACCCGCGCCGCACGTCTGGCCCTGCTGGATGGTCGATTCCCGGCCTTTGCGTCTGCGACGCGGGAGAGATGGATAACCGAGGAGCCATGATGTTCGAATTCGCCCTGTTCCAATCCGCAGCTGGAGGCCCTCCCGCCGCCATGCAGTTTCTGCTCTTCGGCGGCATGGCCGCGCTCTTCTACTTCCTGCTGATCCGGCCCCAGCAGAAGGCCCGCAAAGAGATGGAAGCGCGCCTCTCCACGCTCAAGTCAGGCGACGAAGTGATCCTGAGCTCCGGCCTCTATGCCACCATCGACCGGGTCGAAGAGAAGTTCCTCTGGCTGAAGCTGGGCAATACGACCGTGAAGGCCAAACGCCACGCAGTGGTGGCTCTGGCTTCGGAACCGGATTCCAAGTCGGATTCGCCCAGTTGAATCTGTGCCGCCGGGTCCGGATTTTCCACCGCTGGACATCAGGCCCGCCAGCACGCAGCCTCAAAAAGCATGATGCCTGTTTAAAGGAACTCAACCCGTGAGCAAACGGTCTTTAATCCGCCTAATCTCGACCCTGCTGATCTGCGCGGCCTTTGGCTACTTCTTCATCCCCCTGTCCAAGATCCGCCTGGGGCTCGATCTCCGGGGCGGTGTGCATTTCGAGCTCGAAGTCCAGGGCCACGAAGCCCTTGAAGCCGATCTCCGGGACGCCCGGGACCGGATTTCCGAACGGATCCTGGAAAAAGCGATCTCCGGCGTCACCGTGAAATCCGACACAACCTCGGTCCGCGTGGAGGGAGTCACAGACGAAAACCATGCGGCCGTCGCCAAGATCCTGGCCGGCTTCGGCGGCTACGCCATCACCGAGCAGGGCACCGCGCGGATCCTCAAGCAAAAGGACCTCTACCAGAAATCGCTGAAGGATGATGCCAACAAGCGCGCCCAACAGATCATCGAGAACCGCATCAATCAATTCGGCGTGGCGGAACCCGAGATCACGCCCAGCGGCGCCGAAGGCAACCGCATCATTGTGGAGCTGCCGGGCGTGGGTGAAGCCGAACGCGAACGCATCAAGGGCCTCCTTTCAACGCCTGGCCGGCTGGAAGTGCACATGCTTTACAAAAAGCAGCCCAACGTCATTCCAGTTAAAACCGAGGCCGAAGCCCTAGCCATGCTCGGCGGACAATTGCCCGAGGGCACGGAATTATTCCCCGAGCTCGAGGAAGAGCCCACGGTGGTCACCAACCAGATGAAGGCCGCCATCCGCGCAGCCAAGCCCGGCGAGAAAAAAGCTGAGAACGTCCGGCAGTGGGTGCTCCTGGAGAACAAAGTCTATTACGAAGGCAGCGCGATCACTGACGCGAGCCGTGGCCAGGACCAATTCAACACCAACACCGTGAACTTCACTCTGAATCGCGAAGGGGCCGACGCCAACGCCAAGCTCACGGAAATAGCCTCCAATGAAGGCCGCCAATTCGCGTTCCTGCTGGACCGCAAGGTCATCAGCGTTTTGCGTTCGGAACTGAAAATCATCGGAAGCGGCGTTGAGATCAAGGGCAGCTTCACTCAAGCGCAGGCCGATGACTTGGCCCTGAAACTGAAAAGCGGCTCTCTTCGCGCCTCCATGAAATTCCTGGAAGAACAGTCGATGGGCCCCAGCCTGGGGCGCGATTCCATCAAGCACGGCATCACCGCGGCCATCGTCGGCTTCGGCACGATCATCATCTTCATGCTGTTCTGGTACAAGTGGTCGGGTCTTAATGCCATCGTTGCCCTCACCGTGAACCTGATCGTGATGCTCGGGCTGCTGGGCTCCTTCCAGGCCACCATCACCCTGCCGGGCATCGCGGGGTTCGCGCTGACGCTGGGCATCGCGGTGGACGCCAACATCCTGATATTCGAACGCATCAGGGAAGAACTGGATAACGGCCGCAGCGTGGCCGGCGCCATCCAGACGGGCTTCGACCGGGTGTTCTGGACCATCGTGGACAGCCATGTGACCCAGCTGTTCGCGGCGCTTCTGCTCTTCATTTTCGGCACGGGTCCGGTCAAAGGTTTCGCCGTGTCCCTGACCGTGGGCGTGGTCGCTTCGCTCTTCACATCGA